>JAYEJW010000682.1:0-19527 GCA_034716535.1 Pseudomonadota bacterium
CTCCTGGTGGGTTTGGTCGCTTTCCAGGAACCACAAAACCCCATGCATGTTCAACTCTACGTTAAAAGTGCGCCGCAACCTATTATATTAAAGAGCAATAATCTGGGGATACCTCAGGGTCCGTCCCGCTTTTTCCGCTAGCTTGACCCACTGGCGGTAGTGCTCGCAGAACTGGGTGTAACGGTAAGCCCGCTCCCCGACCTCGGCCACGTACTCCGACCACAACAGCTGCAGCGTGACGCCCTTGCGCTTGAGCTCGGTGTGGATCCTGGCGTGATCGGGCTCGATGAAGCGAGTCGAGGCCTGTCGCGGCGGATAGAGCCGCGCCTGAAGCGCGGCCTCGTCCATGCCCTCGGGGAGCGGCCAGGAGAGCCCCCGGGCCTTGGCCAGGCTGACGTACTTGCCGACCCCTCCCTTGGAGAGACCGACGGCGCGGGCGATCTGATCGTGGCTGAGCTTCGCCTCGAATTTCAGTCGCAGGACTTCGGTGATTTTTCGCATTGGACTCCTCTTGCCTGGCATCTTCCCCTCGCTACAGCAAAAGGCGGGGGTTGATGCCAGAAAAAGTAAAGGAAATCCAGCACGCTACGATCGATTCCGGGGATCGTGACCGGTGATTCCGGGATCGTGACCGCCGATTCCGGAAATCCGGTGAGAATCGGTCACGATGAAATGAAATCGCCGGTCACGTTCGCCCGAAACGGGCGGTCACGATCAAACGAAATGGGTGGTCACGATGGGCCGAAATACGCAGCAGTTGGATTTCGCTCGTTATTCGGTAGTCACCAACACGTCCCGATACGTGAATTCGATTCCGGTTAATCTCCTGCCCCCCGATGACTTAGGGGGTGTGGCGAGATCGGCGATCGTAATAGAGGTTGGCCTCGAACCGTAGATGTTGAGCTGACCATCCTAACTCTCGACGACTTGCTGAACCTGCTGTTTCGGCTCGACCAAGTGCCAATGTCCACCACGGCCCGGAAAGACGTAGACGTCGACCGATTTCAATTGCCGCTCCGCACGCATCGAGTGCAGTTAGTTGGACAGCGACAACGTCAACGGTTCATGCTTCTTCGGTTCCGGTGGTCGGAACGTCCGTTCCTCGAGATCGACCTGCTGCCAATGGACCGTCAGCGCTTCATGCCTCCGCTGACCGGTGGAGAGGACAAGGCACAGGAAGTCCGCCGCGTGTAAGACCGTGTCGGAATTTGCGTTCTCGCGCAGATCCATAACGGCGCGATACCAGGCCGGTAACTGTCGGGCCTTGATTCCCGACTGATCCATTCGACTTTGAGGACGGCGCCTCGATTCTTTGAGTAGTCTGTGTGGGGCAGTCTTTAGCCGCAACCTGCAGTTCTCATCCGGTATCCCGGAACAGGCTCTCCTCTTTGGTATATGCACCAAGCATCTGTTTGATGACCTTGGCGGTCTCCGGCGCCACCGCTTCCTTGCCCGAAGACCAGCGTTGTATTAGCTCCGGCACCACGTCTAGGACGCTTGCCAGTGCCGCGTAGACGTCCTGATCGCTCTCCTCTTTCGTATGCCAGACCTTCGCGGCAGCCGAGAAGACGGTTGGCTCCAGCGTCCGGAACTGGGCCTCTGGGCGAGTGTCACCAAACAGGTCCGCTTGCTCGACGCCGAGCTGCTGCGCGATAGCCGCCTGGGTCGCCGCCGCCACCCGGCCGCGCTTCGTGTCCGGAACCATTTCTCTCCAGTCGCGCACACGGTCTGGATCCGTGTCGATTGCCCGGGCCAGAGACTCGGCGCTGGTTTTTGCGTCGGCCATTCGTGCGCGCAGATGCAGGGCCCAGCGCCCGGTGCTCGGGCGCTCCGCACTGAAGATGTCCACCGCCGGTTCGAGCTTCGCTTCCAGCATTTCCTGACGGTCCTTGGGAACCCGGACCGCCAGCTCCATCCAGTCGCGCAGAGTCTTGGGATTGCAGTCGATCCTTTCCGCCAACTGATCACTCGTGATTTTTTTGTCCGCCATCAGCCGCCGCAGACCCACCGCCCAGCGTCCCTCGGCACCCGCGTCGGCTGCGCTCCCGAAGAGCTGGCTGTGGGTCGTCTTGAGGACCTCCGCCAGACGCCGCTGCATGGCCGGCGGCACCAAGAGCTCCTGCTCGCGCCAGCGGGTCACGCGATCCGCTTCGGTTCCCAGAAGCTCGGCGAGTCCCGCGTCGTCGATCTGCTGACGTGCCATGGCGTCCGCGAGTCCCTTTGCAACCCTGGGCTCCCGGTCCGCCGAATCGCCGAACTTCCGATCGCTGAACACCTGATCCCGGCGAACATCCAGCCAGGTGAGGATGCGATCCTGCATCTCCGGTGTCACCATGTCCATGCTCGCCATCCAGCGTTCGACCTGAATATCGGTGGCGCCGACGTGCGTCGCGAGCGCTCCGATCTGAACGTCCTTTTCGGACAGGACTCGCTGGAGGCCCGGTGCGTACAGGTTGACCCGTCTCATGGAGTCGATCCATACCGCACCTTTGGACTCGATCATGTTCAGTGTCTGGAACGCCAGCAATCCGGCGAACAGGGCGAGGATGCTGAGAATGGGCAGGTTGACGTCGGACGAGAGACTGCCGACAGTCCCTGCACCCAAAGCGATCTGGCCGGCCTTGTAGAGTAGGAAGAGGGCGAAGGCGACGATGACTCCGAAGATGGGGCGAAACACGTACCAGGCAAACGATCGCGAAACGTCCGAGCTCAATTGGAGTCCGTACATCACGAGCTTCAGCTGCCTTTTTGTGATGAAGATCAGGCTGCCGATGGCTCCCATCACGAAGATCACGAGCAGGTCCAGGATCTGTGTGCCCGATGTGGCGATCCGCTGGGCGTTGAACCCGAAGGTCTTCAAGTAAGTCCCCAAACCCTTAACCCACTCTTTGAGCGTATGCCAGAACCCGGCCCCATCGCCTTCGCCGACGACTTTATCCGCCGGGCTCGATGCCGCTGCCGACGTGTCCCCGGTGGTGCCGGCACTCACGGCCAGCGGGGTCAGGACGCTTTGGTAATCCCCCAACGCCACATAGGCTCGCCAGATCGCGCGCGCGGCCCGGTAGCGGTTGGGCACATTATGTCCGATCGCCTCGGCGATGACATGGTCGGGCGAGAGGTCCTGATCCAGAACCTTTTCGATCTCTGAAATCGCGTTGCGCAGATTCTCGGTTTCCTGCTGGTAGATCTGATCCGGGGTGCGTTGATCCGGCCCCGCCTGTGCCGAGCGCGGGGATGCCTTAAGGGTGATGGTCCCGAGTGCCAGAGCGGCGGCCTTGATGTCCGACAAGGGTCTGGACATCGCGCGGGCGGCCTGCAGATCCTGGCCGCGGTCGAGCAGCGCAAAGCGGATCTCGTCCAGTCGATCTCTCACCTCCGCGATCTTGTCCCGGAATCGATCGTGGGTATCGGTCCCGCGGTCTTCGGCTGTCTCTTCCGCGTTCTTGCCGCTCGTTTCCTCATTCGAGTCCCCGCCGTCCGTGAAGCGATACCGACCCGCCTGTTCCTGCTCCTGAATCCAGGCGTTCATGAGCGTGCGAAACTCGCCTGCTGCCTGGTCGTCGATAATGCGCACGGTCTTGCCTTCGTCGCGCTCCCCCTGGAGGAACGCTCGCACGCCGTCCGCCACCGCGCGGTCATATCGAGGGTCGTCGAGGTTTCCCTCATCCAGGACGCCGGCTTGATTGAGCCAGAAACGAATCAGGGGTACGCGGTCGTCCTCTATCGGCGTCGGGCGTACGCTGAGCAGGCTCCCGTCGGGGATGGAACGCTTGGATGATGAGAGCAGGATGGCGCGGTCGTCGTCACGCCTCTTCGCCGTCTCTCCCCCGTCCGGCGCGGCATCGGATTTCTTCACCGCCACCGCCATGACCATTCCCGCATGCGCCAGCTTGTCATCCAGCGAAGCGAGGGTCTGAGCCCCCTCGGCAGCGACGTCCAGCTCTGCCTGCAGGTCCTCCAAGCTGGACTTGAGGACCGCGAACTTCATGGAATCGACGACGGCTGCCAGTGCCGCCATGGCGTTCCGGTAGCTCTCGATGATCTCCGCCTGGACTTTCGTCTGGGTAACCGCGGCCTCTTCCGCGGGCGTCTCGCCGGTCTCCGGCTGCGTCTCTCCGTTGGGCCGAGACGGCGGCTTCACGCTCGCCGTCACCACCCGCGGCTCATGGTTTTCGAGCTGGCCGAAGGCGTCGCGAAGGTTACGCAGAGCACTGCGATCGATTCGAAAGAGACCGCTGGAATCGGCTCCCACCTCTGCCGGGTCCGGGGGTTTCGGCGCCGCAACCTCCTGTTCGGCTAGCTGGTCCTGAATCGAGGTGGCGGCACCCTCGAGATCCCTCACCAGCTTGGCGTATTGCTGCCCGGCGCGAATGGCCGCCTTCTCGTCCTGCTGGGCGACGAAAGAACCCGTAACGCTAATGATCGCGGCAGTCGCCCCGTAGAGGGAATCGAGGCGCGCGGCGATCTGATCGTAGAGCCCCTCGCGGACCTGTCCCGACTCGAGCCGATCAGAGGCGGCACGGACCGCAAGCAGGACTTCGCGCTTACGTGTTTCGCTTGCCCGGTCGGCCGCGTCTCCTTCCGCCACAATAAGCTTCGCCACGAACTGCTGAAAACCGTGTGCCTCGAACAGGGTCGACACCAATGCCAGCAGATACACGAATAGGAAAAGAATGAAGAGCCAGCGTATTAAAAAGCCGAACCAGTTGAAGACAGGGTCGAGCAAACTCTTGAGGTTGGCGAAGGTGCTCAGTCCCTTTTGAAGCATGTCCGTTTCCTTCGGCGACATACTGACGCGTGGTTGAGTATGATACCCAACCCCAAGCTTGGAGCAGGTCGCAGCCGGCGTGCCAGCCGAGTTGGGAGCAAGTCTGTCACGCCAAAGTCTAGCGCAATCCGGGCAAACATCCAGCTTGGCGGGATTGAACCGGCGGGGCCCGTTACCCGTCGGTATTCGGTTGGAACCCGGAACGGTTCAGACCTGAATGGCACGACGCCGACTGCATCTCTCTGGCTGGCCGTTGTGTAACACGAAGCGGCCGTCAACCACTGCAGAGGGAATGCGTTCATTCCGGAAAAACCTCGGGTCGAAATTCTTCGGCGCGAATGTCAGCAACTGGGACACAGTTGCCGCCGATGAGACAGGCCGACGGTCAGTCCGCAAGACGCTAACGTGGCCGCTGCCGGGACACGCCGGACCTGCGCCGATCGAGTCTGCAGGTCTGCAGAGGGTTCCGGACCTACACTCCAGCGAATTTCCCCGGAGTAGGTCACCGCGTGCGAGGCGGTGGGGAGCTGGGGAGTTCTCGGAAGTTCGTGACGAATTACTGCTGGAAACAACGGGGCATCCCGAGCGGCTCAGGGTGTCCCGGTCGCGGGCTTGGCGGCGAAGGCCTCCCTTTCTTCCTTGGCGTGGGCGTATTTCCACTGCTGGAACAGCGGATGCTCGAGATAGGCCTTTTCGGCGACGTAGCGCAGCACGCCGCCGAGGCGGAAGAACTGGACCACCGAGTCGATGCGCAAGACCTCTTCGCCCTTGTCGTCGAAGAAGACCAGGGTTGGTGTATAGAAGAGCTTTAGGTCCGCGGCCCACTCCTGGGGGGTCAGCCGGCGGCCATCCGGAGTGAGTACGGGGGTTTCCCGGTCCCACACGTTCAGTTGCGCCACCTCGAAGTCCCTCAGCCGCTCGCGCACCAGGGGGTCCTGCATGGGTTCGCTGTGCAACACGTCGCAGGCGTGGCACTTCGGCTGTTCGAAAATCACGGCCAGGGGTTGGCTAGCGGGAAAGCGGCTGCGATCGAGGGCGAAGGGCGGCGACATGAATAGGGGATCGGGGATCAGCTCCTCGTCGTCGAACAGGGGCGGAGGGTTGGCCTGGGCCAGGTAGTCGCGGAACGAAGTGCTCTGGTAGTGGCCGTCGGCCACATACTCCAGGGCCGCCCGCATCTCGTAGGCCGGGTAGAAACCCCTCAGCGTCAGCGCCTTCTGACGGTCCTTGCCGAAGAAGATGAGGGTCGGGGTGAAGTGGGCCTTCTCCCTTATGGAATACTCCTTGACCGTCATGGTCTCACCGTCCGGGGCCGTGAGCTCCTCCACATCGTGGATGTTGAGACCGACGACATCGAAGTGCCGGACCACATACTCCACCAGGTCCGGTTTCGACAGGTTTTCCTCCATGATCGCCTTGCAGTAGGCGCAGTGGGCCTGGCCGAAGTAGACGATCAGCCCCGATTTCCCATTCTGCAGCGCCTCGTCCAGGTCCTCCCCGAGGTCGAGAAAGCTCTCCTTGAACCAGGGTGGATGGCCGCCTTCATAGTCGGTGGGTCGGTCGTCGAAGGAGTAGACGCGACGGGACTCGGCCGCTTGGGCCGGGCTATGGGTGGACAGGGTCAGGAGCAGGGCGAGGCCCGATAGAACGCTGGTTGATAGAACTCTGCCCATGTTTCGCTTGCGTTGCTTTTCGGGATAATTGTTATTTTTGACAGTCACTGACACCTGAGGTGCGTTTACGTGATCGGTACCGCAGGACAGAGCACCTCTTGCCCGATTGAAAAAGGATAGCATGCGCACGGCGCGAGGATGGAGATACTCCCCGGTTTCACCGAAGGCCTTGCGGATCATGGACTGGAAGGGTCCGGACGCCGATCGGCCGAGTGCGCGCCCATGTGGAACGCGGTTACTCGGGTCGGTACTTGCTGATACGGCGATCCAGGGCGGGCCGGGAAATGCCGAGGATCTCGCAGGCCTTTCCCTTGTGCCAGCCGGTGTGCTCGAGGATCGCCAGGACGTGCTCGCGCTCGACCTGTTCCAGTGGCACCAGCCTGAGAGTTCTGTTCTCTTCGTCTCGGCTTGGCGATGGCCCGTCCGTGGTGAAGGTATGCGGCAGTGCGAGCAGGTCGGAGGTGATCGTGTCATTACGCGCCAGCACCGCCGCACGTGTGAGCGTGTTTTCCAGTTCGCGCACGTTGCCCGGCCAATCGTAGTCCCTGAGCACGCGCCAGGCGCCGTCTGCGATGTGCCGGATAGCAGTGTGCTCACGGGCGTTGGTCTTTCGGACCAGGTGCTCGACCAGCAGCGACAGGTCCTGGCGCCGCTCGCGCATGGGAGGCAAGTCGATTTCGATCACGTTGAGACGGAAGTAGAGGTCCTCGCGGAAGCGCCCCTCGCGAATCAGCGCCTTGATATCCCGGTTGGTAGCCGCCAGGATGCGGGCGTTCGTATACAGGCTCTGCGTACCACCGACCCGCTCGAACGTCCCTTCCTGGAGCACCCGCAGCAGCTTGGCCTGAAGTGCCAATGGCATGTCGCCCAGTTCGTCGAGGAACAAGGTACCGTCGATGGCCAGCTCGAACTTCCCCTCTTTGCTGCTCACCGCCCCGGTGAAGCTGCCTCGCTCGTGACCGAAGAGCTCGCTTTCCAGCAGGTTTTCGGCCAACGCCGAGCAGTTGATGGGCAGGAAGAGCCCGCTTCTGCCCGAGTGGTGATGAATGGCGCGTGCGACGATCTCTTTGCCCGTTCCGCTCTCCCCCGTGATCAGGACGCTGGCGTTGGTCGTCGCGACGCTCCCGACGGTCTTGCAGACGTTCAGAATGGCCGGGCTGGAGCCGACGATCTGGCCGACGTCGACCTGGTAGTCCTCGCTGCTCGTGATCGCCGACACCTGGCGCGAGAGGCGATGATCGCGCAGGGCGTTCGCCAAGGTCGTGTCCAGCTCCAGCTCGTCCAACGGTTTGCGGATGAAGTCGAAGGCGCCGATACGCATTGCGTCAATCGCAAGGCGATTGTCGCTGGTCCCGGTGAGCATGATCACCGGGATATGCCCGGGTTGCACCGCCAGCTCGCGGAGCAAGTCCAGCCCGAGCCCATCCGGCAGCTGGTGGTCGACCAACACCGCATCGGGCGAGCGTTCGGCGAGCATTCGTCGGCCCTCTTCGATGGAGCGCGCAAGCCGAGGATCATGTCCCTGGTCTTCCAGGTGCATGGTCAACAGCTCGCCGAAGACCTCGTCGTCCTCAATGATGAGGATGTTTGCCATCTGGCGATTCCGATCAGATTCGGTTCGTCATTCTAGACTTAGTCCATACAGCGCGCCCACTTCAAGTGTTCGTTGCTCATGCGCTGTTTTCAGGAGCCTGCCTGATGAAAATCGCTGTTCCTACCGTCGACTGGAGCCCGTCGAGAATTACCTGGGTTAGCCTGGCTCTCACGATCTGCATCGCCGCGGCGATCGGCGTCTCGGGGACGGCGCTGGTACTTCGCTATCTACAGGAACGTCTAACCGCCCACGGCATCGAGCACAACCAGGAGTTTGCGGCCGCCGTCTCGCGGCTGTTGCACTCGACTCTGGCCCAGGCGACGGACCGCGATGATCTTTCCGGAAGGCTTCAAGGCGAGCTTAAACGCTACCAGGGCATGGGGTACCGGATCTTCCTCGTCGATAAGCGCAGCCACTCGCTCATCGCCGACAGCGAGCACTTGGGCCGTCTGCCGGCCGCACTCGAAGAAACCTGGCTCGACGAGGCCACCTCCCTCGATGGTCACGCACTCGATTGGGCCTCCTTCACCGGAGCCGCCCGTCACGTGAATCCGGATGGAGGGGTACACCTTCTGTGGCTTACCCAAGGGGATGGCGGCGGACTTGCTGCCACGCAACGGCTGTTGGGAGTATCCCGTGACGAGAAGATGCTCCACGATTTCATGGGCGAGCTGCGGCTGCAGCTCGATGCGTTGCTGATCCTGACCTACGCGCTGATCGCCCTGCTGGGCTATTTCGCCGTGCGGGGCCTCGGGCGTGCCTATGAGCGCAGATTGGAGGCGGAGGTGGCTGCCCGGACCCGAGAGCTCGAGGACGCCCACGGGAAGATGCTCAGTGAGGCCCGTCTCGTGGCAATCGGCCGCACGGCGGCGATGCTTACCCACGAGATGCGGAACCCCCTCGCGTCGATCAAGCTCGCCCTGTCGGGGCTTTCCGGCAGCGCTGGACTTGGTGCTCGTGAGCTCCGCCGCGTCAGGCTCGTCCTCGGGGAGGTCGATCGATTGAACGGACTCCTTTCGGAGACGCTGGACTACGCTCGCCCCGTCAAGCTGTCGGACGCACCGCTCAGCCTCGATCGGTTGATCGACGAGGTCCTGCAGCTCGAAGAACCCTTGTTCCGCGAGAAGGAGCTGCGGATCCAGAGAACCAAAGGCTCCGAAGGCACACGGATGCGCCTGGACGAGGCGCAGATGCGCCAGGTCCTGCTCAATCTCCTGCGCAACGCCGCGGAGGCCAGCCCGGCCGGGGGGGAGGTTCGCATCGAGACCCGCCGGGAAAGCGAATCGCTTGTGCTCGAAATGGTCAACACTGGCGGTCCGCTGGATGCCGAAACCCTTCATCGTGCCTTTGAGCCCTTCTACACGACCAAGCCCAAGGGTACCGGTCTCGGTCTCGGGCTGGTGAAACGCGTGATCGAGGAGCACGGTGGAACCGTGATCCTCGTCGGAGAGGCTCCGAGGACCCGCCTGATCGTCCGGTTGCCGATCTCGCCGGTCTAGCGACAATGCGATGGGCCTCCGATTGATACGAGAGCAGGCGCATTGCGCACCGGGCGGCGCCGGGTTGGGGATTGAAGGTGTGGAAAGCGCCTCTTGGCGCTCATCGCGAGTGTGCGCTAAGCTCGAACCCATGCAAAAAGATGAAAGGCACGGCTGGCTTCTCCCTACATCCGAAGGTCAAGCCCGGTCTATCCATGTCACCGGCAACGGCGCAAGAGTGAGGGGGGCATACGCCCGAGGGAGCAAGGTTGAGAACTGAACCGAATCGCCGGCGCGTTAGTGCCGCAGGCGTGACCTTCCTGGCCTTCGCGGCGATCATGCTGTTCGGAACAGCCGGGGCCGAGGTTATCACCGCCAAGGACCCTGAGACGGGACTCTTGTCCTGGACCTGGAGGGAGGGGGGCATCTCGATCGAGCTGGTACAGCGCTTACCGGACCAGACCAGGGCCTTCTTCCTGGGGCGCGGGTTTCCGGGCGAGGCCGCCGACCTCGTCGGCCGCTCCTGCGTCTTTCAGACCATCTTTCGGAACGATGGCGAACGGCCGGTTGCCTATGATCTGGATGATTGGGCCGTCCTTTTTCGAGGCAGCCGTCTGCCGCTGCAGACCAGGAAGACCTGGGAAAAGGAGTGGCAGGCCAAAGGCATCGACCAAGCGGCGCGTATCGCCTTTCGCTGGTCTCTGCTGCCGACGACGCAAGGTTTCGAGCCAGGCGACTACAACTGGGGCATGACCAGCTTCGGCTTGTCCCCCGGCGAGCGGTTCGACCTGGAACTGGTCATCAGCGTCGGCGGGGAGCGGGTTGTCGGAGAGATCCCGGCGCTCGTGTGCGCTGCGGACCGCTAAAGGAAGACCCCCAATGCGAAAACTGCTTTTCTTTCTTCTGTTGTTCTTACTCACGGAGACGTCTCTCGCCCAACGCCCGGGCGAAGGGCTCACGCTGCTGCCGGAGCGGCCGCAGGCACCGGATTTCGAGCTGACGGATATCGACGGCGACACCCATCGATTGTCGGACTACCGGGGCAAGGTGCTGATCATCAACTTCTGGGCCACCTGGTGCCCGCCTTGTCGGGAGGAGATGCCGTCCATGCAACGGGCGTGGGTGAACATTAAAGAGGAGGGTATCCTGATGCTTGCCGTTAACGTGGGCGAGGACGAGGACAGGATCTTCGAGTTCACGGCCAGCTATCCGGTGGAGTTCCCCTTGCTCATGGACCAGGACTCGACGGTCGTCGGTGCCTGGCCCGTCCGCGGGCTGCCCACGACCTTCGTGGTCGATCCGCAAGGGCGGCTCGTCTACCGGGCGATCGGGGGGCGCGAATGGGACGACCCGGAGCTGTTGGCGCCCGTACGGGCATTGAAGGAGTGAGCTACGCCCACCGTCGTCTAGTCTGGGGGTAGTCGAATCGGCGCCTTTTTCTTCGAGTTCGCACGGAAGAAGGCGGCGGTGTTGCCGATCCGGTTGATCAGGTCGCTGCCGGTCCGGACAGCGATCGTCTGCACCGCCGCGTCCCGCAGCTCCCGGTCGCCGGCATTCACCTTGACCTTGATGAGCTCATGGGCGCCGAGGGCGAGCTCGATCTCGGCGAGCACAGCCTCGGTAAGCCCAGCCTGACCCACGGTCACGACCGGCTTGAGGTGGTGTACCTGTTTCTTCAGCCAGCGCTTCTGCTTTTCCGTAATGGGCATGTCAATGCCTATACCATCACCCCCGGCGAGAAGCTGTAGCTGTCGATGACGTTGACGTAATTGGCGCGCTCGAACTCCGCCGGGTTGGGCACCGAGAGCGCGCTCACGCGGCCGCGGAACTCGTCCACGGACTCGAAGCCCTGCTCCTCCATCCAGTCGGTGACACCGCTCCGGATATGGCCCAGGTACGCGGGGCCCTTCGCCAGCAGGACGCTGCACAGATGCACGACGTCGGCGCCTGCGAGCAGCAGCTTGATAGCATCCTCGGGGGTGTGCACGCCGCTGGTGGCGCCAAGGGAGAGGTCCGTGCGGCCGTAAAGAATGGCGATCCAGCGCATGGCCAGCAGCGCCTCCGCGGAGGTGGACGGGTGCAGACTCGGCTGCAGGCGCATGCTGTCCACGTTGATGTCGGGCTGGTAGAAGCGGTTGAACAGCGCCACGCCGCTTGCACCGGCCGCCTCCATCTTCTTGGCGACGTTGCCCACCGAGCTGAAGGCGGGTGAGAGCTTCATATTGATGGGAATCGAGATGTGCTGGCGCAGATCCTTCAACAGGGTCAGGTAACGTTCCTCGACCTCGGCGCTGCTTTGGTCGATATCCGCGGCGACATAGTAGACGTTGAGCTCCAGGGCATCCGCGCCCGCCTGCTCCAGCTCCTTGCCGTGCTCGATCCAGCCGCCGGGGGTGACGCCGTTCAGGCTCGCGATGACCGGGATATCCAGCGCGTCCTTGAGCCGGCGCAGGTTCTCCAGGTAGATGTCGAGCGCATTGGCGAAGTCCTGGTGATCGGGCAGGAAGCTGCCCGCCTCGGCGAAACCGGTCTCCTGCTGGGACAGGAAGCGCACCATGGACTCGGACTCCGCGGTGATGGCCTCCTCGAACAGCGACCACATGATGATGGCGCCCGCGCCGCCGGCTTCGAGCTCTTTGCACATGTCGATGCTGCGGCTCAACGGCGAGGCCGAGGGGACGAAGGGGGTCTTGATCTCTAGCCCTAGGTACTTGGTGGTGAGGTCCATAAGGGTTCTCCGAAAGATTCTCTGCGTAGGGCGGGTTAGGCCGGAGGCCGTAACCCGCCGATTGGCGGTTGACGGCGGATTAGGTTTCGCTAATCCGCCCTACGATGCCTTCTTCTCCGGCGCCCGCTCTACCGCGAGCGCTGCCAGCTGCTCATAGAGACTGAACCGGGTCTCCACGTGCTTCTGGGCCATCTGCAGATAGCGCTCCGCCGCTTCCGGGTGGGTGCGGTTGAGCACGCTGAAGCGGGTCTCGGTGGAGACATAGTCCCGGTAGGGGATGCTCGGTGGCTTGCAGTCGATCTTGAGCGGGTTCTCGCCCTTCTCGGTCCTGCGCGGGTCGTAGCGGAACAGGGCCCAGTGGCCGGAGTTGACCGCCATGTCCTGCTGGCGCAGGTTGTTGGACAGGTCCACGCCGTGGGCGATGCAGGGCGAGTAGCAGATGAGCACCGAGGGGCCGTCGTAGGACTCCGCCTCCATGAAGGCGCGGATGGTCTGTACGTCCTTGGCGCCGAAGGCGACCGAGGCCACGTATACGTTCTCGTAGGCCATGGCCATCATCGCCAGGTCCTTCTTGAACGTGGGCTTGCCCGCGGCGGAGAACTTGGCGACGGCACCCAGCGGCGTGGCCTTCGATGTCTGGCCACCGGTGTTGGAGTAGACCTCGGTGTCGAGCACCAACAGGTTCACGTTGCGCCCGGTGGCCAGCACGTGGTCCACGCCGCCGTAACCGATGTCGTAGGCCCAGCCGTCGCCACCGACGATCCAGACGCTGCGTTTGGCGAGGTTCTCGCAGATGGCATTGAGCGACCTGGCGTCCAGGTCATCCATCGTGTTGAGCTTCTCCTTCAGGGCGGCGATGCGCTGGCGCTGCTCGAAGATGCCGGCCTCGTCAGACTGGTCCGCGTTGAGAAGCCCTTCGGCCAGGTCACCGCCGATCTTGTCCGCGAGGCGCACGACCAGCTCCCGGGCGTGCTCGGTCTGCTTGTCCACGGCCAGACGCAGGCCCAGGCCGAACTCGGCATTGTCCTCGAACAGGGAGTTGTTCCAGGTGGGGCCGCGGCCTTCGGAAGTGGTCGTGTAGGGAGTGGTGGGCAGGTTGCCGCCATAGATGGACGAGCATCCCGTTGCGTTGGCGATCAGCATGCGGTCGCCGAAGAGCTGACTGGCGAGCTTGATGTAAGGGGTCTCGCCGCAGCCCACGCAGGCCCCGGAGAACTCGAACAGGGGCTGGAGCATCATGGCATGCTTGATCTTGGTAGCTGCGAGCTTGGTGCGGTCGTACTCTGGAAGCCCCAGGAAGAAGTCCCAGTTGGACTGCTCGATGTTATGGGTCTGCTCGGCCGGGACCATATTGAGCGCCTTGCGCTTCGGGTCTTTGCGGTCGCGGATGGGGCAGACCTCCACGCACAGTCCGCAGCCGGTGCAATCGTCCGGCGCCACCTGGTAGGTGATGTGGTAGCCCGCGGGGAAGTCCTTGCCCTTGATCTGGACGTGCTGGAAGGACTCGGGTGCGTCTGCCGTCAGGTCCTCCGGGTAGACCTTGGCACGGATGGCCGCATGGGGGCAGACCAGCGGGCACTTTCCGCAGTGGGTGCAGATGTCATCCTCCCACTTGGGCAGCTCCAGGGCGATATTGCGCTTCTCGTACCGAGTGGTGCCCGTAGGCCAGGTGCCGTCCGGCGGCATCAGGCTCACCGGCAGGCTATCGCCCTTGTCGGCCATGAGCAGGGCGGTGACCTTCTGCACGAACGGAGGTGCATCCTTCGGTACCGTGGGCGGTCTCTCGAAGGCACTTGTGACCTGGCCCGGGACCTGGACCTGGTGCAGGCCGTCCAGGGAGGCGTCGATGGCCGCGTAGTTGCGGTCGAGCAGACGCTGGCCCTTCTTCCCGTAAGTCTTTTTCACCGCCGCCTTGATCTGGGCAATGGCCTCGTCCTTGGGCAGGATGCCGGAGATGGCGAAAAAGCAGGTCTGCATGATGGTGTTAATGCGCCGGCCCATGCCCGTTTCGCCCGCGATCTTGTAGGCGTCGACCACGTAGAAGGAAAGGCCCTTGTCGATGATCTGCTGCTGCATGCGCTTGGGTAGGTCGTCCCAGACCCGTTCCGGCGGGGTGGGGGAGTTGAGCAGAAATACCGCCCCCTCCTTGGCCTTGTCCAGCATGTCATAGCGGGTCAGGAACGTGGGCTGGTGACAGGCGACGAAGCTGGCCTGACCGTCACCGATCAGGTAGGTGCTGTGTATCGGGTCCGGACCGAAGCGCAGGTGGGAGATGGTCACCGCGCCCGCCTTCTTGGAGTCGTACTGGAAGTAACCCTGGCCGTAGTTGGGGGTCTCTTCCGAGATGATCTTGATGGAGTTCTTGTTGGCGGAGACGGTGCCGTCGGAGCCCAAGCCATAGAAGACGCAGGCGGTCACACCCTCGGCCGTGTCCGGCCGGAACAAGGGGTCCCAGGGAAGGCTGGTGTTCGTGACGTCGTCGATGATACCGACGGTGAAGAAGTTCTTCGGTTTGTCCTTGGTCAGCTCATCAAAGATACCCTTGACCATGGCCGGAGTGAACTCCTTGGAGGACAGACCGTAGCGCCCGCCGACGACCCGCGGCATGGTGGCCATGTCTCCGTTGGCAACCGCCTGGGCCAGGGCACTGAGCACGTCCTTGTAGAGGGGCTCGCCGTCGGCGCCCGGCTCCTTGCAGCGGTCCAGGACCGCGATCTTGCGGGTTGTCACCGGCAGGGCGCCGAGCAGATAAGATGGATCGAAGGGCCGGTATAGACGCACATTGACCATACCGACCTTCTCCCCATGGGCGACCATGTGTCGGACGGCCTCCTCGGCGGCGCCGATGCCCGAGCCCATGAGCATGATGACCCGCTCGGCGTCTTCCGCTCCCACGTACTCGAACAGCTTGTACTGTCGTCCGGTGAGCTCGGCAAACTTGTCCATCCATTTCTGGACGATGGCGGGCAGGGCGGTATAAAAGGGATTGACCGTCTCGCGGCCTTGGAAATAGACGTCGGGATTCTGGGAGGTGCCGCGGATCACCGGGTGGTCGGGGTTCAGGGCCCGCTCTCGGTGGAGCTTGACCAAGTCCTCGTCGATCATGGCGCGGATGGTTTCCACCGGCAGCTTCTCGACCTTGTCCACCTCGTGGGAGGTGCGGAATCCGTCGAAGAAGTGCAGGAAGGGCACCCGGCCCTCCAGCGTCGCCGCCTGAGAGATGAGCGCGAAGTCCATCACCTCCTGCACGGAGGCGGAGCAGAGCATGGCGTAGCCGGTGGCCCGACAGGCCATGACGTCCGAGTGGTCGCCGAAGATCGAAAGGGCCTGAGCTGCCAGAGAGCGTGCGGATACATGTAGGACCGTGGGCGAGAGCTCGCCCGCGATCTTGTACATGTTGGGGATCATCAGCAGCAGGCCCTGGGAGGCCGTGAAGGTGGTGGACAACGAGCCTGCCTGCAGGGCGCCGTGGATGGCGCCCGCGGCGCCCGCCTCGCTCTGCATTTCGATCACGTCGGGAACCGTGCCCCATAGATTTTCGATGTTGAGCGAGGACCACTCATCCGCCCATTCACCCATTGGCGATGCCGGGGTGATGGGGTAGATGGCGACGACCTCGTTGGTCATGTGGGCGACGTAGGCAGCGGCCTCGTTGCCGTCGATGGTTACCATTTGCTTTTGCGACATCTTTTCAGTTCCGCAGTTACTGGAGATGGATCACGCCGGCCTGTGCCGGCGCCTGGTTGAATTCTTCGGACCCGTTGCCTAGCCCATCCAAGTGGTTCACAGGTCGTCGCGGTACCGAGAGGGGCTGTCATTCTCGAAAACGACAAGTAATTGAATAACGAGTACGTCGGAAATCGGAGCACTCGATTTCCGCCTCTCACAACACCGGCTATATTGGAGGGTGGATGCAGATATCCCCGTCGATCGCGTCAGGTCGCGGCGCTTACTATATCCCGAATCGGCATGGATATGGTGGCGCAGGAGACGCGCATTCCGCAAAGCTAGAGGGTAGCATGGCCGAAGTCGGTTTGCGCGCGTGACGGTATCTGAGCGCAAGGCACTTGTCCAACCCCCTTGTTCGTATGCGTAGTGCAGAGAAGGCAACGGCACCATGAGTGCGGTGATTCAGGATCCTGACTTCGTCCTGCGGCCCATGCGGGACCTGGACATCCCGGCGGTGATGGCCGTGGAAACCCTGGCCTATGCCCATCCTTGGACCGAGGGCATCTTTCGAGATTGCCTGCGGGTCGGCTACAGCTGCTGGGTGATGGCGCGGGCTAAAGAGATCGTCGGCTACGGCGTCATGTCCGTTGCGGCAGGAGAATGCCATGTCCTGAACCTATGCGTGCGTGCGGACTGGCAAGGCAGGCAGATCGGACGCAAGATGCTGCGCCGGCTCCTGTCCATCGGCCGGACCAACAACGCCGATACGGCCTTCCTCGAGGTGCGGGTCTCGAACCGGTCTGCGATCGGGCTCTACGAGGCCGAGGGTTTTTGCGAGGTGGGGGTCCGTCGGGGCTACTATCCTGCCGACAACGGCCGTGAGGACGCCGCCATCATGGCGCGGCCCCTTTGATATTCGGGTCCTCGGCAGAATCCGAGGGTCCAGTACCCAAAGATTTTACGGCAGAGGCCGATATCTCTTGCGCAAAGCCAATTTTTTCGGGCATAGGCGCCGGGGGGTTAGAACAACGATGCCGCGGGGTAGTGAGGGAGAGGCGGCATCGGCCGTGGCCAGGCTGAAGGCGCACAGGAGAGATAGCGTCAGCCAGTTCAAGATAATCCTGTCGGCGGCCAGGTGTTCGGCCGGGAAAACAAGAAACGCCAGCCCGAAGGCCGGCGTGTTGGTTGATGATGCGCCGGCGATTTAGAGTGCCGGCGCAGGTCTTGAAGTGTCCTTACTCCAGGGCGTCGGCTGTAAGGGTACAGGTCGCCGGATCGGTGCAGATGACCTCATCGCGTAGATAGCCCAGAACTTCATAGTTGGGCACGTAGCTGGTCACCGGCTCGAGCACGGGCATCCACTCACCGCCATTCCAGGTCAGATCGGACGGACGCAACAGGGTCCCGCTCAACGAAGTCCTGTTGTCCGGCCGTTGGGCTGTCGTGTAATCGGCAAGCGGTATGCCGCCCAGGGTAAGGGGTGCCCGCGGAGCGAACCAGTTGAGCACCATCTTGTTCGGGCTCGTCCGCATGTACGTCCGGTCGCCCGCGATGTCGATATCTGCGCTGCCGTTGACCACGTCCTCGTTTTCGGTCTTCAGGCCGAGATTGATGATGTTGTGTACGTTGTAGTAGACCCACTGATAGACGGGCATCTCACCCATGTTCATCGGCGGTGGGTACGGTAGGTCAACCCACTGCTTCTCCGTGACCGGGACCTTTGTCTCAAGGACTCCGCCGGGTCCATGACACTCCCTGCATCCCGCGCGACCCCTGCCGCCGAGCGCGTTCTCCTCGGGGTTCGGGGCCACGCCGTGCCCGCCCAGGGTAATGCCGTTGGAGAAGGCGGGGTAGCTGCCGATCAGCTGTTGGATCTGCTCCGGCGTCGCGCCCTGGCTCTGCAGCTGCATGGCAAGGAACATCTTCATCCAACTACCGTCGGGCGCCTTCATCGTTGCCACATTCCAGACATCGGTCATCGGCGGATACCAGTCGTAGTCCGCCGGCAGGAACATGGGCTCGTTGAAGCCCTTGAACTGCTCCAGACCCGTGTTCACCGCGCCGAGCATGTCGAACAGGAAGGGCGCGTCCTCGTCGATGACGCCGTTGCCGTCGCCGTCCTCCGGTGCCCCCGCGAGCGCCGTGCTCACGAGGTAGTGCTCGTACATGAACCCCATCTTGCTGAAGTTCATCATGTTGGGAAAGGCCATCATCATCGCCATCGCCTGCTTGTCGGGACGATCCATCTCCATCAGGTCGAAGATCGTGGCGTTGCGGATTTCCTCAGGGGTCATGCCCTGGACGATGATGTTTCCGTCTTTGTCCTTGACCGTTCCCAGGAGCTTGAGCGCCGAGAAGACCTCCGCGTTTCCGTACAGGCCGTCCTCGCCGCACATACTGGGGTCCGGAAGGCTCAGAAGGTCGCAGTCCATTGCCTTGGCGAAGAAGCTGTACATCGAGTACTTGTTGTACTCGAACTCTGCCTGGTTCGGCTGCGTCTGCGCCAGGAAGTAGCGGCCGTCAAACGCCATCCCATTGGCCATGGGCTTGAACGGGGTGATCTTTGCGTTGGGTGCGCCGCGCACCGCCAGGGACTGGGCCAGGAAGGAGGTGGATCCGTCGAACCACATCAGAACAGGATTCAGGTCGAACGCCTTGAAATCCGCGTCAACGTCATTCAAATCTTCCTCGTTCGCGAGCATGTGGTCTAAGGTGATGACCTTCGTGTCCTGGCCGTCTTCATTGCGGCCGAACGAGACATGACCACCCTGGCCATACATCGAATAGGTGATACCGCCGCTCTGGGTGATGTGGCAGGTCTCGCAGGCGATCTTATCCAGGTGCCTCGGGTGGTGCACCGCGCCCGTAAGAGCGCCTGGGCCGCTGGTCGCATGGCACTGCACGCAGGTCAGGTGGGTCGGGTCGTCAGGGTCCGCCGGCTCGCCGGGAGGGGGTGGCGGATAGTCGGCCGCCGCCAGGTCGCCGCCGACCAGGTGGCCGCGCACGAACTTGTGAACGTCGAGCAGACCGTCGCCGTCCATGTCCGCGTCGAGCGTTACGTGACATGCCGTACAGGTATTCTTGGCGCAACCGCCCTCACCATCGGGGAAGCAAACGCTTGCGTGGGCGTCGTAGCCCTCGCGGAACAGGGTTCCGCGCTTGTAACCGGTGCGTGCGTGCTCGTGGCAGCGCAGGCAGTTGTGCTCGTCGGTCTTGTCCACCGAAAGGACAGCCGCCACCGAACGGTCCTGCGCTATCGTCGGCCAGCCCATATTGCCCATCATCAACGGGCTGTCGGGATCTCCGTCGCCGTCGGTATCGATCAGCGGATCGGGCTGTCCGTCGTGGTCAAAGTCCGTGTTGTCGCGGGCCAGCTTGGCATATCCTTGGGGGGAGGGCGAAGGTTCCCCGGGCTCGGCGTAGCCGGCAATCTGCATGGTGGCGAGCTCGGCCTCGGAGAGGTCGTCACGGACCGACAGGTAGTGTTCGGAGTGGCAGATCATGCAATCGAGTCCGCCGTCCATGATATTCGCCGCGTTGGACGCCGCCAGTTCCGGAGGCATACCCATCTGCATGAACGAGCTGGTGAAAGCGCCCTCCATCGGTGGAATGAACCG
>JAYEJW010000683.1:0-19502 GCA_034716535.1 Pseudomonadota bacterium
GTATATGGATGTACCGATAGAAACCGTCAGGGAGATGATTGAAGACGCCGGAAATCGCAGGTTTGCTTTTCTCTTCTGAACAAACGGGTGGATCGGGTTGTTCAGATACCTGCTTAACAACGGAGCGTGCCGCCTTGGAACCCCTTCAGATCCTGTTGCTGTCGTTCGTCCAGGGACTGACGGAGTTCCTCCCCATCTCGAGTTCCGCTCACCTGATCCTCACGCCCCTTTTGTTCGGCTATGAGCTTCAGAGCCTGGCGTTCGACGTAGCCGTACACCTCGGGACCCTGGGCGCCGTCACGGTCTACTTCCGCCGCGAAATCGCAGCCATGGCACTCGCGCTGCTCGAGTCCCTGAAGAGCCGCCGCGTGGAGTCGCCGGATGCCCGCCTTGGATGGATGATCCTGCTGGCGACCCTTCCCCTCCTGGTTCTCGGGCTTCCCCTCAAGGGGTTACTCGAGATTCTGCGGGAAGACGACCGGTTGATCGCGCTGGTGATCGCCAGTACCACGGTGGGCTTCGGCCTCCTTCTCTGGGTCGCGGACTGGTGGGGCAAGCGCGTGCGAGACGAGTACTCGCTCGCCTGGACAGGCGCGCTGCTCATCGGCATCTTTCAGGCCATCGCCATCATTCCCGGCACCTCGCGTTCGGGAATCACCATCACCGCCGGGCTCTTCCTCGGCCTCACCCGGCAGGCGGCCTCGCGCTTTTCCTTTCTGCTCTCCATCCCGACCATTCTGATGGCCGGCGGGCTGGAGACGCTGGAGCTGATCCAGTCCTCGGAGCCGGTGGACTGGACCTCCCTTTGGCTGGGTGCCCTGCTGTCCTTCACCGTTGCCTATCTGACGATCCACGTTTTTCTAAAGTTTATTGAGAAGATCAGCATGCTTCCATTTGTTCTCTATCGGTTTCTCCTCGGGATAGTCATTCTGCTTCTCGTGGCTTAGCCGGAACCTGCAAGGGCATCCTGGCTCGGTGCGGCGTGCGGCTCCCGGATCTGTCGGCGGGGTGCGGCACTGCCGCACCCTACAATCGTCTACCGCGCCGCCGCCAGCGCCTGATCGATGTCGGCGATGATGTCGTCCACGTGCTCGATGCCGATGGACAGGCGCACCATATCCTCGGAGACTCCGGCGGCCGCCAGCTCGTCCGGAGAGAGCTGACGGTGCGTTGTCGAGGCGGGATGGCAGGCGAGCGTCTTTGCGTCTCCGATGTTCACCAGACGCACGGCCAGCTGGAGCGCGTCGATGAACTTGGCCCCCGCCTCGTATCCGCCCTTGATGCCGAAGGACAGAATGCCTGCCGCCTTGCCCCCCATGTACTTGTCCAGAAGGGCCTTGTCGGGGTGGTCATCCAGACCTGCGTAGCGCACCCACTCCACCTGGGACTGGTCCTTGACGTAATTGGCGACCGCGACCGCGTTCTCGCAATGGCGGTCCATGCGCACGGGAAGGGTCTCGATGCCCTGCAGCACAAGGAAGCTGTTGAACGGCGAGATAGCGGCGCCCATGTTGCGCAGGGGTACCACCCGGGCGCGACCGATGTAGGCCGCCTCCCCCAGCGCCTCCGTATAGATCACGCCGTGATAGGAGACATCCGGCTCGTTCAGACGGCTGAAGCGCTCCGCGTTCTCCGCCCAGGGGAACTTGCCCGAGTCCACCAGTACGCCACCGATGCTGTTTCCATGGCCGCCCATGTACTTGGTCAGGGCGTGGACCACGATGTCGCAGCCGTGCTCGAAGGGTCGGCACAGATAGGGCGTCGGGACCGTGTTGTCCACGATCACAGGCACCCCATGGCTGTGCGCCATATCGGAGATGGCCTGCAGATCCGCAACGTTCCCCGCCGGATTGCCGATGGACTCGCAGAACACCGCCTTGGTCCGCGCATCGATCTTCGCGGCCATGCCTTCGATGTCGTTCGGAGCGGCAAAGCGCACCTCGATACCCAACTGAGGCAGGGTGTGGGCGAAGAGATTGTAGGTGCCACCGTAGAGCGTGGACGTGGAGACGATGTTGTCGCCGGATTCGCAGATCGTGAAAATCGAGTAGGTCGTCGCCGCCATCCCGGAGGCCAGGGCCAGGGCGCCCACCCCACCTTCCATCGCCGCCACCCGCTGTTCGAGCACGTTGCTGGTGGGGTTCATGATCCGGGTCTAGATGTTGCCCTGGACCTTGAGGTCGAACAGGTCCGCCCCGTGCTGGGTGTTATCGAAGGCGTAAGAGGTGGTCTGGTAGATGGGGGTGGCGACCGCCTTGGTTGCCGGATCCGGCTCGAAGCCGGCATGGATGGCCATGGTTTCGATTTTCATGGTGGTTCCTTCGGTGGTGGTAGTTGTTTTTTGCAGTTGCAGCGGTACGCGCTGACGGCGGCCGCAGAGACCGGATCTTACTGGGGTACCCTTCCCCTGTCGATGCGGGGAAGCAGCTTACATTTGGACCCAGTCATGCTCGTGGGCCGCGATGTTTTCCCTTCACAGCATTCCGGTGAACGCACGGGGAGGCGTAGGGTGGGCATTGCCCACCGAGAAACCACGCAACAGCCCGTATACGATCCACAAAGCGGGATCGTTGGTGGGCGCTGCCCACCTACCGGGCTGGGGATTTTCTGGGACTCTGAGGCGCCAGGGGCCGGTTATCTATCCCGCAAGGGGGAAGAGCCAGCCCCTTGCCACGAAGAAGAAAGAGCGTTTTCGTGATCCGGGTCAGCGACATTGTGCCCCCGCGTTTCCTCGTAACACGCCTTTATCGAATTGGAGAACTCTTCCAGGCGCAAACCGAAGCTCGGAATGGACTGCTCGGTGCGGACTTTTTTGATATAGCCTTCATAGAGGCAAAAAAACCGTGTCGCGTAGTCCCCGAAATAGGATTCTGCCAGGTCGCTTGAGCACAAGCTCACTTGCAGACACACGGACAAGGAATCGTAAAAGTCGACGACGTCGAACAGTGCTGCACGCATGTCAGCCTCTCGTCCTTTTTCCGCCGAGGCGGTCACGTCCGCGAGAACGAGATCCTGCAATGTGCGGCGGGACGCTCCCGCAGCCAGCAATTTGTTCAGGTCGCGATCAAGCCAAGGGCGAAGCAGCGCAAATCGCTGGCGTATCAGATGTGGATCGTGGAATCTGTTGACATACTCCAGAGTGTTCAACTTGTTCTGCCGTTGCCTGCCTTCATATTGATCAAGAAAGAAAGTCGGAATCCCCAGGATTACCACGATGTAGGACAGGTTCCTGAGGATATCACTCACGTCATTATGTCCTGTGTTGTTATTTTACTACCGGCAGAGGGTTTTTGGTATCTTTATGTATCGCTCTTGAGACCTAAGAATAGTGTCGCTATGGCGTTTCAAGCATCGGAACTGGCGCTTTGGAAAAACAATAACATTGTCGATTTCGGTGCCCGGCGGAAACTTCCCGATCTGTGGTAGCGTATTTTGCGATTCGCGCAATATATCGTCATCCGTGAAACCAGTCTGGGGGCATCTGCTGGCAATGATAACGAGCACATCACCTGCAGTTTGCATATACTCTTCAAGGTTTGCAAGAATGCACGCCATATTCTGTCGATCGACGAGATAGTAGTCCTGCTTTGCCTGCACCGTAAATGCAGCAAGCCCCGCGCAGCCCGCGAGAACAAATGGCCCAAGCCAGCCGCAATACCTTAACTTGGCTTTGGTGCGCATCCCTTATCTACTCCACGTAACAATGCAATGCTACCCTCAGCGCTGCGCGCGGATATTCGATAGCCTCGTCTTACCCTCATAGAACCACCACGCCTGGCCTAAGTCCCCTAGGGTATCGGACGTTTGCGGTTGGACCTGTTCCCATGTCGCTATTCGAACCGGATAGTAGGTGTCGCTCGGCTGGTAAATCACATCGCAGCCAACGTCAAAGACGACGCGGCTAACCTGGGTGCCGGGCATCTTTAGCCGGGCCAGATACTTCGTCCGGCAGCCTTCCCACTTCCCGCAGCGGATCTCGCGAATATTACCCGAAAGCTCGCTGGCGATGATCCCGGAGCTGTAGCTGTCCCTCTTCCAGGAAATCGCGTTGTCACAGGCAATCTTGAAGTGCTCCAGCGAGAGCCTTGGCGGGCCTGAAAACCCGGTCAGTGCGATATCCCACCGTCCGGCCTTGTCGACCGTATCGATGTTGAATATTTCTTTGGGGCTGCGCAGCAGAAGCTCTGCGATCAGGCTGTGCTTCAAGAAGTGTTTCCCCGTCAACAAAGACCCCTTATTATCGAGCAGTTTGAGCATACGGCCCAGTTGTTTGATAGCGGCATTGTAGCCGACGCCCTGGAATTTAACATATGGCGCGTGAAAACCAAGATTACCACCGACATGCAGTTCCCTGTTGATATAGGTCTCGACGAAATTCCGGGTAACACCATTGCCGCTCATGAAGATAAGGGCGCAGGCCGAATAACACTCCGCCCCATCATCGATAACCGTTCCAATATAATGTTCGACGATGAACTCTACGACGTCCAAGCCTGCCTGTAGGTTTCCACCCGGGCTGTTTAGGTGCAAACTTATCGCCCGGTACCAGGGGGGGATCTCCTCGTTCCGCAAAGCCGGCTGGACGGCCGCTGCGAGACGGTCTTTGTCGCCATCAGCAATCGGGCCGGAAAGGGAAATGTGAAAAGTGTCGTCTTCTTCTCCTAGGAATCGTATGTCGGCTGCAAAAACGGAACACCCCTCTGAGACGATGTCGAAAAAAACAAGTAAAAGGCCTGCGATCCCTCTTGTCAATCCAATAGGAAGGTGCGGCATTTTTCGAATATCGATCATGATGCAACTCCGCATCCGAGCTTTTCCGCAATGACCTCTTTACCAATAGACGAACAGAAGGATGGATTACGTTTGAGTCTATGCAAAAGGCGGGTTCCGGAGAACCCGCCTTGTCGCAATATTTCAAGAAACATGCAAACAGATTACTGGGCGAAGATTACTCCTGTCGCATATCTATTCCCGCCCAACGCGGTCTCAGTCCAGGTTCTGAAAAGACCGGGCTCCCAGATCGCCTTTTCGGGGGACTCCACCGACTGGACGTAGATGACCTGTTTGATTTCGACGGTGGGCACAATGCGCGGCCCGCCTTGCAGGTGATTTGCGGAAATCCGGATATGGAATTTCTCACCTCCTACGGCGGTCCCAAAAGGATCTTGCGTGGTCTGGTCAACTGCCATACCAAGCGTAATCCAGCCGTAGCCGTTCGGGGCTATCTCCTCGACAGGCTTTCCGCCGTTCCACAGGGGGCCTTCGGAAATCAGCTCTCCATGTTTGTCGAAGACCTCGATATGCAGCCCCATGAACGCACCCGGACTCGCGTTGTTTACGACAATAAGCGTGTCCGTAAACACCAGCTTGGCCCCAGTAGCGTCAACTCGTTGCTGCAGATAGCCATCGTAACTGATGATGTACTGAAAATTCGGAAGCAGTGCTCCACTTGTCACTCCAGCAACCACCATCATACTTACGAATGCTATAGTGAGAGAGAATCTCTTTCTCATTTCTCCTCCTCCTTGCTACGATTACATACGCTGGTTTGGGCGGAAACCCAACCAGTTTTTCCACCCGCTGAAGAACCACTCCCTGGTTGCGCTCGCTATCTCCCGGTCGGTTTCGCCTCCATGCGACCTAGTGGAAACGCCGTTCTTGGCGTTCATTGGCCGCGGCGCGATCTGATGTCCCGCAGCCTTTCGCCCCACCTTTATGGGATTACGACACCCTTAGAGGTGGAAGCAGAACCTGTATGTATTTTTCTTACCCCTATTATAGGACACGCGACACCGGGAAATTGGCCTGTCGTTCGCATCTAAACAGCGCATGCGCTCCGCCTCCGCGTCTGCCTGAAAAAAGCCCCTCGGTAAGACAAGCGTGGAAGCGACAATGTGAGTCGTGGTCGGATTCCTCAACCATCAGGACGAATGTCGATGCGCCTTCGCTGCAGGCAGGATTCGTGCATCCCCGGCAGCCGCACCGGCTCCCGTTTGAGCGAACTGCTCAGCCGTTTCGTCCTTCTCGCAGCTTCGGGTCTCCGTCCTGCAATGGAACGAGCGCCAGGCGGTCAAGCACCCCAGGGGTACGACGATCAATGTCAGTGAGGTGGACACCACGGGTCCGAACAGAAGCGAGATCGCCATCCCCTGGAAGATGGGATCGAGCAGCAGAGCGAAAGAGCCGGCCATCATGGTGAGGTCGGTGACCCAGATCGGCCGGAAGCGGATGTGGCCGGCGTTGACCACGGCCTTTTCGATGGTCTCGCCGTGCTCCAACTCGTTCTTGGTGAAGTCCACCATGAGGATGGAGTTGCGCACCTCGATGCCGGCCAAAGCGATGAAGCCGATCATGGAGGTGGCGGTGAACTCGGCGCCGAGCAGCCAATGGCCGGGGATGATGCCGATCAGGGTCAGCGGGATAGGCGCCATCACTACGAAGGCCTGGGTGAAGCTCCCGAACTCCCAGACCAACAAAATGTAGATCAGGACCAGGGCGGCGCCGAATGCGAGGCCGAGATCGCGGAAGGTCTCGTAGGTCACGACCCACTCCCCTGCCCACTCGAAGCCGGACTGAAGATCGTTGTCCGGCGGCCCGGTCAGGGTGCCGCTCATGAGCACGCCGTCTGGGCTCGGGTGCTGCGCGAGCAGGTCCGCGACCCCGAGCATGCCGTAGATGGGCGCTCCGAGGCGGCCCGCCATCTCGCCCACCACGTATTCTATCGGGCGCAGGTCCTTGCGGAAGATGATCGGATCCTCCGGCACGCGCTCGAACTGGCCGAGCTCCGAGAGCGGGACGGTGCGGCCGTCGTCGGTCTGGATCGGAAGGTCGCTGAGGCGGGCGATTTCCGAGCGGGTCTCCCGGGGTACCTGGATGACGATGTGCACCGGCTCCAGCACGCTTCCCCGCTTAACGTCGCCGAGCTGATATCCGCCCATAGCCATGGTGAGGTTGCGCAGAATGGTCTCGACTGAGACGTTGCGGCGCACCGCCTTCTCCGTGTCGACCGCAAAGTGCCAGCGGTCGTGGGGCTCCGCCATGTAGTTGTCCACGTCCACCAAGTTGGGTACCTGCTCGAAGTGACCGGTTATGTCCTGGGCCACCCGGCGGCGGGTGACCTCGTCCGGCCCGTGGATCTCCGCCACCACGGTCTGCAGCACCGGTGGTCCCGGGGGCATCTCCACCACCGAGATGCGCGCCCCACCCTCGAGCGCGATTGGCGTGAGCAGGTCACGGGCGGCCTCGGCGATCTCATGGCTGCTGCGTTCCCGGTCTCCCTTGTCCATGAGCATGACTTGGATGTCCGCATCCCAAGGCGTGCCGCGCAGGTAGTAGTGGCGCACCATGCCGTTGAAGTTGAAAGGTGAAACAGTACCCGCGTAGGTCTGCAGGGCCGTGACCTCCGGGACCTCCCGCAGCACCCGGGCCAAGCGCCAAGTCAGGTTCGCCGTCACAGGCAGGGCCGTGCCCTCCGGCAGGTTGACGACTACGTTGAACTCCGGCTTGTTGTCGAAGGGGAGCATCTTCACCGTCACCGCCTTGGTATAGAACATGGTGCAGGCGAGAAAAAAGGAGACCACGATCGAGACGAGAAACACCCAGGCCGCCAACCGATTGCGGATCAAGGGCTCCACCAGTGGACGGTACATCTTACCGATGAGTACCTGGGTCCACCGTTCTTTCTCCTCGGCACGCTGTAGGGCCCGCATCTTCGGGCGCAGGACGCGCGAGACCCAGGGCGTGAACATGAAGGCGAAGACCACCGAGAAGAAGGCCGCCGCGGTGCCCAGGATCGGAATCGGCAGCATGTAGGGCCCCATCATGCCGCTGACAAAGCCCATCGGAAGCAACGCGGCGAAGATAGTGAGGTTGGCCATGATCGTCGGGTTGCCCACCTCACGCACCGCATCGACGGCGGTCTCCGTGCTGGTCTCTCCGTCGTGCAGCCAGCGGCGATAGATGTTCTCCACCACCACGGTGGCGTCGTCCACCAGGATGCCGATTGAGAAGATCAGGGCGAACAGGCTCACCCGATCGATGGTGAACTCCAGCACCCAGGCGGACCAGATGGTGATCAGGATGACCAGGGGAATAATGGTGATAACCACCAGGGCGGGCCGCAGCCCCAGGGTGATCCAGCACAGAACGCTCACCGCGAAGGCGGCCCAGAACATGGCCGCCAGCAACTCGTTGACCTTGTCGTTTGCCGTCTTGCCATAGTTGCGGGTAATGCTGTAGTAGACGTTCTCCGGCAGCAGGCGCCCTTCCAAAAGCTCCAGACGCTCCAGGATTTCGTCCGCTACCACCACGCCATTGGTCCCTTCCCGCTTGGCGATGGCGATGGTCACGGCTTGCGCCCCATCCGCCTCGACCTCCGGCAGACCCTCTCCCTGCGCCGGGCCTGAGAAGTAGCTCACCAGTTGATCGGTCTCTGCCGGCCCCTCGAACACCCGCGCCACGTCCTGGACGTAGACGGGCGAGCCGAAGTGGGTTCCCACCACCAACCGGGCCACATCGTCGGCACCGCGCAGGAAGGAGCCTGCAGACACCTCGTACAGGGTGTCGCCGAACTCCGCGCTGCCCCCGCCCTGCTCCTGGTTGGCGCTGCGGATGGCCGCTGCCACCTGGTCCAGGCTGATACCGAAACCGCTCAACTGCTCGGCGAACACCTCCACCCGGATCTGCTCCGGTCGACCACCGACCACGAACCCCTGCCCGGTGTCCGGCACCTCGCTCAGGCGCTGCAATACGTCGAAGGCCAGGGTGCGCAACACCGCGTCGTCCAACTCCAACGACCACAGGGTTACGGTCACGACAGGCACGTCATCCACGCTCTTGGGCTTCACAAGCGGCATCGAGACGCCTGGCGGGATCAGGTCCATATTCGACTGGAGCTTGTCGTGGACCTTCACGATGGACGGACCCAGAGGCTCGCCGACAAAGAACACGACGGTCACCAGGCCCTGGTCCCGCTCGGACGTGGAGTAGACGTGCTCCACGCCCGGGATCTCATTCATGATCCGCTCCAGTGGGCTGATCGCCAGATTGGCCACCTGTTTGGCGGACGCCCCGGGATACTGGATGAAGATGTCGATCATGGGCACCGAGATCTGGGGATCCTCCTGGCGCGGCGTTAGGATCACCGCGAGAATCCCGATCGCCAGCGTGGCGCCCATGAGCAGTGGTGCCAGCGGCGACTCGATGAAGACGCGCGCCATCTGCCCGGCGATGCCCAGCGGCGGCCGCTCCTCGATCGGAAGTGGCCGATGATGACGTACCGGCCGGCGCGACCGGTATTTTGGCGTGCGTCGACTCATCTCAAATCCCTCTGCTTGCATCCACCGGCACTGCACCGGCACCATGCCCACCCTCCCTGGAAGGCGTGCATTCTTGGTTTCCACATTCGGTTGCGACCGAGCCGCAATCTTTTCCCGAAGACTCTTCCTTATCTATTAGAATAGTAGCGCTAACAGATGCCGTGAGAGCCTCTCGCCAAATCGATTGCGCGCGGATAATCTAAATCAATTTTGCTTGCCAGCGACGGAGAGGGGGGGGGGGGAGATGATCGAGATCAAACACAAAGAGACCGGAGAGGTGTTGGAAACCCTGGATGCGGACTCGTTGGTGGGCGCTGACTTGCGGGATATGCGCCTCAGCGGAGCGGATTTCCGCGGCGCCGATCTGAGTAACGCCCATCTGGAGCTCAGCGATCTCATCGAGGCCGACATGAGTGGGGCGACGATGCACAACGCCGTCTTGAAAGGCGCCCACCTCAACCGAGCCAACCTCAGCGGGGCGGATCTCACGCGAGCCCGGCTGGGCTCCGATAATCCCTTGCGGGCTGCCACGCTGAGGGGGGCCGATCTTTCTCGGGCAAACCTGCAGGGCGCGGATATGCGCAACGTGGAAATTCGTCAGTCCAATCTGCAGGGCGCCAACTTGAGCGGCGCCGACATGCGCCGCTCCGACTTCCACGGCAGCAACCTGTGCCAGGTCACCGCGCGCAAGGCCTTGTTCATCAAGGCGAATATGGCCGAGACCAACCTGTGTGGCGCGGATCTGCGTGACTGTCACCTCAGCGACGCCAACCTGGTCAAGGCGAACATGCAGGGCGCGGACCTCTCGAGCATGCATCCCGGCGGCTTCACGGTCATCAACCTGGCGAACCTGGAGGGGGCTGACCTGCGCGGCGCCAACCTGCGCAACGTTTCCGCCCAGGACACCAATCTGCGCAATGCCGACCTCACCGACGCGGATCTCACCAAGGCGGTGCTCGGCGGGGCGATCCTGCGCCGCGCCAACGTCACCAACGCCAATTTTCAGGGTGTGGAGCTTGCGAGCGTGGCCATGGCGTTTGCCAACTTCTCCAAAGCCCGCAACGCGGTCATCCCGCCTTACAAGAACAACCTGCGCTAAGGTCGTCAGACCACTTCTAAGCTCTCCACCCGTTGGAACCCGCGCGGAAGCTTCTTCCCGCGGCGGCCTCGGTCGCCCTGATACCCCTCGAGATCCGACGGCTTCAGGGTGAAGTGGCGCCTGCCCGAGCGGATGGTGAGGCTGCCGCCCTCGTGAACCACCGCCAGCCCCACGACAAACTCCTCGCGCTCCTTCGCCCTGGCGGTCGGGATGTTGATGATCTTGTTCCCCTTGCCCCGGCTCAGCTCCGGCAGCTCGGAGACGGGGAATACAAGCATGTGGCCCGTGCTTGTGACCGCGACCAGCCGGTCGCTTCCGGAATTGAAGATCGGCACCGGCGGCAGAACCCGAGCACCCGCGGGCAGACTAAGCACCGCCTTGCCCGCCTTGGGCTTGGCGTACAGGGCCTCCAATGTCACGATGAAACCGTAGCCGGTGTCCGAGGCGAGCAGGTATCTTCGCGTCGGGTCATCACCCAGCAGGGTGACGAATGCGGCGCCTTTGGGCGGTGCGAGACGTCCGGTCAGGGGCTCACCCTGTCCTCTGGCGGACGGCAGCAGGTGGGCCTGTAGCGAATAGCTGCGCCCGGTGGAGTCCAGGAAGACCACCGGCTGGTTGCTGCGTAGGCGTGCGGCGGCGAGAAAGCGATCGCCGGCCTTGTAGCTTAGCCCCTCAGGGTCGATCTCGTGCCCCTTGGCGGAGCGCACCCAGCCCTTTTCGGACAGAATCACGGTCACCGGCTCGCTCGGGGCGAGCTCGGTTTCGTCCAGGGCCGCGGCGGCGCTGCGCTCCACCAGGGGGGAGCGGCGCTCGTCGCCGTACTTCTTCGCGTCCGCCTCGATCTCTTCGCGAATGAGCCTTTTCAGCTCCTTGTCCGAACCGAGCGTCTTCTCCAGCCAATCCCGTTCCTTGGCAAGCTCCTCCTGCTCACCACGGATCTTCATCTCCTCCAGACGGGCGAGCTGGCGCAGGCGCGTGTTGAGCACATACTCCGCCTGGGCGTCCGTCAGCTCGAAGCGGGTCATGAGCACCGGTTTGGGCTCGTCCTCTGTACGGATGATGCGGATCACCTCGTCGATGTTGAGGAAGGCGATCAGCAGACCTTCCAACAGGTGCAACCGGTCCAGGACCTTGTCCAGCCGGTAGCGGAGACGACGGCGCACCGTACTGGTGCGGTACGACAGCCACTCGACCAGGATCTCCCGCAGATTCATCACCCGAGGCCGGCCGTTCAGGCCGATCATGTTCATGTTGACGCGGTAGTTACGCTCCAGGTCCGTGCTCGCGAAAAGGTGCGACATGAGCCGCTCGACATCCACGCGGTTCGAGCGTGGGACTATGACCAGGCGGGTCGGGCTCTCGTGGTCAGACTCGTCACGCAGGTCCTCGATCATAGGCAGCTTCTTGGTCTGCATCTGGGCGGCAATCTGCTCCATGATCCGATTTCCGGACACCTGGTGCGGTAGCGTGGTGATGATGATGTCCCCCTGCTCCAGCTCGTAGCGGGCCCGCAGCCTGACGCTACCGCCGCCCGTCTCGTACATGCGCCGCAACTCCTGGGCCGGCGTGACGATCTCCGCCGCCGTCGGATAATCCGGCCCTGGTACGTACTGCATCAGGTCCTCTAGCGCGGCATTCGGGTGCCCTAGTAGGTAAACGCAGGCCTTTGCCACCTCCTGGAGGTTGTGCGGCGGGATGTCCGTGGCCATCCCCACCGCGATGCCCGTGGCCCCGTTGAGCAACAGGTTGGGCAACCGCGCAGGCAGCAGGACCGGCTCCTGCAGAGTGCCGTCGAAATTCGGCTGCCAGTCCACCGTCCCCTGCCCCACCTCGCTCAGCAGGATCTCCGCATAGGGTGCAAGGCGCGACTCCGTGTAGCGCATGGCAGCGAAGGACTTGGGGTCGTCCGGCGAGCCCCAGTTGCCTTGGCCGTCGATCAGGGGATAGCGGTAGGAAAAGCCCTGGGCCATGAGCACCATGGCCTCGTAGCAGGCGCTGTCGCCGTGGGGATGGAACTTGCCGAGCACGTCGCCCACGGTGCGGGCGGACTTCTTGAACTTGGCGGTCGCGGCAAGCCCCAACTCCGACATGGCGTAGAGAATGCGCCGCTGAACGGGCTTCAGGCCATCGCCCAGGTGGGGCAGCGCCCGGTCCAGGATGACGTACATGGAGTAGTCCAGGTACGCCTTCTCGCTGAAGGCCTTGAGCGGCATGCGCTCCAGCCCCTCGCTATTGTAGGTTGGGGTGTCGGTCATCGTGGCGTGAATGCAGGACAGTTCTCAAACCAGACATCATCCGATAAATCGAGGCGCCACCTGGTCTAACACGCCCCGTTCGTCCCAGGCAGATCTCGGGTTCGCAGCCGAAGGTGATGGGCGAACCCATTGCGGAAATCCGCACAGCGAATCCCCACCGATTCCAGCGGGCGTCTCGCATCGGGTATCCTCTTACCTGGCCTTGGTTTCCGGTGGGCCTCGGCTCATACTCTTCGCCGTCTGATCTTGCCTTTCCAGTGAGTCTATTCTAAGCTATTTTCCTGTATAATCCGAGCGTTAAATGTGATAATCTAGAATTAAGTTCAGCTGTACCGTCTGCGGCATCGCCCTCCGTCGCTGAAGCAGTCAGCGCACCCGCAAGATCCGGTAATGGTGATATGCCGTCGTCTGTTGATATCTGGGCTCTTACACCCCTTTCCCGGGCAACCGTTCACACCCCGGCCGTCATTCCGGCTGGGATGCCGGAATCCAGTGCCATGGATGGCAAATTCGGCCGTTGTGTGGCGTGTTTGGTCGAGTGGGGATCTGAACGGTTACTTTACCGGTAACTCTCCAGGGGCGGATTCTACCCATGTTGTTCGGTCTTTTTTTTGCCAAACCGCCACTGGACGAAGAATCGGTGCAGTGGCTATTCGAGGTCTTCGCCTGGGCGCTGCGCAATTGCGATGCGGGGGTGTTCTACGACGAAACGCTCCTCGTCAGGCCCACGAATGACCATTTCCCGGGCCGCGAGAACAGCGTGCACGGAATGGCCCAGCTTGTCTTCCGCGAGACGGCCGCCTACGCGGGCATGGGCCATTGGCCCTTTCGACTAATGGAGCCGGGCGCTCCCTTTCCCAGCGAGCCACCCAAGCTTGAGATCCGCGGGCCGCTGCGCAGCTCCGGGGGGACTGTTACCGCCGCAGTTCATTCCACGGATCCCATCCCCATACCATATGACCCGAACCTGATCGGAAATCCAGAGGCCCTGATCGCCGGTTTTACGCAAACGCTGGCGCACTATCTGGGTTCGGCCGTTCAGGAGCCCTCCCCCGGCGGCCTGCAGAACTGGCCACAAGCCACTGAGGTATTGGCCGTTTTTCTGGGATTTGGCCTCATGTTCGCCAACACCGCCTTCAACTTTCAATCGCGTTCCTGCGGAAGTTGCGGCGGGCCGTCTGCACAGCGCCAGGCATTCCTCTCTCAGTATGACGTTACCTATGCCCTGGCCCTGTTCTGCGTCCTCAAAGGGATCCCAAAAAGCGACGTGCTGCGCCATCTGAAGAAATCCCTACGTCCTTACTTCAAGCGCTGCGTGAGAGACATCGAGTCGCGGCCGGTCGAGCTGGATGCGCTCAAAGCCATACCAAAGCGATAGATCCGGCACCTTGGGTGATGCCGAACACGGTCCCCGCCGCCTACGCGAGAGTCCGAAACAACTGCGAGGGCGCCTTCTTGCAAGTGCAATCCCCCAAACGTGCGGGTTCCGCGCAATGAATCTGAACCCCGCTGTTCGCCGCTTCCTGATCAATCCGAGAAGCAGCCGATTCCTACATTCCCGAGGGAATTCTCGCCGGGCGGGAGTATCCGGGCGTACTAGAGTGAGCATTGCGCCCTCCCTGTCGCCGGAGGGAGATCAACCGAAAGGGGAGCGAATGCTATGAAGCCGAGACGATCCCGTCTTTTCTTGATTTGTCTGACGTGGCTCCTGGCGGGCCTTGTGTCGAGCGCCTGGGCCGAAGTCGGGCGAGTCATGTATCAAGCCCAGGGGAACTACCTCATTGTGGAGTTCCTGGACGACGACCTTGTGCACCTGGAGTACGGCAGTGGCACGGGACCGGACACAGCCGAGCCGCTTGCGGTGACCCCGATGATCGCCAAGACGGATTATTCGGGTCCCAGCGCCTTGACTGACGACGGTAACGGGGTGATCGAGACACCGGACCTGCGCCTGACCGTGGACCTCAGCAACCTGTTCGTCACCCTGGTCGACAAGACCAAAAACAACCTGCAGCTGACAACCATCGCCCCCGTCGGCCTGGGGCAAGACCCCAAGGGGCTCGAGGCGACCTATTCAGGTGAGCTCGACGTATACGGCCTCGGGCAACAGTTCGTCGACCCCGGGCAGAGCGACATCGACTGGGAGGACCGCGTGCGCGAGGGCGGCGAGTTCGGCAACCTGATGGCCGGATTCAACGGCGGGGCAAACGGCAACACCCAGATTCCCATTCTCTTCGCTGTCAAGGGCGCCAGCTTCGACAACTACGCCCTGTTTCTCGACAATCAGTACAAACACCGCTGGGACTTCAACGGCGACTCCAAGTGGAAAGTGGACACCTTCGGCGGTCCCCTGCGCTTCTACCTCATGACCGGTCCGGACCTGCCCGATCTGCGTGCGGACTACATGGAGCTGGTAGGGCATCCGCTGGTGCCGCCGAAGAAGATGTTCGGCCTGTGGGTCTCGGAGTACGGCTATGACGACTGGGGTGAGCTGGACGCCAAGCTCGCCGGCCTCCTGGACAACGACTTCCCCCTGGACGGGTTCGTACTGGACCTGCAGTGGTTCGGCGGCATCCAGTCGGGCTCCGAGCAAACCCAGATGGGCTCTCTGACCTGGGACGAAACCAGGTTTCCGGACCCTGCCGGGAAGATTGGCGAGCTTAACGACCAGTTCGGCGTGGGCACCATGCTCATCGAGGAGGCCTACGTCGGAAAGGCCCTACCGGAGCACACCGACTTGGCGGGTCGCGGTTGCCTGGCGACCAACTGCTCCGACGGACAGCCGGCCTACATCGACGTCAATCCCTGGTGGGGCAAGGGCGGCATGATCGACTACACGAACGACGCCTGCGCGGACTACTGGCACGACACCAAGCGCCAGCCCCTGATTCAGGACGGCGTCATCGGCCACTGGACGGACCTGGGCGAGCCCGAGATGTACAAGTCGGACTCCTGCTACGCCGACGGCACCCACAAGGACATCCACAACCTCTTCAATTTCGAGTGGCTCCAGGGGATCAACCGCGGTTATGGGCGCGGTCAGAGCCAGCAACGGCCGTTCATGATGTCGCGCTCCGGGGCCGCCGGTATCCAACGGCTCGGGGCCGCCATGTGGTCCGGCGACATCGGCGCCCGGCTGAGCAGCCTTGCCGCGCACGCCGCCAACCAGATGCACATGTCCTTCTCCGGAATGGACTACTACGGCGGCGATATCGGTGGGTTCCACCGCAATCTGGATGGCGACCTGGACGAGATGTACACCCGCTGGTACGCCTACGGTATGTTGTTCGACATCCCGGGGCGGCCCCACACGGAGAACCTGTGCAATTGCAAGGAGACCGCACCGGACCGCATCGGCGACCTTCAGAGCAACCTGCACAACACGCGGCTGCGCTATGAGCTTATCCCCTACTTCTACACGCTGGCTCACCGGGCACATCGCTTCGGCGAGCCGGTGATGCCGCCGCCGGTCTTCTACTACCAAGCCGATGATCAGTTGCGGCACATGGGCGATCAAAAACTGATCGGCCGGGATCTCCTGGCCGCCGTCTCCACCACCTACGGCGAGGAACAGCGAGACGTCTATCTTCCCGATGGGGTCTGGTACGACTGGTACAGCCACCGACGCCTGGAAAGCAATGGGGGACGCACGACGACCGCGCCCCTTTTCCGGAGCGGGCGCTTCAGTCTCCCACTCTACGCCCGCGCGGGCGCGGTTATCCCCGTCCAGTTCGTCGACGAGGACACCCGCAACGCGGTAGGCAAGCGCGGCGACGGCAGCATCCGGGACGAGCTGATGGCCAAGGTGTTTGCCGGCTCCACACCGAGCGAGTTCACCCTCTTCGAGGACGACGGCCGGACCACCGCCTATCAGGGCGCTGCGGTGCGTGAGACGCGCATTGCCCAGCACCAAGACGGCGAACAGGTCGTTGTCACGGTTGGCGAGGCACAGGGAACCTATGCCGGCGCCCCGGATGCCCGCAACAGGGTGATCGCCCTGGTGGCGGCCCTCGGCAACGCCCAAGCCAGTGCACGGGACGTCACATTGGACGGTCAGCCGCTGGCCGAGCAGGCAACGCAGGACGCCTTCGCGGGCGCAGACGCGGGCTGGTTCAACGACACGGCGGCGGGGACCATCTGGCTCAAGTCCGGCGTCGGTCCCGTGGCGAGTGCCAGGGAGTTCGTTGTGACGTTGGAGCCGAGCTCCTGCACCAGCCAATTCAGCTCCATCTCCCTCCCGGGCGAAGAGAATGGATGGGACCCCGCAGACCCATCCCGTAGCCTCCAGTGCACGGACGCCAATGTCTGGACGGGACAGGTGCGGATGTGTGGCGGCGGCTTCAAGTTCGCCGCGGACGGCGCCTGGGTCCGGAACTGGGGAGCGGACGGCAACCAGGACGGACCCAACTTCGCCCCGCTTGCAGAAACGGGAATCTTCGCTGTGACCTTCGACGAGAACAATCCGGCGAATCCGCTCTTCCAGCTTATCGACGGCGCCCCGGGCCTGTGCGGCGTTTCGGCGAGCTTCGTCTGTGAGAACGGGCACACCACTTGGGGCACCAGCGCCTACGTGGTGGGCAACGTGCCGGAGCTCGGAAGCTGGAACACGGACGCGGCCGCGAAGCTGGACCCGAACGGCCCCTATCCCACCTGGACCGGCCGCATCGAGCAGCTACCGCCGAGCACGCCCGTCGAATGGAAATGCATCAAGCGCCTGGAGGCCGGCGAGCACCCGCCGGTCGTGCAATGGCAAAGCGGTGAGAACAACGCGTTCACTACCCCCGCCGCCGGCCATGCAGGGACACAGGTCGGAAGCTTCTGAGAATCGCCCGTTGCGACAGGGAGGTCGCGACGGCTTCGAGTTCAGTTACACTCCTTGGCGGTCTGAATGAGTCTTGGAGGGGGCGGCCCAATGTACAAAGGCGGTTGTCTGTGCGGTGCGGTGCGGTTCGAGATCAGCGGGGGAATCCGCAATATCATTTACTGTCACTGCTCCCAGTGCCGAAAGGCACAAGGCAGCGCCTCTGCGACCAACGGAATCGTGGCCGCCTCGGATTTCGAGATTGTCTCGGGTGCGGACAATCTGACCGGTTACGAGTCTACGCCGGGCCAAACCAAGTACTTCTGCAAGACCTGTGGCTCGCCGATCATGAGCAAGAACAAGGCGCTGCCCGACCAGGTGCGGATCCGCTTGGGGACCATCGAATCCGACATCCTCGAGCGACCGCAGGCGCATATCTTCGTGAGCTCCAAGGCAAACTGGGAGGAGATCACCGGAGCTCTGCCCAAATACGACGCGTACGAGCCAAATCGGTAGGTCGTGCACCGCGTGCAGGGCCTGGGACCCTAAGGTGCACGCAGTGTCAAAAGGTACCCGGCCGCGGGCGACCGGCGCAACCCTTGAGCCTAGAACCTGCCGCTTCCCGGTTGATCTCTCCCGGCTATTCAAGCCAGCGCAGGAAACTGGCAAACTATGAAGGTGCCGAGAGGTCCCTAAGCAGCGACGCCTCGATCACGCCCAGAACACAATGCCAACGACGAGGGAGGCCCGGACACCTCATGACTGATTCCGTCAAGTACCTGCTCGGCGAGCAGGACATCCCCAAGACCTGGTACAACATCAACGCCGATCTGCCTGAGCCCTTGCCCCCCGTGCTCCACCCGGGCACCAATCAGCCCATTACCCCCGATGATCTCGCCATCCTCTTCCCGCGCGCTGTCATCGAGCAGGAGATGAGCCCCGTACGAGAGATCGAGATTCCCGAGCCTGTGCGCGACGTCCTGCGCCAATGGCGTCCGTCCCCGCTCTTTCGGGCACGGCGTCTGGAAACGGCGCTCGATACCCCGGCGAAGATCTACTACAAGTACGAGGGCGTGAGCCCCCCTGGCAGCCACAAGGCCAACACCGCCATCGCCCAGGCCTTCTACAACAAGCAGGAGGGGGTCAAGCGCATCACTACCGAGACCGGCGCCGGCCAGTGGGGATCGTCCCTGGCGCTCGCGGGCGCCATGTTCGGGCTCGACATCGACGTCTACATGGTCAGGGTGAGCTTCAACCAGAAACCCTATCGACGCGCATTCATGGAGACCTTCGGCGCTACCTGCATCGCCAGTCCCAGCGACACCACCCAATCGGGCCGCGCAGTATTGGCCGAACACCCCGACAGCAGCGGCAGCCTCGGCATCGCCATCAGCGAGGCAGTGGAAATGGCCGCCCAGCGCGACGATACCCGTTACGCGCTGGGCAGCGTGCTGAACCACGTGCTGCTGCACCAGACGGTAATTGGGCTCGAGGCGCAGAAACAGATGGAGATGGCGGACGACTATCCGGACATGATCATCGGCTGCACGGGCGGCGGCAGCAACTTCGCCGGCATTGCCTTCCCGTTTCTGGGCGAGCGCCTGCGCAATGGCAAAGACGTCGAGCTCATCGCGGTGGAGCCCTCTGCCTGCCCGACCCTGACCAAGGGCAAGTTCGCCTACGATTTCGGCGACACCGCCCACCTCACTCCGCTGGTGAAGATGTTCACCCTTGGTTCCGGTTTCGTGCCGCCCGGCTTCCATGCCGGCGGCCTGCGCTATCACGGTATGGCGCCCCAAATCAGCCATCTCACGGCCTTGGGGCTCATAAATCCACGCTCCTATAACCAGCTCGAGTGCTTCGCCGCGGGCGTCCAATTCGCCAAGGCGGAGGGCATCGTGCCGGCGCCTGAGGCGAACCACGCGGTCAAGGCCGCCATTCACGAGGCGGAGAAGTGCCGTGAGTCCGGTGAGACCAAGACCATCCTGTTCAACCTTAGCGGACACGGACACTTCGACATGCAGGCCTAC
>JAYEJW010000684.1:0-4486 GCA_034716535.1 Pseudomonadota bacterium
GCTGCTTGCACGCCGGCAGTCGCTGTATGGCAGGTTGCTTGATTGCAGCCGGGACGTCGGCAGTATCCGGCGAGATCGGATGACTTTCACTTGGCAGGCCGTGGCTCTAACGCTGTTGCTGGCTGTGCCGGGAACCCTGCTGCTGGCAGCTCTGGGCTGGGCGTTGGTAGTCGCCGACACGACCGCAGATTTCTCGGTCGGCCTTGCCGATGGGCTGCTTAAGACCTCGATCCTGTTGCTGCTCGTCAATTCGCTGTTCAAGCTGAGTCTGCCCGGCGGACTGGCCGAACGGCACTTCGACTGGGAGTCGGCAACGGTAGCCGAGCTGCACCGCGAGCTCGTTTGGTTCCGGGGTCTGGGTGTGCCACTCTACCTCGTGTCCGAGATCGCGGTCGCGTTGGATCCATCACACGACGGCGGCACGCTCGGGCTGCTGACATTCATTGCCTATGTAATTGTACTTCTCGCACTCACCGCGCGCCTGCTGCATCCCACCCGGGGGGGGATTCGGGAGTGTCTGTGCCGGCATCGGAACAGCGTATGGTGGCGCTGGCGCTATCTCTGGTTTGCGGTCGCTGTCGCCATTCCGCTGAGCATGGTGTTTGCGGAGATAACCGGTTACACCTACATGGCGGGAGAGCTGATGGTCCGCTGGACCCTGTCGGTGTGGCTGCTCACCGGCGCCTGGCTGGGTGGTGAGCTGGTGCGCCGCTGGTTGCTGGTGACACGTCGTCGGCTGGCCTTCGAAGCGGCGATAAAGGAGCGCGATGCCGCACGCGCGCAGCGTGCCGGTGATGAGGAGGCCGAGACGGCAAACCAGGAGGCGACCGACAACGACATCGGTGCCCCCGAGGTGGACCTGATTGCCCTCGACACTGACAGCCGTCAGGTCGTCAACGCCACACTGCTACTGCTGGTGGCGCTGGGGCTGGCCGCGATATGGGACGACATGCTGCCTGTCTTCAAGGTGCTCAACGAGGTGACACTATGGTCGACAGCGTTCAAGATTGAGGGTGAGGACGTCCTGGTCTGGATCACGCTGGCTGATGCACTGGTTGCGCTGCTTATCGGTATAGTAGGTTACGTGCTTGCGAAAAATCTCCCGTCACTGCAAGACATCATCCTGCTCAAGCAGGGCAAGGTCTCGGCAGGGGCTCGCTACGCGATCACCACTGTCACCAAGTATGCGATCGTGATCGTGGCCACACTCCTCGCCCTCGGTCAGCTCGGCGCGAACTGGTCACAGTTGGGGTGGGCGGCAGCAGCGCTGGGTGTGGGCATCGGTTTCGGGCTGCAGGAGATCGTCGCCAACTTCATCTCGGGACTGATCCTGCTGGCCGAGCGGCCGGTACGGGTCGGTGACCTCATTACAGTCGGCGATGCCTCGGGAAGGGTCGAGCGCATCCGCATCCGGGCGACAACCATCCGCGACTTTGAGCAGAAGGAACTCCTGATCCCGAACAAGGAACTGATCACCGGGCAACTGTTGAACTGGACGTTGTCCGATGCCAGGACCCGGATCCTGATCCAGGTGGGCATCGCCTACGGCAGCGACGTCGACCGGGCGATAGAGATCCTGCATGAGCTGGCGCGCGAAGACAAGCGAGTGCTGGAGGAGCCGGCACCCGGCGTGGTATTTGACGATTTCGGCGATAACAGCCTGATTCTCGCTTTTCGCGTGTTCGTCGGTACGCTTGACGACCGGTTGCCGGTGATGACCGACATGCGCCGCAACATCCATCGCCGCTTCGCCGAGGAAGGCATTGTCATTGCCTTCCCGCAGCGCGATGTTCACTTCAACCCCGACCAGCCACTCCGGATCACTCTGGAGCGATCTCCCCCATCAGGCAGCGAGTAGGAATCAGCAAATGATTACCCAGAGGTGCTAAACGGAACGGTGAACCATGAAGCAACGTGAACGCCGGCGCGCACGGCGTCTTGATCAACTGAGGTTCAGTCTGGAGCGACTGCTCCTGCGCGGGCTGCACTACCGGCTGCTGCTGGCAGCATCCATCGTGCTTCTGGTCGCGCTGCTTGCTGGCCTGCTGGTGCGCTTACTGGCTCCCGGTTTCGACGAGGTCGGCGAATCGATATGGTGGGCCTTCCTCCGCCTTACTGATCCCGGTTATCTGGGCGACGATGAGGGGCTTGTCGGCCGCACGGTTTCCACGGTGGTCACGGTGCTCGGCTACGTGCTGTTTCTCGGTCTGCTCATCGCCATCCTCACCCAGTGGATGAACGAGCTCATTGCACGCATCGAATCGGGAACAAGACCGGTCACGCTTGCCGATCACGTGCTGATTCTGGGCTTGACTCACCGAACGCCCAACATCGTGCTCGAGCTGCTACGCACCCGGGGGCGGGTGACGCGTTTCCTGGAGGTGCACAACGCCAGCACGCTGCGGGTCGTCGTGCTCGCCGAGCAGGTGGACGGCACAGTACTCGCCGAGCTCAGGGAACACTTGGGCAGCTTCTGGAACGACCGGCAGGTGCTGCTGCGCGGCGGCTCGCCGCTCAAGCTCGAACACCTTGAACGCGTATCCTTTGAAGACGCCGCAGCCATCATTCTCCCGGGCGAAGACTTCAGCAACAGGTCTCCCGGCGTCGCGGACGCGGACACCCTGAAGTCCCTGCTGTTGATTGCCCGCCACACCCGGGGCAGCTCGGAAAACCCGCTGGCCGTCGTGGCGCTATACGACGAGAACCGCAGCAATGTGGCGCGGTTCGCCTACCGCGGCGAGACCGAAATCCTTGCGACGGACCAGGTCATGTCCCGGCTCATCGCCCAGAGCGTGTGTTACGCCGGGATCTGGGGCGTGTTCTCTCAGCTCCTGAGTATCAACGAAGGTAACGCCATCTTTCTGCGCCGCTTGCGGGAAAGGGGCAAAACCTTCGGTGAGCTCAGGCGCGAATGCCCGAAAGCCGTGCCCATCGGCCTGATTCCCTCGGGCGCCAGGCACCCGCTGCTCAATCCCGCAGCTGACACGGAGCTGGGCGAGAACGACCTCATTGTGTTTATTGCACGCAGCTTCGCCGATTGCGCAGAGCGTGCTCCCGGGTCCGGGACATCGGACAGCAAAGCTCTTTCCACATGGGAACAGCCATCGCGACCGCAGCGGTTGCTGATTCTTGGCTGGAACCGGAAGGTACCGGCCCTGCTGCGCGAGTTTGCCGCAGACGACATGGCTATCGACGTGGTTGGCCTCACACCCGTGGAGGATCGAATGGCTGCCCTGGCCAGCTGCCAGGACCTCGCGCTGGATCACGTGCGGCAGATCGAGAAGAATTTCCTGGATCCCGTGAGGCTGGCGGAGCTGGAGCCCTCAGGCTACGACCAGATCATCCTCCTGGCGCGGGCCCGCATGGGCGACGAAGCCCACGCTGATGCAGCCACCATCACCGCCTATCTCAGCCTCCAGCATATCTTTACGGGGCATGAGGCGCAGCCGAAGCTGTTCGTTGAGATCCTGGAGGAGGAAAACCGCTTCCTCTTCGACAACGCCCACGACGTGCTCGTCACGCCGCTCGCCATCAGCTACATGCTCTCGCAGATTGCGCTGCGCCGTGAGCTGGCGGCAATCTTCACCGAGCTCTCACGAATCGGCGGTCCGCAAATCACCCTCCGAACCATGCAGGCGGCCGACTACCCCGAACCGATCGGCTTCGACACACTCGCCACAATCGCCGAGCAGCATAGGGAGATAGCCCTCGGTGTGCTTACCGCAGTGGGAGAGGTCCACCTGAACCCGGACAGAGGTGAACGCCTGGCCATCCGCGACGGAGACCAGCTGGTAACGCTGACGACGGTCCGTGACCCGGGGTGACGGCTAATTTGCGTCGCGGATTGCAGCCCTACATCCAGCCCGTAAAGGTCCGAGTACAGTACAAACCGGAAGTTTAAGGTAATTTGCTGAACGGCAATAATGGGTCGGAACCGGTCCTTTAGGAAAGTCTTATATAGAACCAACCTGTCGTATTCCGGCCGGGAAGCCAACTGGCTGTACCAGGCACACAAGAAAACGGGGGCCCGAAGACCCCCGCTTCCTTGGCGGTAGCAATTACCGTGTAACGGCTTACTGCGCGACCACAGTACCCAGCGAGCCCAGCACAGACGCGAAGTTGTTATCCAACTTCAGACGAAGGTCGTTGTCGTTAAGGACCGCCGTAGGCGCGTTGACGGGGGCGCTGACAATGGTCGTCGGGCTGGCGAAGCTGAAGCCGCCACCAACGTTGGCTACAGGGGCGTACACGCCACCCTGCTGGATGGAGTTACCACCGCCGCGCACAGCGGTCAGGGCGTCACGGTCAAGGTCTTTGCTCATTTCCAGGTCTTTGATCATCATGGTCAGTGTCTCCTAAGCTGAAGTTCCATTAAGAACCGTTCGTATTCTCCATTCAATTCCCTGATATTTTAGGTATATTTACCATGATCCGGGATATTATTGGTAAAAGTGTACCCATGTATTTGCATTAATATAACGTGTAA
>JAYEJW010000685.1:0-19498 GCA_034716535.1 Pseudomonadota bacterium
AGCTCGATGCCATCCATGTCTCACAGGGCAAGCGTAAGGGACTGAAAATAAAGCTTCCAGACACCATTCCAGATCTTTTTGACGACCCTAAATCAGCCGGGGGGTAGTATGAACAGCGATCCAAAAAACCTTTGATGTCGGCTTCGACGACGTGCCCGTAGCGGCCGAACTGCAGCTCGTAGGTGAGGTCCTTGACCGCCTTTTGTGCCCCGACGCCTGGCCGGTAGCCGTAGCTCAGGGGCAGAAAGTCGGCCTGGTAGATAGCTTCGAGCAGCAGCCTGACAGCCCCCTGCAACATCCGGTCTTCCACGACCGGGATGCCTAAGGGCCGCTCCTTGCCGTTGCCTTTGGGGATGTACTTGCGCCGGGTCAGCCGGCTTCGGTATTCCCCCCGCTTGAGGCGTTCGACGAGTGTCTGGATGTTCTCGTCCAGCTTCTCTCCATATTGGGCGATCGTCACCCGGTCGACGCCGGGCCCTCCGTGCTTGTTGAGCTTGCCCCAGGCAAGACGCAACAGTGACTCATCCAGGCAGCCATAGAGGTTTTGAAATCGGTGGGCCTTTGCCATACCCGCCTTGATGGATAGTGCCCGCAAGAAGGTTGGCTCGTCGATCCCCGGCCCGACTCTGTCCGGCGCGAGTTGCCTTTGCGGACGGCGTATGACTGTCACCCCCTTCCCCATGTGAGCGGCGCTACCGTCTCGGAGTACTATGAGGTGATCCGACTCCCCTGAAGCCTTCGGATGCCGTTCCCTTTCTCGGGGTTCGACTGCCCTACCTGTCTCGGGCGTGCCAAGCAGCGGTAGGCTCCAGCCTAGTTCCGTTTCCGGGTTTCCCCTTCGGGCCTCAATAGCCATATGCCTTGTTTGCCTGGTGGTTTCCGATGCAGGAGCCGCAAGGGTCTCCCGCGTTCACGACGCATCTGTTGTTGCATACCGCAGCTTGAGAACTCCGCCGGCCCTCCCCCAGGCTCACCATTGCGCCGGGTTCATGTGGGCTTCGCGCACGTTACAACGCTCGCCGACCGGAACAGCCTTTTCGAAGCGATACCAGCTCTAGGGGTCTGCGTCCCCGAACGGTCTACAACATACCCTGTGTACGCTTCACCTCTTTTGTATACGCATGATCCAGATTCCCTCCCGAACCACCGCTCCGCCAGAGGCGCAACGCTCGGTAATGGTGGGTGGTTAGCCCTTACCATGCCGGGACTTTCACCCGACCAGATGCGCCGCGCCCCCAGCCAGCTTTTCAGATTATTGTAACCGCTGGCGGGCACGGCGTCAGGCTTATGTGTTATGCGTACATAAGGCGACGGCCTTTTGGTTCAGGCACGGGATCACCAAACTCTAGAGCTGTATCAATCCATAGCTGAATGGCTTCCTTCGCATTGGCTAATGCAGATTCGTACGTGTCCCCATGAGCCATGCATCCCGGAAGTTCTGGAACTTCTGCCAAATACGCCGCGTCTTCTTCACTCCAGTAGATGATGGTTTCATATTTGAACATCACTTTTCTTCTCCCGAGAGACGGTGTTTGACCAAAATAGAGCGAACCTGGCGGACCTGATACGGTTTTGCTTTGGCCGAGTCGGTCTGGAGATTGATCTTCTCCTCTATGCCTTCTTTTCGAAAAACATGGTGACTGCCCCTCGTTCTTTCGTCGAAACCAAGCCTTCGCAGAAGTTCGCACAAATCATCAAAACTGATGTTTGCGTCCGACGAACCTCGAAGGATCTTGACAATCAGCTTGTCATATTTACCCATCAGGGTTGCGCTTCCCTATTTAGGGGCAGATTGACTCGGATAACGTATAACCATTTTATCCGTCGTGCGCACGGCACAGGCCCGAGTCGTACCACCGGCGCCTACGCGCAGGGCGGATAAATGTCTGTTGGACTAAACCGCTCCCACGACGGGGTCTCGGTCCTGGACGGCCTTGCTTCTATAGAGGGGATTGTATTGCGGGCACGCGGGGAAGTCGAAAACGCAGGGACGCGGATCGGCCAGGGGCAGCCTGGCGATCTGGCGTGGGGCGTGGCCGACGAGGGTGGGATGTGGCCTCTTGTGCATGAATGTGGCTTTGATCTCGCGCTTTGGCATGAGCACGCCCGCAGACCGCTTGGCGGCCTGTGCGGTGTCGGGCCTGGCCCAGCGGTTCGTCTCGGTGCTATCCGCTCGGTCTTCCTGCGGGCCTTTCTGCGCGCCTCCTCATCGGGGCGATCTGCCCGATCACGCGCAGGCGTCCCTGGCGGCACTTCGGACAAGGCCAGCTATCGAAGCTGGCGTTATTCTCCTCGCTCGGCTGTGCGGCGGCTTCGCCCTTTTCGGTGGCAATGGCCTGGCGGATCTGCACCAGGCGCTCGCGCCGCCAGCGATTGGCGAGGAAGCCGAAGTGGCGGATGCGCATAAAGAGAGTTATGCGCTGCGGCGCATAACTGGATTTGGGTCGCCACCGGTACTGGCCAGGAAAAGCGCATAGGTTCTTCGGTCTTCCCGTTCTCCTCTCCGCGCCAGCTCCGCCTCGACCGTGTCGGCGTCGCCCTCGCGCCCTGCTGCCCGCAACGCCTCGGCCAGCGTCCACTGGTACTCCGGCTGCGGACTGATCTGCTCGGCCTCCGCGAGCACGCCGCCGGCGCGCTCCACCTCGCCCTTCGCGAGAAGGATGCGCCCTTGCGCCAATAGAGCCGGCGCATAGCCGGCCTGAAGGGCCAAGGCCTCGGCGGCGCGTTTCTCGGCCCCGACGATGTTTCCCGCCTGAAGCAAATAGAGCGCAAGGCGCACGTTCATCCAGGCCGCCGACTCTCGATCCCCACCAGCCGCGGCGCCGCGAGCCAGCTCCATCATCTCGATGGCTCCGACGAGGTCGCCTTTGAGCCAGCGTACCTGTGCGGCTCGGCTGTAGGATTGCGGCCCGGGCCTCTGGTCCATCATGCTTTGATAGGCCGATACGGCCTCGTCGAGCTTCCCTTGATCGGTCAAGGCGTCGCCCAACAGCCCGTAGTCGAACCAGGCACCGCGCAAAGCGACCAGCTTGCGTCCCAGCGTTTCCGCTTCCCGGAATCGGTGCAGGTTGTGCAGCACATGGCCCCTCAGCAGCATGGCCGCCAAGCTGTTTGGGCGTTTCTTCTCCATGCAGAGGGCGCCTTGTAACGCGAGGTTGAGAAAACCAGGGTCCGAGCTCGCCCGTCCTTCTTGAACCAACGCCCAGCCCAGGCGTTCGAAATGATCGACGGGTCTGTTCGAAGCGAGTACGGCTTGTTGGAACCTGGCAATGCCCACGTCCGAGGACGATCCATGTCCCTTGTCGCCCGGGCTCGCAAGGGGTGCAAGCACCAAGTCGCAGGGGTCCGGGACCGATCCGAAGAGGGCGACGCGGTTATCCAGGACCTCGGAGACGCCGTCCCCCTCCCTCCGGTCGCTGCAGCCGGACACAATCAGCGTCAAGGCCACTGCCAAGGTGCTGAGACTTATGAAAGCGGTCATCGGATTCCCTCCGCGAGGGTGTTGATTGGTTTTCCGCCGGCGAACCTGGTTCGGATTCAAACGAGCTGAATCGCCCGTGCCCGGCGCTCGGGTATCTCAGGCCAGAGCAAGAGCGGCTTCGGTGCGACTGTAGAAGCGCCCGCTGCGAAGGAAGCCCGAGATTACGGTTTCCTTGACCGCGAGGACCTGTCCACCGGCGCTGCGCGTGAGCACGAGGTCCTCGGGCAGGCCATCCAACAGGTGCATCGGCGCAAATCGGCCGTCACCGAACCGGGACACAAAAACACGACCGGTCCGCTCATCCCGAAATGCCGGCCAGAAGCCTCGGGAGCGGTTGCCGGCACTGACACCGCCGGTGCCGCTGAAAGTCTCGTTCTCGCGCTCGAGCCTGTTAGTGGACGGTATCGGGTTCATGGGATGAGTCCTCTGGATCGTCTGCCTTTGTTTCTGTTACGCACACATCCGGCCATTCGGTTTCACGTGCGCGCGCGAAAGCCCGTGCGGGGAGAAAGAAGGGATGCAACCTTTGTGGATCAGAAGAGGAGATAGAGGAGAGAGCGATGAAGGATTTTGTCCCTCACCTCAAGGCGTTGCAGGATCCGCTTGGGATATTGCACGGCACGGCGGTGATGCCCGACCTGCAGAAAGGCCTGTTAGAGAATAAGAAGAATCAGAGTCTCGCGCGCCATGTGCGCGGACCGGTCAACGAGCGCGGCAAACGGGCGATGGCGATCAGGGCGGCGGCGCTGAGCAAGAGTCGCGGTGATTTCTCGGACCCTGAACGTCGCCGTACGGACGCCGAAGCGCGTCTGGCAAGACCCCCCACGGGCAAGGGGGTCTTTCCAGACAGCAAGCCGGAACGTTTATTTCGCTCCCGAGGTCTGCTTTGAGAGAGGGAACGCTACTTGCCGTAAATGTAACTCTCAAGCTCGTCGATCTTAGACTCATGCGCACTGATGATTGACTTCACCACGTCGCCTATCGACACGAGACCGACCAAACTGATCCCCTCAAGGACGGGTAGATGCCGAATGCGTTTCTCGGTCATTGTAGCCATGCACTCGCCTATCGTTTCGGCCGGAGTAACGCACCTGGGATCGCGCACCATGATGTCTTCGACTAAGGTCTCTAGGGAAGATTTCCCCTTCATGATCACCTTGCGCGCATAGTCCCGTTCGGAGATCACTCCGATAACGCTGCCTTCCTTGGTGACGACCAGCGCCCCGACGTCCTTTTCGGCCATCTGGGTAAGCGCCTCACGTACCGTGACACCTGGGTCGATGGTCCAGACGTCTCCACCCTTTTTTTCGAGAACTTCTCGGACTGTTTTCATTTCTCTTCTCCCCGTAGGCTGTTACCGAACAGCGTGTTTTTTTTGTCACATGCCCGCAGACTGCCTGAAACAGCGCCGGCCCGATCTCGCGCTTACGGCAAGCGCCGTCCGGCCTATCAGGTTCAGACACACTAAAAAGTATAGAATCAGACGGGGAGACGAAGGCCCGGCGTGCGGTGTAGCGGCCCGGCCTTCTTGATGAACCAGTCCGGTCTTGGCCACAAGAAGCGCCGTTCAGCGTCGCGCATCTCTCGCGGTGATCCGGTATCCCTGGGGCCGAATGCGAGGCTTCTCGCCGGGTGCAGAGAATCGAAATTCGCCAGGCCGACTGTCAACGGTGGACCAGAGCGGCGGATCCGGCGCGATCCAACTCGAGAAACTCTGGTGAAACAATCAGAGCGCTAATACGCGGCAGCGGCTAGCAGGGGCCGGGCACAGGGAAGCGGGGGCCTAAAGCGCCACCTGGTTGCCGTCAAAACTTGTCTGGATGAGAACGAGGGCGCCGGTGTCCGAGCGCGCGGTTTCGTGCCGGCTTCCCTTTGGCGCGAGGTGGTAATCGCCGGCACGCAAGTGAATGGCGCCGAACGTCACCTCGCCTTCCAACATGAGGCAGATCTCGTCGTGCTCGTGCTCGTGAGGCGGCGCCTCTGCACCTGGGTCGACACGCAGCAGATAGGTCTCCGTCCCCTGCGCCGGGTCGGCACGCAGAACCTTTTTCTTGATCTTGGGCGCGATCTGGATCCATGGGCCGTCAAACGAGCGGATGGTGACGAAGCCAGCCTGCTCGGCCTCTTCTTCGCTATCGATACGCTCCATCAATCGCGAATAGAGGGCTTTCATTCGCCCGGGAGGAAGCTCGGTCGCCCGTTGGGCGCAACCCAGCGTCCAAAGCGTGTCCTCATCGAGAACCTCCGGATGATCCTCGCGAACCGGTTTACTCATGTGACTCTCCCGACGCAACGCCGGCGTCCGACATCCACTGCCTCAGCTCCGTCAGGGTACGCCGGATCTGCGTCTTGACCGTTCCCAGCGGAAGCCCAGTGACCTGAGCCAGCTCGCTGTGAGTGAGCCCGCGAAAATAGGCTAGGGCCAGCAGCTGCCGCTGCTGCCCCCTCAAGTGGGCAAGTGCCGCATGCACCCTGGAGCCGCGCTCTACCGAAAGCAGAAGATCCTGCGCTTGTTGGTCCCCTCCCGTCTCCGCTACCGCATCGAGGCCCACAGACTCCCCGGGCACACCGGACCTGTGTCGACGCAAGGCATCCAGTGCCCGACTGCGGCACAGGACCGACAGCCAGGCCAGCACGCTGCCCCGGGCGGGATCGTAGGTGGCCGCCTGACGCCAAACCTGTAAGTAGACATCGTTCAGGGCTTCCTCGGCGAGCTCGCGGCGCTGCGTGATACGCAGCGCCAAGCCATAGAGTCGCTGCGCCGTGGCACCGTAAAGCGCTTCGATCGCGGCCCGCTGCTTACGCGCAATCGCGCCGAGCAGATCCGCATACTCGGTGTCTACCGACTCCGGCGCTGCGACGGGTTGCTCCGAAGGACTGTCCATGAGCGCCACTATAGTCGATAAATCCTCCTCCCTGAACCTCGACCTCGGGTGCCGCCGGGGCATCGTATCTTGGGGCGATACGACATGCTGTACTGTCATCGGCATACCTCGCCTCGATCAACCATTTCAGACGAGTACTCGACGGTGCTGGCGTCGCCGCGGGACTCCGAGGCAACGGGTACCGCCGCAGGGCATACAGCCTCAATTCGCACGCCCCCTATATGCATACGCGCCAAGGGGCCGATCAGATTCAAATGGATCGGGCAGCCTGTACCTCACCGCGCCCTAGAAGGTCAGACGTCGTTCTTGTATTTCTCGTCTTCTGCCTTCTGCTTGCGGGAGATTTCCGCTTGGGCACGCATGTCCCATACCTCTTTGCGCTCTTCCACCCGTTTCTCCCAAGCGTCTTCGGCCTCCTCGATAGAGCACTCACCGAATAGCACCTGGCGCAGGAACTGGAAGCCGAAATCCATCAGGATCTGGTCGTCCATCTCCACCGCCTCGAAGAAGATGTCATTCAGCTTGTAGGTCTTGCGGAAGTTCTCGCTGAGCACGAAGCGGCGGAACATGTCCAGATTATAGGAGGCCATGAAGAACACCTGCAGGCTCATGTCGGAGGGGCGGCCCACGCCCGGTCCCGCGGACTTCTTCTTCAGGATCAGCCGATACCAGTCCCGGTTGCGGTCGTCGTATTCCTTGCAGCCCTGCTCTTTGCGATAGTCGTCGATGCTGATCTCCCGGTCCTCGAAGTGCCCCTTGCAGTGGTCCTCTTGGACCAGCGAGTAGTTCTCTTCGGCCTGGGACGAATCCTTGGCCCGCATGTTCAGCAGCGCCACCGGATAGTAGCGACACACCGTGGGGCGGTCTTCGTAGACGCCACAGCCGTTCTCTCCGTCCAGCATCACGCAGGTACCGTCGTCGGTGGTGCGCATTTTCAGCCCGGGTACGCCGTCCTGGTCCATCTGGAAGGGCACCGTGTACTCCTTGAGAAACTCCTCAGAGTTCATGCCGAAGCGCTTCTTCAACCGCAGCACATCGTAGGGCGCGAGGGTGACGTCGGCCTGCTTGCAGCAGGCGTTGAAGCAGGAGATGCCTTTGTAGCACTTGAATTTTATCCGGGTCTTGCCGGTCAGCATCGCCGGCACATTGGCGCTCTTGAACGGGATGTCGAATTCTGCTTCGCTCATGATTCTGCTCCTCTTGACAAGCTGTATGCTTGCCAAGGTGGGGATTCTCTAACCATAAATCCGCAAATGAACGCAAACTGAGGCATAGATCGCGGGAATTGGCGTTCGTTTGCGGACTAGTTTCTCCGAAGACAAAAAATCCGGACGCCTTGCGGCGCCCGGATTCTCAAGCCTTCAGGCCGTCAAGGATTACTTGAACAGCTTGGACTTGTCCACCAGATCGACGTGAGCACGCTTGAAGCAGGTCCATTGCTTCGTGCTCTTGTCGTAGATGGAGTTAACGAAGCAGTGCCAGTTCTCCTCGTCGACCACGTTGTGGTCCATCCGGTAGTAGAAGCCCGGATAACGGGACTCCTTACGGAACTGGATGTGCTTCATGTGGGCCTCAGCCGTGAGGATGCGGTGATAGTTCTCCCAAGCCCGCAGTAGCTCGTGGAGGTCCTTGGCACGCATCTTCAGGGAGTCTTCCTTCAATGCCTCCAGCTTCTGCTCCGCCTGCTCCAGCATGTGTGCGTTGGTGGTGTAGTAGGTCGCCACACCGGCCACGTACTCGTCCATGATCTTCTGCAGACGGAACTGCAGCATCCGCGGGGTGATGTAGTTGGGGTTGATGTCGATGGCGGTGGAGTAGTCCTTGAACTCCAGGAAGTTGCGCACCGGACGATAGATCTCCTCGATGAGGGGGTCAACATCGGTGTCCAGCTCGGGGCTGTAGTCCTTGTTGTCCATGACGAACTTGACCATGGACTTGGCGCACATGCGGCCCTCGGCGTGAGAGCCAGAGGAGAACTTGTGGCCGGAGGCGCCCACGCCGTCACCGGCAGTGAACAGACCGGTCACGGTGGTCATGGCGCGGTAGCCCCAGTTCCAGCCGGAGGGCAGGTGCTCGGGCACGCCGGCCTCGGTCTCCTCGGTGGGAGCGCCGACGTCCTCGGGACCGGAGACCCAGATGCCGCAGCAGCCGGAGTGGGAGCCCAGCAGGTAGGGTTCGGTGGGCATCAGCTCGGAGTTCTTCTTCTCCGGCTCAATGTTCTCACCGGCCCAGATACCGCACTGGCCGATACACATATCGAGGAAGTCTTCCCAGGCCTCGGCCTCCAAGTGCTTGACCTCGCGGGGAGACAGGGTCTCGCGCAGGTTGGCAAGCGCGGTGACGGTGTCCATCCAGATGGGACCGCGGCCTTCGCGCATTTCCTTCAGCATCAGGTGGTTACGCAGGCAGGAAGCCGGAACCGCGGCCTGACCGTAAGGAGGATAGTCGTTCAGCATCTCCTTGTTGCGGTCCATGTACACTTCGCCGAAGGCGTTGGTGGCCTTGGACTTGAAGAGCAGGAACCACGCGCCGACCGGGCCGTAACCGTCCTTGAAACGGGTGGGCACGAAGCGGTTTTCCATCAAGGTCAACTCGGCGCCGGCCTCGGCGGCCATGGCGTAGGTGGAGCCGGCGTTCCAGACCGGGTACCAGGCGCGGCCCTGGCCCTCACCCACGGAGCGGGGACGGAAGATGTTCACGCAGCCGCCGGCAACCAGCAGGATGGCCTTGGCCTTGTAGACGAACAGCTGGTGCTCGCGCACGGAGAATCCGACGGCACCGGCGATGCGGTTCGGGTCGTTCTTGTCGTTGACCAGCTTGACGATGAAGATGCGCTCCTGGATGTTGTCCATGCCCAGGGCCTTCTTGGCGGCCTCGGCGACGATCCACTTGTAGGACTCGCCGTTGATCATGATCTGCCACTTACCGGAACGCACGGGCTTGCCGCCGTCCTTCAGAGGCGTCATGCCCTTGGAGCCGTCGTGACGCTCGCCGGACTCGTCGGTCTTCCAGATCGGCAGGCCCCACTCCTCGAAGAGGTGCACGGACTCGTCGACGTGGCGTCCCAGGTCGTAGGCCAGGTCGTCACGGGTGATGCCCATCAGGTCGTTGGAGACCATGCGGGCGTAGTCGGCGGGGTCCTGTTCCGTACCGATGTACGTGTTGATGGCGGACAGGCCTTGCGCCACGGCACCGGAACGGTCCATGGCAGCCTTGTCGACCACCTTCACCTTGATGTCGCCGCCGGCGGCCTCGATCCAGGGGCCGATCTCGTACGCAGCACCACAAGCGGCCATGCCGCCGCCGATGATAAGAATGTCGACCTCTTCTTGGACGACTTCAGGATTTCCGAATTCTCCAGCCATTCTAACTACCTCTAACCTGTACGAATTATTTGGATTCGATTTCCGGAGCTTACTTGTTGATCAGCTCGCTGGGATCGCCGGCACGGTAGCCGTTGACCTGCACGAAGAAGCCGGACTCGGAGATCTTGGAGATATCGGCATCGGGCTTGCCGCCGTAAGGGTCGATGGAGCCCTCGGGGGTCGTGCGGATGGGGAACTTGAAGCGCTTCATGGTGCCGCTGCGGAACTTGATGGTCCACATGATGGAATCGGTGCCGCGCAGGGGCTGCACGGAGCCGCCCAGGGGCACGATGTCTGCGTAGGCGCGAGCCTCGATGGCCTGCTGCGGGCAGATCTTGATGCAGGAGTAGCACTCCCAGCACTGCTCGGGCTCCTGGTTGTAGGCCTTCATGGCATGACCGGTCGCGGAGCCGTCCTTGTCCAGCATCATCAGGTCATGCGGGCAGATGTACATGCACGCGGTCTTATCCTGGCCTTTGCAGCCGTCGCACTTATCAGTACGCACAAAAGTTGGCATGGTGCTCTTTCTCCTAACGTTTTCACTGCAGTGAATGCCGCCGTGGTGACATGGTGTACGGCGGCTTAATGGCTTCCAGTGGACACAAGTCCGCCGAAACTCTCTGCTCTGTCGTCCTTGACGTTGCGCCCGGCTGGGTCGTCCTGCGGTTTGGGATGATGCGTCGGAATCCAGTGCCGAACGCCGGACCCGGTCCCGGTGGCCGGTTGCGAACAACAGAAGATAGTGATGTGCAAGCGCAGGTGTCAAAACAGTTTTACCGGCAGCGATCATAAAATTGCTTTATTAGACAATTCTGATGTCCCTATTGGGGTTGAATCCGGGGTGGCGAACGCCCCCTCAACCAGATCTTTGCACCTCGCGCCAGGGCTCGGTAAGGTAGGCGATACGAAACCTTCTCTCAGACCCTCATGCGCGAAACCCCGGCTCCCAGTGCCCTGCTCTTTATCGGGTCCGGCTGCGCCCACTGCCCCGCTGTGCTCGACGGGCTTGTACGCCTCGTCAAGGAGGGCCGCCTGGCCCGCCTCGAGGTGGTCAATCTGACCGTCGAGCCGAAGCTCGGCCAGCGCCACGATGTCGGCACGGTGCCCTGGACCCGCATCGGCCCCTTCGAGCTGTACGGCGCCTTGTCCCCCAACGAGCTTTCCGACTGGGTGGACTACGCCGCCGCCGGCGAAGGTTGGTCGGCCTACTATGCTCACCTGCTGGAGAACCGCCGCCTCGACGAGGTGGTGGAACGCATCCGTGCCTGTCCGTCAACGCTGGTGGACTTGCTGAACCTCCTGACCAGCGAGGAGACATCCATGGCGACGCGCATCGGGATCAGCGCAGTCATGGAGGAGCTGCCGGACAGCAAGGCGCTCGCGGACGCGGTCCCGGAGCTGGAGCAGCTCACCCTGTCGGAGTCCGCCCAGACCCGGGCCGACGCCTGCCACTTTTTGGGCCTGACCGGTGATCGGCGGGCGGTCCCCGCTGTGCGCCGCCTGCTCGACGACGAGCAGGCCGACGTTCGCGAGATCGCCATGGAGACCCTGGCGATCTTGGGAGAAGACGGCCCGGAGCAACCGACGTGACGCGCCTGATTCTCAGCGTCGGCGCGGTTTTTGGCCTAGTCGCCGTTGGTCTGGGGGCCTTCGGGGCGCACGGACTCAAGGACCGTGTCGCAGTGGAGCTGCTCACCACCTGGGCGACCGCCGCCGACTACCTCGCTCTACACGCGTTGGCCCTGCTCGCGTTGGGCTCGCTTTCCGCCCAGCGCCCCGATTCGAAGCTGCTCGTGCTTGCAGCCTGGTGCTTCATCGTCGGTGGCCTGGTGTTCAGTGGCAGCCTGTTCGTCTTGGTATTGACCGATGTGCGCGCCTGGGGCGCGGTCACTCCCATCGGCGGGACCCTGTTGATCGCGGGCTGGGCGGTCCTGGCGGCAGCGGTCTGGCGGGCCTTCCCGCCCGAACGCTAGTGCGGAGTGCGGAGTGCGGAGTGCGGAAAGAGTGTATTTCCAGACGCACTTCGTACAACGTACGTCGCACTTTCCATGACGAACCTTGAACCTTCCTTCACGCACGCCGCACCACACACCCCGCACTCTCGACGGCACGCTTGACGACGACGTACGACCACCACCACCACAGACCCTGATCCGATGTCCGATACCCTGACCAACGCAGCCTTGAGCGCACGCGATCTCGCCGTCCTTTGGCACCCCTGCACCCAGATGAAGGATCACGAGCACTTGCCGATGATCCCTATCCGCCGCGGTAAGGGCGTATGGCTGGAGGACTTCGACGGCAACCGCTACCTGGACGCCATCAGCTCCTGGTGGGTGAACCTGTTCGGACACGCCAATCCACGCATCAATGCGGCCATTCGGGAGCAGGCGGAGCAACTCGAGCACGTCATCCTTGCCGGCTTCACCCACGAACCGGCGCTCACGCTGGCCGAGCGGCTGGCTGCGATCACCCCAAAGGGTCTGGACCGCGTTTTTTTTGCGGACAACGGCTCGTCCGCCGTGGAGGTGGCACTCAAAATGAGCTACCACTTCTGGCGCAATCGGGGAAAGCGGCACAAATGTCGCTTCGTCGCCCTCACCAACAGCTACCATGGCGAAACGCTGGGGGCGTTGGCCGTGGGGGACGTTGCCCTTTACAAGGAGACGTACGAGCCGCTGCTCATGGAGGTGCTCAAGGCCCCATCGCCGGATTGCTTCTATCGCGATCCGGGCGAGGACTGGGAGGCCTATTCGCGACGCCGCTTCACGGCCACCGAGCGGCTGCTCGCCGAGCGGGCCGAGGAGATCAGCGCGGTGATCGTGGAGCCCCTGGTGCAGTGCGCCGGGAACATGCGCATGCACCACCCGGTGTACCTTCGCCTCCTGCGGGAGGCCTGCGACCGGCACGACGTCCATCTGATCGCCGATGAGATCGCTGTGGGCTTCGGCCGCACCGGCACCCTGTTCGCCTGCGAGCAGGCCGGCATCTCCCCTGACTTCATCTGCCTCTCGAAGGGCCTGACCGGCGGCTACCTGCCCTTGTCGGCAGTGGTCACCCGGTCGGAGATCTACGACGCCTTCTACGACGAGTATGAAAAGCTCACCGCCTTTCTCCATTCTCACAGCTACACCGGCAATCCCCTGGCCTGCAGCGCGGCTCTGGCCACGCTCGACATCTTCGAGCGAGACGGGGTCATCGAAGCCAACCGGGAGCTGGCGCGGGTGATGGCCGACGCTGCGGCCCCCCTGGCCGATCACCCCCACGTGGCGGAGGTGCGCCAGACGGGAATGATCCTGGCCATCGAGATGGTCAAGGACAAGGCGGCGCGCGAGCCCTATCCATGGCAGGAACGTCGGGGCCTGCGCGTCTACCGCCACGCGCTGAGCCGCGGGGCCCTGCTGCGCCCTCTGGGCAACGTGGTCTATTTCATGCCTCCCTACGTGATCACCCCCGAGCAACTCGGCTGGCTGGCGGGGATCGCCGCAGAGGGCATCGACATCGCAACCGCCGACTGATGCGTCTGCCCCGGATCTTCGTCGATCTCCCCTTGCGGGCGGGCGCGCGGCTCACATTGCCGCCTGCCTCCTCTGAGCACTTGGTCCGGGTTCTGCGACTACGCTCAGGGGATCCCCTAGTGCTCTTCAACGGAGACGGCCGGGACTACGCCGGCCGCCTGCAAACCCCCGGCCGCAATGGCGCACTGGTGGAGGTCGGATCCGCCGGCGATGTTGAGCCAAGCCCTCTTCTGTCGGTACATCTCGGCATCGGCGTATCCAAAGGCGAGCGCATGGATTTCGCCCTCCAAAAAGCCGTGGAGCTCGGGGTTGCCCGTATCACGCCCTTGTTCACCGAACGCAGCGTCGTGCGCCTCGCCGGAGAACGCCTGGACAGGCGCCAGCGGCATTGGTACCGGGTGGTGGTGGGGGCCTGTGAGCAGAGCGGACGCCGGCGCTTGGCTGAGCTCGAGACCGCCGTCACGCTGGACGGCTGGCTCTCATCGAATCATCCCTATCCGATCCTGCTCGATCACCGCAGCCCAACCCCGCTTCCAAGTCTCCCAGCCCCCGCCGGTGAGCTGACGCTCCTCGTGGGCCCCGAAGGTGGGCTGGCGAAGAGAGAGAAGGCGTGGGCCCGACAGAGCGGGTTCGCGGGTGTGCGCCTGGGACCGCGCATCCTGCGCACGGAAACGGCCCCCCTTGCCGCATTGGCCGCCATACAGACCCTGTGGGGGGATTTCCTCGGGTGAGCGGAGGCTCAGGCCTGCAATGCCTTCAGGACGGAGCGCTCTATTGCATGCATGTCCGGGATCCAGGCGGGCCGATCCGCGAAGGTGAGGGCATGGAGCACGAAAAGATTCTCCGGTACGGTTTCCGTCGGCACCAGCGCCTCGGTCCGGAACCGCGCCAGCCGCGGTACCCCTACCGCAAGAATGCCCACATAGGGAAGCTTCGGGTTGCCGTTCGGAGTGAAGCACACCACCATCCGTGCGCGCAGGCCGGGGGTGATCGCCCCGGGCTCTCCGCCCTGGGCCGCTACCGAGACCAGGGGAACCGCATGATCACGCCAAGTCACCGCACCGAGCAGCCACTGCGGGGCAGACGAAAACGGCGTTGGATCCCGGTAGCGGACGATCTCCGCCACTGCGGCGCTCGGCAGCAGAAGATCCGCCGCGCCTACGGGCAGGACAATACCCCTGACCTCGGTCGCGTCCGGTTGCGTCCGGATCACGAGGACGCCTCCACGAGCACCGAGCTGATCTCATCGAGCAGGTCTGCATCCTGATAAGGCTTGCCGAGATAGCGGTCAACGCCAAGATGCTCGGCATGACGGCGATGCTTGTCTCCGGTACGCGAGGTGATCATGATCAAAGGGATGCCCTTCAGGCGCGGCGAACGCCGAATGTGGCGCGTGAGCTCATAGCCGTCCATGCGCGGCATCTCGATGTCGAGCAGAACGACATCCGGGATACGCTCCTCGAGCAGCGTCAGCGCTTCGATACCGTCCTGTGCGGTGATCACATCCATGTTCTGGCGGTGCAACATACGGCTCGTAACCCGGCGAACCGTCAGCGAGTCGTCCACCACCATGACACAGATACGCCGGTCCAGCGTATCCCCACCCGCCTGCAAGGGCGGTCTGTAGTCATGGATCACGCCGGATCGGATCAGGGCCAGAGGATCGAGGATCATGGCGACCCGCCCGTCGGGCAGGATCGTGCCCCCGCCCAACCAGCGGATGCTGCTCAACTGGGGTCCGAGAGGCTTCACGACAACGCGCTGGCTCCCCAGAAGATTGTCGACATGGAAAGCAACCCGTTGATCCCCGAAACGGGTCAGCAACAAGGGCAGCCAGCGCCGATCGCCGAGATCCGGCGCGCCGGCGCTTCCAAGCATGGTGCCCAGGTACATCACGCGGTAATCGTGGCCGGCGTAGGAGAAGTCCTCGCCCTCGCCTTTGTAGTTGGCCTCCAGATCCAGGTGCGCGATGCGCGATACCGCCTCGATCGTCGTATGGGGGACGGCAAAGATCTCTCCTCCCGTCTCCACCAGCAGGGCCTCGATGATGGCCAGCGTCAAGGGGAGTCGGACGGTGAAACTGGTGCCGCGTCCTGGCTGGGTATCCAGCGTAAAGGAGCCGCTGAGCTGCTTGATCTCGGAGTTGACCACATCCAGGCCCACCCCCCGACCCGCAATCTGGGTCACCTCCTGGGCCGTCGAAAACCCGGATTCGAGAATCAGCTGACTGATCTCCTCCTCGCCGGCGTCTGCGGACGCTTCGAGCAGACCGCGTTCCACGGCGCGCCGGCGGATCGCCCCCAGATCGAGGCCCGCTCCATCGTCCGCCACCGTGACCAGGACGTCGTTGCCCTCGCGGGTGAGCATGAGGGATACGACCCCCGCCGCCGCCTTTCCCTGGGCTTCGCGCCGCTCCGGAGGCTCGATGCCGTGGGCCACCGCGTTGCGCAGCAGGTGCTCCAAGGGAGCCACGATTCGCTCTTGGATACTGCGATCGAGCTCCACCTCGGGGCCGAAGACCTCCAGCCTGGCGTCCTTGCCCAGCTGCTGCGCCGTCTGGCGCACGACCCGGTGCAGGCGCGGAACGACTTGGGCGAACGGCACCATTCGCGTGCGCAGAAGGCCGTCCTGGAGATCGTCGGCGATTCTCGCCTGCTGCTGCAACAGGGCCTCGGTTTCGCTTTGCAGGTCGCTCAAGAGGGTGCGCAGACTGACGAGGTCGTTCACAGTCTCCGCTAAGCTGCGCGATCGCTGCTGAAGTGTGGAAAAGCGGTCCAGCTCCAAGGGATCGAAGACCTCGCGGCCGGAAACCGAGGTTTCCGACTCCCGCTCGAAGCGATAGAGAATCTGCGCCTCGGTTTCGATCTCGAGCTGTCGCAGCTGCTCACGCAGGCGATCCACCGTGTGGTCGAGCTCCCCCAAGCGGAAACCTAGCAGCCCGCTGTGCTGGGCCAACCGAGCGCGGTAGATGCTGATCTCGCCCGCGTTGTTGACCAGACGATTCAACAGGTCCGCGCGCACGCGAATCTGCGGGGCCGGTGACTCGGCGGCACCGGCCATTTCGCGCTCCACGGGACCGGCGAACGAAGACGGAATCGCGGCGCTCGCTTTCTCCGCGGTCCCACTGACAGGCGAGGGCGCCATGATCACGACGTCGGGCGCGCCGGCGCCGGCCAACCCCTCCTCCAGGGCCAGTGCAAGGGCCTGCACCAGATGATGCGCGCTGCGCACGGGGTTTCCCGCCGCCACGCAGTCCGCCTGATCGGACAAGGTATCCAATGTCCGCTGGGCAAGCTCCAGCGTAACCTCATCCACCTTCGCCTCGCCGTTGGTGATGGCAGTCAACAGGGATTCGAAGGCGTGACTGAGGTCCCCGATGGCGCTGAGCCCTGACAGTCGGGCGCTTCCCTTCAGGGTATGAAGCAACCGCTGCAGCTCCTCCAGGGGACCGGTCTCCGCGGGGGAGAGCTGCAGGTCCCGCAAGCTCTGGTCCAAATTGTCGAGAATGTCGCGGGCGTCCTCGAGAAACAGGTTCACAAGCTCCGGATCCTGTTGGAGCTCCCCCAATTCCGCGGGGGTTAAGGCGGAGGCGGAAGTGATCCCGGTCACCGCAGGCTCCGGCATCTCGGCCTTACGTAACTCTGCCTCGGGAAGCTCTGCCTCGGGAAGCTCTGCCTCGGGAAGCTCTGCCTCGGGAGGCTCTGCATCCGGTAACGCCGCCTCGGGTACCTCTTGCGCAGTCGGTGGCATTTCGATCACCCCGAGTCGGGTGCTCGCTTCCCCCGCGAGCGACCGCAACGTCTCCAGCTCGCGACCACCGCCGGGAAGCTGATCGACGCGGATCTGCAGGGCATCGGCACCTCTGGACAGGAGATCGAGGACCCTCGGGTCCGCTTCCGCTTCTCGCTCTTTGAGAGCGCGAAACAGGCGCTCAAGCGCGCCGCTTGCCTCGGACGCGGAATCGGCCCCGATCATGCTTGCGCTTCCCTTCAACGTGTGCAGCGAGCGCACCACGGAATCGTCGGGAACCGCCGATCGTCCGCCCGCTGCGCAACCTGCCAGAAAGGCGCGCAATACAGCTAAATGCTCACGCGCCTCTGCGCGGAAGATGTCGAGCAGCTCCTCGTCCGCATCCGCCAGAACGGCGAGCTCGGCCTCCTCCGTCACGGACTCGCGACGCCGCACGCTGACCGCAGAATCCGGCGTCCGCACCTCGATGGGCGATTCCGCTCCGAGCTCTTCGGTCGACTCGACAGACCCGTCGGGGTCGATCTCCGGACGCGGGACAGCAGTGGGCCACGGGATGACCTTGGCGGGTTTCCCGAGCGAAGGAGCCTCCTCGCGCTCACCGTCAGGCTCCACCTGCTCGGGAAGGGCAACCGCCAGCGATTCTGCGCGTTCGATCAGCTCCCCGACCTCGATATCTCCACCATCCGCCTCAGCGGCTATCAGGCTGGGCAACAGGGCGACTGCGTCGTCTATGCAGGCGATCACCGCCGGTGATGCGCCCACGGTCCGATCGATCACGCGGTTGAGCAGCATCTCCATCGCGCGGGCGAGCTCACCGACTCGCTGGGCACCAACGAGGCCTCCGCTCCCCTTCAGCGTGTGGAAGGAGCGTCGCAAGTTCGACAGCGCGTTCTCGTCGCCGCTATCCCGCCACCAGAGGGCAAACTGATCGCAAATCGCCCGCTGTTCCTGCTCTGCCTCTTCAAGGAAGATGTTCAGGAACTCCGGGGCGATCCGCCCGGCGGACGCGTCCTGCCGTTGCAGCTCGGGCTCGTCGGCGCCTTCCAGAACCTCCGGTTCCGTCTCCGAGTCAACCGTCCAAGGTCCCGCCGGCACCGGGATCCCGGCCAACTGCTCAAGCGCTCCGCGCGCGTCGGCAATCAAATCCGGTCGGTAAGGCTCGCTCTCGCTGAGACCGTCCATGTACAGCTCGATCCCGGAGATCGCCTGAGCTAGTAGATCCAACTCCTGCTGGACCGGTTGACGGAAGCTCCCCAGGAAACGCTGTTTCACCTGCGCGACGACCAGATCGAGGACATCTGCGGCGTCGCTTTCCCCCAGAACCCGAAGGGCATTGGCAACGCGGTGGATAAGCTCCGGCACCTCCCCCATCGCGCGAACGTCGCCCGGCCCGTCGACGACTGAAATCGCTCCGATCGCCTCTTTGGCCTTCGCCATTTCGATGCGAATTTCACCGAGGGTACTGGCAACGAGGTTCTGGGCATCCAAATCCTGGACCCCTCGATCACCTCCTTTGCGCATCTCACCGAGCTGCGCCTCCGCAGAGACCAGCTCATCGGCAATCACGATCAGATGCCGGTCGTCCGAGACGACAGCCCCTTGGCCCATGGCTGTCAGATCCTTGGCGCAACGCCGCAATCGGTCGACCAGATCGTCCGTCGCGACAACCGCAAGGGTGTTGGCGAGGTTATCGAGCTGCGATCCGACCTGCAGCAGGGCCCGGGGATTGTCCCGTTCGCCACGGGCGTAGAGGTCGAGCACGTCCTTCACCAACTCCAGATCTTTCTCCGACTCGGCAATCAGGACCGGGAGAACGTCGGCCCCGAGAGAGGGCGCGCGCGTCCAGGACCTCGAGTCCCGGGGCCCGGTTTCAGGGTGCAGACCGTAGATCTGTTGGAGACGCTCACCAAGCGGAGAGGTGGATTGGCGTATCGCACCCTGCGAAAGCAGGTCGGACAGGAGCTCTCTCGCCTCCAGCTCCGGCCAGTTATCAGCCCGTTCCATAAGCGGCTTCATTACCCGGTCCAAACGGCCGAGCAGCATCTTCGCAGCAAGGTCCCTGGCGATACCGACTTCTTTGAGTCCTTCTGCCATGGCCTCGACGGCTCGGAAGAGCTCGTAGAAGATGCCGTCCTGAACGTCCTCCTGAAGCCGGTTAAACAGGTGCCCCAGATTGGACAATCCTTCTCGTGACGTCTCCTCCCGAAAGGACTGCAGCAGATACCTGTGGAAGTAAGGACGGGCCTTTCCCGCCAATCGGGCCAAGGCCTCCCGCGTCTCGGGTGAAGGCGCCGGGGCGTCGGCCGAAGAGGAAGAAGCGACAAGCAACTCCGCCTCGGACAAAGGCCGAGCGCCTCGGCAGGCCCGTATGTCGTTGATGGGTGGCAACAGATCCAGGGGCGCCGCTCGCTGGCCCAGCTGCAGTCTATCCAGATAATCCGGAAGCTGGATCAGACCCAGCATGAACGCCTCGGCTGCTTCGGGTCCGTTGCTCGGCGC
>JAYEJW010000686.1:0-4464 GCA_034716535.1 Pseudomonadota bacterium
GATCAAGGAGCGCAGCGACGGATCCGCCGATGGCCGCGATTTTGGTGGGTCCGCTTCGCTTGACCCACCCTACAGCGGCCGGGGTGCCCCGGGTTTTTGAGAAGCTACGGAAGGAAGCTATAACCGCTTGAGTTTAATTGATAAACTGGCGCGCCCGGAAGGATTCGAACCTCCGACCCCCTGGTTCGTAGCCAGGTACTCTATCCAACTGAGCTACGGGCGCGGGTGAAGAGAGCATTTTGCATATCGGTCGGGTGCTCGTCAACATACTGGGTGACGGCTCGCCACTGGATCGAGGCGTCAGCTGTCGAGGGGTTCGACCAAGTCCTTTCCTTCGTTTTGAGGGCTGCTGACCCGCTTCGAGACGGGGTGGAGCGTCCAGGGCTCGGGGGAGTCGGGGCGGAGGAGCTCGACCAGCCCAGCCATGTCCCGGGTTTTTCGGGTCCAGCCAGCTGTCGAAGTCGCCCGGCTTCAGGATGGCTGGCATGCGGTCATGGACGGGGCGGACGACAGAATTGGCGTCGGTGACGATCATGCTGTAACGGGGGTCGACACCCTTCGACCAGGAAGGGATCAGTCCCCAACGCAGGGAGACAAGCTCGCGCACGTCTTTTTCCGTCTGGCGCACCGCCAGCACCGGCTGGCTTGGTGCCACGTTGTAGCGGGGCGGCTGCGCTTCGCACAGCATGTCGAGCTCGTAGCGGCTGGCGTAGATCTCGGGATCGGAATACTGGACGAAGCGGCCGCACATCGGAAAGGTCCTCGGGGAGGTCTGACAAGCGTACTCTGGAACAGGCGGCAAGGACGCAGACGCATCCGGACATGGACCGGCCTCCCGGCTTTCCGCTACCATGGAAGTTATTAGAATTTCGTGATCAGGCACCAGAACCTGGACCCGTGCATCACCCGACGCGTTTGAAGCCTCAGGATCATACGGTCGTGGTACTGGGGGCGAGCCCCAAGCCCACACGCTATGCCTACCAAGCGGTCAAGTTGCTTCATGATCAAGGCTTTCGAGTGCTCCCTGTGCATCCCAAGGCGAAGCGTGTCGATAAGGTCCCGGTGGTGCACGATTTGCTTGCGATCCGCGAGCCGGTTCATACCCTCACGCTGTACGTAGGGCCCGAGCGGAGTAGGGCGATGATCGACGATATCCTCGCGGTTTCTCCGGGCCGCGTGATCCTGAATCCGGGAACCGAGTCTCGCGATCTCGAGTTCGCGCTAAAGAATGCCCGCATCCCCTACGAGAATGCCTGCACGCTGGTGCTGCTGAGGACCAGGCAATTTTGACCGCGTACGGCATTTCTCGATTGCGACCTGAGAGTGGTGCGCTCGTGGCAGTTTTCGGTCCACCTTGCTCGATAGATCCGGCTTCGCTTAGATGCGTTTAATCCTCATTCTTATTGCGGCCCTGTGGGGTACCGGAGCGGTCTTCGCCTTCGCCAAGACGAGGGAGAAGTCGCCGGACGCGAAGCTGACAGCCGCGTACATTGTGCTCTGGCCTGCGTTGGTGGTGACACTATTGCTTAACGAGCCCGTGCCCATGTGGATCGCGGTCCCCGCCATGTTTGGGTTTATTCCCTGGATTATGGCGGGGCCTCACCTCTGGGTGATTCTGCGAAACCCCGCCAACTCCCGCCCGCAGGAGGTGATGGGTATTCCCAATGCCTATTGGACTTGGGGCGGCTTGGGCGCCATTCTCCTGGGTATTGTCTTCAGCTGATTACCACGACTTTCCTGCACCCGGACTCGAGCCTGCCCGAGAATGCAAGATTCCACCGCCATCGATGATCTCATCGCCATTATGGCCCGCCTGCGGGACCCGCGGAACGGCTGTCCCTGGGATCTGAAGCAGAGCTTTCGCACCATCCTCCCCTACACCCTGGAGGAGGCGTACGAGGTTGCGGAGGCCATTGAAAATGATGACATGGACGATTTGAGGGACGAGCTCGGTGACCTGCTGTTCCAGGTGGTATTCCATGCCCGGATGGCCGAGGAACAGGCCAGTTTCGATTTCAGCGATGTGGTGCAAGCGATCTGCCATAAGATGGTGCGACGCCATCCCCACGTCTTCGGCGAGGCCGACTTGAGAGACGAGGAGCAGGTCCGGGCGAACTGGGAGCGGGAGAAGGCGGCGGAGCGCGAGCGTAAGATCCAGACACGAGAGATCGGGGTTCTGGCGGGCGTCGCACAGGCGCTGCCTGCCTTGGTGCGGGCAGAGAAGCTGCAGCGCAGGGCCGCACGGATCGGATTCGACTGGGACAATCTTGATGGCGTGCTCGAGAAGGTGCGAGAGGAGCTCATCGAGTGCGAGCAAACCTTGAGCGGGCACGCGGACCTTCCGGCGCGGGTCCACGAGGTGGGTGACCTGCTGTTCTCCTGCGTCAATTTGGCGCGCCACATGGGGGTGGACGCAGAACAGGCCCTGCGTGCGTCGAGTCACCGCTTCGAGCGGCGCTTTCAGGCAGTCGAAGAGGGTCTGCGGGAGCAGGGCAGGGAGCCAGGGGTCGAGTCGCGCGACGAGATGGAGCGTTTGTGGGAGGTGGCAAAGGCGGCGGAAAGCTGATGGTCGGATGCGCAAGGTAATCCGGTTACAGACGACGGAGCGCGAGGTCCTGGTGGACATCACTGCGCAAGTTCGGGAGGCCGTGCGCAAGAGCGGCCTGCGCGATGGGCTGGTCGCCATCTATGCCCAGGGAGCGACGGCGGCCATCATGATCCAGGAGAACTGGGACGACAGCGTCCAGACCGACGTGGTGGATCTGCTGCGCAAGCTCGTTCCGCGGGGGGTGTGGCGGCACGATGCTCAGGACGGCAATGGGGACTCCCATCTCAAATCCGGTCTGGTCGGGCCCTCGGAGACGGTTCCCCTGATTGACGGCGAGCTGGGACTCTCCACTTGGCAGAATATCTTCTTTTGCGAGTTCGACGGGCCCCGGGCCGAGCGCCGTGTGATTGTCGCCGTCTTATCGGATCGTTAGTCTTCTTGCCGCGACCCGTTCATCGCGCTGCAGGGTCTCCAACACCGGACGCTTTCGGCGTGGCGATGCCTCGCGTTGGGTACAGGCGGGAGACCTGAATCAATAGAGCTCGCGCAACCCTCGTGCGTTGAGATCCTCAATAGGTGCTAGGGCATGTTGGTGAGGGCGTGCTCGTAGAGCACCTCGTGAAAAACCGGGTCCGGATTGGCGGTGGGACCGCCGCCCTGCAAGGCGCAGCAGACCGGTTCCGTCCCGTGGCTGACAGCGGCTATCGTGTAGAGCGGATCCACGCCGCCGCCGGCGTAGACGCAGAGCATCGTCCACAGACTCTTGTAAGGAATCGTCACGACGGGAGCGCCAAAGGGCAGCTCGAAGCTGTACCCCTCCCAGATGAACTCGACGTCAGTGGCCCAGTAGTCGTAGATTCCGCAATAGGCCGAGGTGGAGGGGTTGCTTCCGCCAAACGCCTGGAATTCGACCTGATCTTCCGGATCTCCCATGTAGCCGGTGGTCAACGCGAAATCGAGGCCCAGGATGCCAATGGTTCCGGTTTTTGTCTCGCGTGCAAGATCCTTTTCCCGTGTTGTATCGCGGTTCTCAGCGAAGCCGACATTGAGGGCGGTCATCAGGGCGATTGCGATTGCGGCCTTCTTCATCTTCAGGTTCCTCGCCGATTCTATGCTGCCGCGACGGACGGTGATGGGTAGAGCTGTTACTCCCCGGTTGGTCTTGTGCATGCGGTCGGGTGATAGTCCCTCCGGTTCCGAACTTCCGAGGGCAAAAAAAATCCCCGGAACGAGCCGGGGCAACAGCCAAGGAGGTCAAACGGGGAGATCAGGCAGCGAGGTGAAATCGGACCGATGGCAGACGCGTATTTCCGCCGATGTTCGTGCGGAGCGGAAACGTACGACTTCGTATCTGGATGTTGGTCCAACTTGTCCATCATAGCCATACCTTACCAGCGTTGTTGCGCCGGTTTTTCAGGTCTCGGTCACATTGTGGTGATCCGGTACATCTGGAATGAGAGCCTGATCATGGCCAAACCGGCAACGGTCACTACATGTACCGGAAGTACAGCGGGGCAGGGCGAAACGTCGCGGGCTAGCCCGAGAACCTGTGCAGCACGATGACCGCGTTCAAGCCGCCGAAGGCAAATGAATTGGACATCGCCGCCTCGATCCCGGTGTCGCGCGCCGTATTTGGCACATAGTCCAGATCACAGCCCGGCCCGGCCTCTGTAAAGTTTGCGGTGGGCGGGATTACACCTTGTTCCAGGGCGAGGATCGTGGCCACGGCTTCGAGCGCGCCCGCCGCGCCCAACGCGTGTCCGTGCATGGATTTTGTGGACGACACTGCAAGTTGCCCGGCATGATCGCCGAACGCCATGCGCAGGGCCCGTGTTTCAGTGACATCGTTCGCCGTGGTTCCAGTCCCATGTGCGTTGACATAATCGATCTGCGTAGGTTGCAGTCCTGAATCGCTT
>JAYEJW010000687.1:0-19423 GCA_034716535.1 Pseudomonadota bacterium
AAACCGGAAAAACGATGGCTTCCCAGGCCCGAAAACGCTCTGGATCGGTCTGCAACGCGTCCCCGATTTCGTGCTCGCGCTCGAGGCTCAGCGCAGCATCGGGGAGAGTTGTGGGTAATGGTATGACATAGAGCGCCCCGGAAGGGGCAAAGATCGCCAGCAGCACACCGAGCAAGAGGGCAACCGGCGTCGAATAGAGTGCACGCATTGACATTGGGAATAGCGCCCTTTAGCGCGCCGAAACGCTGCTCGGAACAGACCCGCCCAGAAACTGATTGTCGTCGTACGGTGAGCCGCGCACCGGGCGACGTCCCAGATACTTCATCAAACGGTCGATCATGCCTTTCTGGATCTTTGAGCGCCCGTGCTGGGCTTCGACATTGTAATAGTCGCCCAACCTGTTCCTGATGACATAGTCCGACAAAGAGCAGTTGAAGCTCTTGGATGTCACCTGCTTGTAAACGACGTTCAACCCGAGCCGGTTGAGTGCGGAGACCTTTCTCTGGGCCTGTCGATCCAGCTCATAGGGTCTCAGACCCGCGATGAAAACGAGATTGTCCTCATCGCGGTACTCGCCTGTCGCTACGCCGCTCGAAAATCCGCGCAGGACCGAGCTCCTTCGGGATACGGAGATGGTTCCCCTCCCGCCGTCACCGGCCCAACGATTCGCATTGTTGTGCAGCGAGAGATAGGGGAACCTGCGGTGCCCCTTGAAGTGTCCGATCACGGCTGCCGTGTATTTTGGTGCAGGCCGCGCCTGCTCGCGGCAAAGCATCGATTCACCCCCGGTACGGCTGAAGTTGCGGTTCGGATCCTGCCCCCGAACATGGCGGTTCTGCCCGCTGTCGATCGCAAGAAAACCCCCGCCGTAGGTATCCACCGCGTAGACTGCGGCCTCGAATGCCGTGTTTTCGTCGTCATGAGGAAGCAGCCAGAAGGGTCCATCGCGGTCCTTGGCGTGCCGGAAGATATGAAACTCCCAACTGAAACTCCCCTCTTTGACGACCTCGCGCCGATAGCAGAGCCGGGCGGACCGAATCGCGGCAAGATTCCGCTTGATGTCCGGATAATCGGACAGCGCCGGATCCACGCAATCCGTGGGCACTTTCGACATCGCATATCGGAAATGGCCCGCGTCGACGGAAAGCGGTGCCATGCTGGAGAGGGGTGCAGGCAACAGGACTCCGGGTATCCTGCTTTTCTGCCGGGACTCAACGGAAACACCGCCCAGCGGCCAGAGCCCGAGCAGCAGGCCCACGAGAGGACCAGCGAACTTCAGCATCTTCCGAGCCCGACCCAAAGACTGAGTTGCAGGCGTGGCCCCACCTTGCTTGGCCAGGCGCAACGGTAGTCCTGCCCGCTTTTCCCCCCGACCGCGCCTGAATTGGGAGGTGTCGGGCGCACGGCGAAACCGCCGCCCCACAGCCGTCCGGCGATCATATCTCGAGGTCGGATACCGCCAATGCCTCCCTGCACACCGGCTCCGGCGGGTAAGCGTCCTTCATCGCTATTTTCCATCCTTTCTGCACTCTCAGCGTTAAGGTCTGGACTTTTCAGACAAAGGTTACGTTAGCCGAAGGAATCGGAATTGCAATGTGCATGGGTACTGACCGCCAGGAGAGCGCAACCGGCGACGGTGGCGGTTGCGCTTCGAGCGCGGCGTGTTAGGATTAACCTAACAGTACGCTCGGTTTTCGTGAAAGTGGGCACGGAACCACGAGAACGGAGCACGTATGATGACCCCATGTGGCGGTGCACCATGACTGCGTCGAAAAGGACGACGCGACTCGCCCGATTTCGCCTGCCAGTAGTGCTGCTTCTGGCAGCCGGCCTATGTGTTTTGGCCTGGGGCCTGAGCATCGAGCTGGAATCCTCGCCGTTGCAGTCGCGGTTGTTTACCCGTCTGGCGGCAGGGTTTGGGGTATCGGTAGAACCCGGTGCCACTCCCAACGCGCGTTTTCCGGATAGCGGGCCTTACGACAAACGCCTCGGTTACGCGCAGATCCCCGCGTTTCTGCGCACGCTCGATGCGCGCGGCTTCGTCGTTGATCGTCAGGCGCGATTATCGCCGACCCTGGTGTCGTTCATCGATCTGGGCGGCTTTCCCATCTACCGGGAGAAGTCGCAGGCCGGGCTGAGCATCATCGACCGGTCCGACCGCGAGATCTACCGCGCGCGCCACCCGGAACGGGTTTTCCCCGATTTCCAGACCATCCCGCCAGTCGTGGTCGCCACCCTGTTGTTCATAGAGAACCGGGAGTTGCTCGACCTCTCGTTCCCTACCCGCAACCCGGCGGTGGAGTGGGACCGTTTCGCCGCTGCCAGCTTCAACACTCTGGTTACGGCCATCGTTCCTACCGGCCAACGCTTCGGCGGCTCCACCCTCGCCACCCAGATCGAGAAATTCCGTCACTCCCCGGAAGGACGCACGAGCTCCCCCGCCGAGAAACTACGGCAGGTCGTGTCCGCCAGCGCGCGCGCGTATCAAAGTGGCCCCGATACCACGCAGGCACGCGAGCGCATCGTCGTCGATTACGCCAACTCGACGCCGTTGTCCGCTCGGCCGGGTTTCGGCGAGGTGATCGGCCTGGGGGACGGTCTTCACGTGTGGTACGGCACCAATCTGGGCGAGGCAGCGCAACGACTCGGCGAACGGCCGGTCACTGTCGCCGATGCTGCCCGCTCGGCGCAGATCTACAAGCAGGTGCTGAGCCTACTGCTTGCGCAGCGCAGGCCGTCGTACTACCTGCTCTCCGGGCGCGACCAGCTTGATGACCTCACCGAGGCGTACCTGCGGCTCCTAGCCGAGGCTGGCATCATCAACGCGGAGCTGCGCGATGCGGCCCTGGCGCAACCGCTCAGCTTCCGCGAGAATGCGCCGGCGCCCGCGAACGCATCCTTCGTCGAGCGCAAGGCGCTCAATGCCATCCGGGCCCACCTGTTATCCCTCTTGCAGGTTGGGAGCCTGTACGACCTGGCTCGGTTCGATATCCGCGCCGAGGCGACACTGGATATGGCCGCTCAGCGCAACGTGACCGAAACGCTGCGCCGGCTCAAGGACCCCAAACGCGCACGAAAGGTTGGCCTCTACGGCAAGCGCCTTCTTCGCCGAGACCCCGCCGGCGTCGCCTACAGCGTCACCCTTTACGAACGCGGACAGCACGCCAACCTGGTCCGCATTCAGGCGGACAACATGGAGCGTCCGCTGGATCTCAACGAAGGCGGAAAGTTCGATCTGGGCTCCACCGCCAAACTGCGCACAATGACCACTTACCTCGAGATCATTGCGGAGCTGCACAACCGCTATGCCTCTGCCTCCACCACCGACCTGCAGGACCTCGCCGACGATGCCCCCGACCCGCTGACCGGCTGGGCGACGCACTACCTGGCCGGCACCAAGGACCCCTCGCTGGAGGCGATGCTCGAGGCGGCTATGGAGCGCAAATACTCGGGTAACCCGGGGACGTTCTTTACCGGAAGGGGCCGGCACAGCTTCGCGAACAGCGACAAGACGCACAGCCGCAAGATGTCCGTGCGGAAGGCATTCCGCCATTCGGTCAACCTGGTGTTCATCCGCATGATGCGGGACATCGTCAGGTACTACCAATCCGCGGAAGGGGAGCCGGTAAGCGACATCCTCAAGGACCGGGCGCATCCGGCGCGCTCTGAGTACCTCAAGCGGTTCGCCAACATGGAAGGCAAGGTCTTCGTGGACCGCTTTTACAGACGCTACGGAAAGCTGGATCCGGATGAGGCGCTGGCGCTGCTCGCCAGTCGCGCGCGGCAGGCACCGCACCGGCTCGCGACTGTCTTCCGCTCGGCGCGACCGCAGGCACCGCTTGAGGACTTCGACCGCTTCATGCAACAGCGACTGCCGAGCGCCCCCTTGTCGGAGCAGCGGTTGCGCGATCTCTACGACAAGTACGGGCCGGACGGCTTCAACCTCCACGACCGCGGTTACCTCGCCGGCGTGCACCCGTTGGAGCTCTGGCTGGTCAACTACCTGCAGGTTCGCCCCCACGCGGCCCGAAGCGAGGTCTTGGCGGCCAGCACCGACGAGCGTCAGGAAGTCTATCGGTGGCTCTTCAAGGCGAAGCGCAAGCGCTCCGCCGACACGCGGATTCGCATCATCGCGGAGGAGGACGCGTTCGAGAAGGTTCACGAGTCGTGGCGTCGGCAGGGCTATCCCTTTGCCTCGCTGGTACCGTCGCTCGCCACCGCCATCGGGAGCTCCGCCGATCGGCCGGCGGCGCTCACCGAGCTGATCGGAATCATCCTGAACGACGGGTTGCGGTTGCCGACGGTACACGTCCAGAGCATACACATCGCCGAGGGTACGCCCTTCGAGACCCACTTGAGCCGCTCCGCCGACCCGGGAGAGCGGGTGTTGCCGAAGGAAATCGCCCTGGTGCTCCGCCGCGCCTTGGAGGACGTGGTTGCGGACGGTACCGCAAGACGGCTCGCAGGCGTCTACAGGGATGCGAAGGGACGGCCGCTGAAGGTCGGCGGCAAAACCGGCACCGGCGACGAGCTCCTCGAGCGCTACGGCCCCGGGACCGCCGCCGGGAAGAAGAAAGAGGTCAGTCGCAGCGCGGCCTTCGCGTTTTTTCTCGGAGACCGCTTTTTCGGGGTGGTCACAGCCCACGTCCCCGGCCCCAATGTCAAGGGCCACCGTTTTACCAGCGCCTTACCCACGCAGGTCCTGAAGGCACTCGAGCCGGTGCTGACACCGGTGCTCCGCGGGGAACCGTCGATCCCGATTCCCGGCGAGGGGCAGGCGCTCGCCGCGAGCGGGTCGGGCCAGACCGACGGTACGGATGGGGCCAACGGCGAAGCCGGACAAAGCGAGTTCAGTCCAAAGCTGGCGCGCTCCACGAAGCGGAGCGGTCGGTCGGTCAAACGGCAGGCACCGCGAGTCATCGACGAGCTGTTCTGACGAATCCCGTGCGCGCTTGTCCTGGCGGAGATGCCTTGCTCCAGGCCATTCGCGAGCTCATGATCGAAACCTACGTCTTCGAAGCGGCGCCGCGTGACGTCTTGAAGATCGAGAACCTGGTGCTGATGGCCGCCGACGCAGCATTGAGTTTCCGCCGGGGCCCCTTCGAATCGCGGACGCACTGAGTGATTCGAGGTGAACGTCCCTTACTGTACCGGCTCCTGAATACGCTTACTCACGATGAGCGAGTACCGGCGGCAATACGACCTTTGCGATGCGTTTCGCCAGCGTGTAAATGCGCCGCATCTGGTCCACAAACGACATCTCCAGTCGCACCAACGCCAGGTAATCCAGATCGTCCGCGGTCAGTCGCTCCGCCTTCCTGGCCAACAAGAGCTCCGACTGCTCCCGTATGTCATCCTTCATCATTAACACGGATTCTGCGGCCCGCTGGTCGCTATCGCGGATCGCCCGTACCGCGAGCTCCACGGACTCGACTACTGTCGTGTAGAAGTCCACCAACATTCTTCGGGTTTCCTCTCCCGACACGGAATCGATATCGGCCGCCTTGTGAGCCAAAACAACGATATCGGTCTCGATAACGTCCGCTAGGCTCTCAAGATTGTCCGTCGCCATCATGAGCCCCTGGAACTCAAGGCTTTCCTGTTCTGTGAGCAGCCCGCCGCGAATCTTCCCCAGATAATTGAGTATCTCCGCCTCCAATATATCGACTTCATCGTCACGACGGGCGATGTCGTCTAGACGCTCCCTATCGCGATCTTTCAGAACCGGCATGACATCTCGCAGCATGCCGAGCGTAATCGTTCCAACCCGCCCGAGTTCCAACCGCACCTGTTGCAGCGCCACGGAGGGTGCCGCCAGCGCCGCTTTATCCAGAAATTCGGGTTCCACGATAACGCCCGCCGTAGGCATGCGCTCCGGTACGATGCGTTCCGCCAGCTTCGCGAACCAGTTCGTGAATCCGATAAACAGCAGGGTGTTGATTACGTTGAACAGCGTGTTGGCGTTGGCGATCTGGCGCGGCACTTCCGACGCTGCCCTGGCCATGCCGTCCAACTCTGGACTGGATGGGGAAATCCACACGGCCATCTCTACCAACAGCCAGATGAACGGAAGCCATATCAGGGTGCCCAGGATATTGAAAACCACATGCACGACGGATGCTCGCACGGCCTCCGTGGACTTGGCGCTGAGGATACCCATGAACGCAGTCGTGACGGCCGTTCCAATGTTCGCGCCGAGCGCCAGCGCTATACCTGCGGGCAGGGCCAGCAGCCCCTCACTGGCCATGGCGATGGCGATTCCGACCGTGGCCGCGGAGGATTGCACAATGGCAGTGAATATCGCCCCGGCGATAATACCCGCAAGCGGGTTCTCCAGGCCTTTCAGTATTTCGAGGAAGGGATCGTAGCTGCGCAGGGGTGTCATCGCGTCGCTCATCAGACCCATGCCGTAAAATACCAGGCCGATACCCATGATCATCATGCCGTAGTACTTCACCTTCTCCCGTTTGGCGGTGAACAGCATGAAAAATCCGATGGCGACCGGGCCGAGGGAATAGGCCGACAGATTGAAAGCCAGCAACTGGGCAGTCACGGTACTGCCGATGTTGGCCCCCATGATCACCCCGACCGACTGGGAAAGGGTCATCATGCCGCCGCTGATGAACCCCACGACCAGCAGCGTGGTTACGGTCGAAGAATTGAGCACGCCGGTAACGAAGGCCCCGGTCAGCGCACCCTTGAAGCGATTGGTGGTGAGCTTTGCCAGCACCGTTCTCATCGTCTGGCCAGCGGCTTTTGTCATCCCCTCCGACAAAAGTTGCAGTCCGCCGAGAAAGAGAGCCAGCCCACCGAATAGCCCTAGGAACAGCTGTAGCCAGTCCGGAGACTCCGTCGCCACGCCCAGCTCCGCAGCGAAGGCGAGAAAGGCAATCGTCAGGAGTACTGCCGTGACACCGGTCCGAACCAGAAGGGAGCGGATGAACTGAGATGACTCGTATTCAGGTTGCGGTGATCTCATTGATACCCTCTTCCAGTTGCTCAATCACAGGGGGACAGAAGCGGATTCAACGGCGCAAACGCAAAGCATGGCGTCGGGCGCGGAATAGCTTGCCTCTGAGAATGGTCCGTAGAAAAAAGAGCCGAATAATGCCATCAACTCTGACGACAAAAGCGACGCCTTCGCTCCACCCCGGGCGGTTCCGGGCACAGTATATTCAACTCGATGTCGCATGGGTTGAATTTTTCAATCGCTGGTCGTCTGCGGGTTCGACGATCGCTGACCGGCCAGCGCAGCCGGTGAGGTGCTGCCCTTAGGACCGCAAGTCAGCGGAAAGCCGACGGCTACATCCTACCCGCCGATTGGAACATGCCGTCAGTCGCAATAACGGCCCCGTAGCGACCGGCAACGCGACTGACGGCTCGACTCTTCCGATGTTGTCGGGGATTTTTCCTATCAGCCCAGCGACGTTACTCGACGTCGAGCTTCTTGAACCGCGAGCCTTCCCAGGTAGCGTCGGCAATCAGTCCCTTCTGGCCGAAGATGAAGGACACGACGTCCTTCTTCAGATTGGTGGTATCGAGATCGCCGCCAACACCGATTTTCGCTATGGCAACGGACGCATCCACTCCGAACTCCCACTCGCGCTTGCCGCTGGTGAACTTGGCCATAGCCTGGCCGGAAAGGGTCAGACCGAGTGCCAAGATGCCGCCCATCAGGCCGACGTTGGTCTTGCGATTGAACCCGTTTGTTCTCCTTGTCTACGGTGAGTAAAGATGCATCGAGGACCCCACCCTGTGGTCGTTTGATGCGTAACGAAATGCCGTGAGCCAGTCCGCGGGCGTGAGCCGATCGCGCTCCCCCCGCGGGATTGGGCTCAGAGTTGATCCTCGACGGGCAGGATCCGGATGAAGCCCGCCACCGAGCGCTGCCAGGCGCTGCTCTTGGGGTCCTTGTCGTAGCGCACATCCAGGCCGTCGTCTTCGGTCACCCAGTAGAGCTCCCCGTCTTCGTCCAGCAGCACCCGATAGCTGTTCTGCGGACGCACCCCCTCGTCCATGTAGGCGATCACCTGCGTGGCCAGCTCCGGGCTCTCGACGTAGAGCCCGGCCTCGGTGTTGATGTCACCCGAGCGGGGATCGAGGTTGAAGCTGCCGATGAAGACGTCCTTGCGGTCGAAGACCATGGCCTTGGTGTGCAGCGCTGCCTTGGAAGTGCCGCGGATAACGTTCTTGCTGGCCGGTTCGGGGTCGGGGCGCAGCTCATAGAGCTCGACGCCGTTTGCTATCAGCCTGCCGCGGCGCTTGGAATAGCCGGCGTGGGCAGCCAGCACGTCGTTGGAGGCCAGGGAATTGGTCAGCACGCGAATTCTGACGCCTCTATCGTTAAGACCCTTCACCGTCTCGATCCCGGGGTCACGCGGGACGAAATAGGCCGATTCGATCAGCAGCTCGCTCTCCAGCCGCCCGATCCGTTTGGACAGTCCTTCGGCCATCCGACTCGTGGATCCGGTCCGCTGTATGGTGGCCGGGTCGTCCCAGACGATCCGGCCCGGCGCCCAGATAAACTCGTTGAAGATCCCCCGCAGCTCGGACTTGAGCTCCGTCACATCCTGGTCCAAGGGATGGGGGTAGTCGTCCTCGGCGATGCGCTCGCGTATGGTCTTCAGGGCCGTCCGCAGGTCTTCCTCCGTGTAGGGCCGCTCCACCAGCGCGCTGATGGGTACCGCCCAGTCGCCGCTCCAGAAGTGGTCGAACACGCTGGAGATCTCCCGCACTACCGGTCCTCCCGCGGCGATGTCCAGGTCGCGGAAGTTGGCCTCGGTTGCCACCCCGAAGTAGTGGTTTCCGATGTTGCGCCCGCCGACGATGGCCACGGCATTATCCATGACCATGAGCTTGTTGTGCATGCGGTGATTGACCCGATTGAAGTCGGTGAGGAAATCCAGGGCGTGCGCGCTTCGACGGGCAAAGGGGTTGAAGAGGCGGATCTCGATGTTGGGGTGGGCATCCATGGCGGCGACGACCGCGTCACGGCCCTTGAGGTTGATGTCGTCGACCAGAAGGCGCACCCGCACTCCGCGGTCGGCGGCCTGCACCAGACGCTCGGCGAGGATGCGGCCGGTGGCGTCCGCCTCCCAGATGTAGTACTGCAGGTCCAGCGTCTGCTCCGCCAGCTCTGTGAGCGCTACGCGGGACGTGAACGCCGGGGGCCCGTAACGGATGATCGCGAACCCCGACTCGCCCGGATGGCGCGCGGCGGCCTTGCCAAGGTAGCGCCCGATCGCGGTGCTTTCGTGGTCCTGGAAGGCCGCCGATTGGGTGCGCGGGTAGTCTTTCGGCACGCTTGCGCAGCCGCTGAACAGCACACCCGCCAACAGGAGCAGCAGGCAGGACCTGAGATAGCCTGTCGCGCGGAAGGCAGATTGGGGATGCGGACGGTTGCGCCGCTCTGCAGGGCGCAGGGTGAGTAGGCGTTCAGGAACCTCATCTTTCTCGTGCACCGCCATCTCTCAGGCCAGGGGAGGCTACTGGTCCAGTTGAAAGGGGTAAATCACCTTCCAGTCTTTCTGCATATCTACGACGAGCCATCCCTGTTGCCGGGTTCGTCCAGCGCCCTATCCAGTTTCCCGACATGCGACTTGCGATCATAAGCCCATTCGCGTTCGGCATCTGTATGCTGTACCAGCACCATCAAACGTTTGCCTCCACCCGTCGCGGTCCACTGCAGCATCTGCCGATCACCATCGGAGTTACCAAAGGCGGCCATTGGCCGGCGGCCGATGAACTTGTGGATGCCCACGGGCTTGCCGGCCTTGTCGTCAATAAAATCGACTTCCGGCAATCGCACCAGCACCGGCGTGCCGTCGTGTAGTTCGAACTTCGTCTTGATACTGCTGCCGACCACCTGCTCCGGTGGAATGCTGTAGATTTCTGCCACCCAAGGTCTCATAAACTCGATGCCTCCCCCCGAGACGATAAAGGTCCTGAAACCGTTGGCGCGAAGGTACTCCAACAGCTCCAGCATTGGTTGGAAAACGAGCTCGGTGTAAGGCCGCGTGAAGCGCGGATGGCGGGCGCTGCTGATCCAATCGAGCACGATCTGCTCGAATTCCGCCGTGGTCATCCCGGCGTGGGAGGCCATGACCAACTGCAGCAGCCCCTTTTCCCCGGACTCGGCCAGCGCTTTCAGGTCGTTGTCCAGCACCGCCTTAAATGGCTGCTCGGTTTTCCATTCCGGGTGTTGTGGAGCGAGCGCCTTGATACGGTCAATGGCAAACAGCAACTGAAAGTAAGTAGGCTTTTCCGACCACAGGGTACCGTCGTTGTCGAAGACCGCTATGCGTTCCGGCGGTGGCACATAGTCGGGGCTGGACCATAGATCACCGCCGTCACGAATTCGGTAATCGAGCTCTTGCCGTCGCCTTCGTTCCAGGACGGCAATGGATCCGATGCGCTGACCCTGCCCGCCAACAGAGCCAATACGAAAACGGTCAGGACATAAGAGACTACAGTCGCAGCTCCAGGTATTGCGAGACCAATTAGCCTGGCTCCACTCGTTTTCTTGTGCATCGGTTTACGCTTCATCCGACTTGATCGCCCTGCATCGTGGGTCGTCGCTGGGAGGCCGCCCGCTGAACAGGCAGCCTCCCCAGGGGGGACGGAATCAACCTCCGGGCGGTGCCAGCTTCTCCATGACCTTGTCGAGGCTGAAGCTCGCCGCCTCCTGCCGCGGTGGGAACTCCTGGAAGGTGGCCAGGAACTGGCCCACATACGCCTGGGCTGGGACGTACATGTAGGCGCGGTCGAGCATCCACTCGTAGTAGGAGTTGGAGGTGACGGTGGCGCGCTCGTAGGGGTCGCGGCGCAGGTTATAGATGAAGGGGGTGCGCAGCGGAACGAAGGGCTGCTGCCAGACCCGGAAGGTGCCGGCGACGGGCTGCTCCATGAACAGGATCTTCCAATCGGCGTAGCGCAGGGCGGTCAGGTCCCCATCGTCGGAGAAGTAGAAGATCTCCTTGCGCGGGCCCTCTTCGCTCTCGCCGGTGAGCAGCGGCAGGATGTTGTAGCCGTCCAGATGCACCTTGTAGTCGCGGTTCAAAGCGTCATTGTGGACGCCCGACTTGAGCTGCTCTTCCATGTCAGACGCGCCGGCGGCGGCCAGGATGGTCGGGAACCAGTCCATGTGGTGGACAATCTCGTTGGTCCACTGACCAGCGGGGATTTTGCCGGGCCAGCGCACCATGGCGGGAACGCGCCAGCCGCCCTCCCAATTAGTGTTCTTCTCGCCCCGGAACGGGTTCCAGCCGGCGTCCGGCCAAGTGTTCATGTGCGGGCCGTTGTCGGTGGAGTAGAAGACGATAGTGTTGTCCGCGATGCCGAGCTCGTCGAGCAGGGCGAGGAACTTGCCGATGTGCATGTCGTGCTCGACCATGCCATCGGCGTACTCGTCCTGACCGGAGATGCCGCGATTCTCGGCCTTGACGTGCGTGCGGAAGTGCATGCGGGTGCCGTTCCACCACACGAACCAGGGCTTGCCGGTGGCGTGCTGTTCCTTGATGAACTCGACGGCGCGGTCGGATGTCTCGTCGTCGACGGTCTCCATGCGCTTCTTCGTAAGGGGGCCGGTGTCCTCGATCTTCTGACTGCCGTCGGGCATGGCCCAGGAGTGGATGACACCACGCGGGCCGAACTTCTCGCGGAAGGTCTTGCCGTCGGGCAGGACCATGTCGCCGGGGTAGTCCTCGTTCTCCGGCTCCTCCTCGGCATTGAGGTGATACAGATTACCGAAGAACTCGTCGAAGCCGTGGTTGGTGGGCAGGTGCTCGTCGCGGTCACCCAGGTGGTTCTTGCCGAACTGCCCGGTGGCGTAACCCATCGATTTAAGCATGCCGGCGATGGTGGGATCTTCCGTCTGCATCCCTTCCTTGGCCCCCGGCAGTCCGACCTTGGACAGACCCGTACGGAACACGCTCTGCCCCATGATGAAGGAGGCACGCCCGGCGGTGCAGGACTGCTCTGCATAGTAATCGGTGAAGGTCATGCCCTCGTTGGCAATGCGGTCGATGTTGGGGGTCTTGTAGCCCACCAGACCGTGGGTGTAGGTGCTGATGTTGGACTGGCCGATGTCGTCGCCCCACACCACCAAGATGTTCGGCTTGTCGGCAGAAAAAGCCGGGGCCGCGAGCCCAAGCGCGGCCAGGCCCAGAGCGAGCCCTACTGCGCCCAGGCGAGGCGAAATGCCGCCTTCCGGGTTCAACCTTCTTCGCTTCATCGCTGATCCTCCTCTCTTTCAACTGAAATTTGAGCCGCGGGCCGGCTTCGACCCATTCCATGCGAAAATTCATGGCGACACTCCTGCAGAAAACGCGCCAAACCTCCTTCGACAGACCGAGATCAGGACAACCAACTGAATTACTACGGATATTGCGAGCGGTCGTCCGGAAGCCAACGCGGTAGACGGTTGCTCGGGGTGGCGATATTGCGTAGATTTCTCTCTCGAAATATCGCCTCTCGCGATATGTCGTCACCTGGCTGGAAAGATGCGCGCGGGCGAACAGCCTGCTCATGGAGGCTGGGTTCCTGCGTTTCGAAGCTTCCGGCTTGCGCGACCACTCAAACACCCCTCGCGCCAATGCGCACTGACCGCGGGTTGAGCGGCAGGAGGACATGGTCCCGCCCGGTATGGCGCTGGTCCTGTGCCTTTCGCCAGGCAGTCAGCACCTGGCCGAGTGGCTCACCCTGCCACGAGGGCTCGTAGCCCGCGACAGCTCGCCCGAGAAGGTGTAGCTGCTCGGCGATCACCCTGTCGGATTCGACGAGGGAAGCGCCGTCTTCCACCCGCGGATGCTCCGCCGACCACCGGGCCAGCCAGGAGGTCAGTGCGTTGTAAGCGGCAGTCGGGTCGTTACGCCGGCAGACGCGCAACAGTTGCTGAAAGTATGCGGTTTCGCTCTCCGCACGGCGCGACCGCCAGGTACGCCAACGCGAAAGGAGCGGCTGCCACGACCGATATGCCAGAAAAACGCTGGCGCCCAACAAGAGCAGCACGGATGCCACGAGCAAGGGGCGGCGATTCAATCGTTCGAGCAGGGTCGGCTTCGCCGCCTCCAGCGCAGGGTTGGGAGCCACGTCGATCGACAGCGGCGCGATCTCCACCTGGTCGAGCTTTTGCGTCTCGGGATTCCACCAGCGGATCCGAGCCCCCGGCACATCGAAGCTGCCCGGACGTTGGAATACAAGGGTGTGCGACTCCGCCCGTTCGCCCCTCAGGACGCCGCGGTCTCCCCGATCATGTACCTGGGGGTCTTTTGGATAAAGGGCCACGCCGGCAATGTCGGGTATGGGCATGGGAGGAAGCGCCATGCCGGGGACGTCAGCGGCCCGCAGGACGACCCGACGCGTCAGGGCATCGCCGACCTTGATCTCTTCGGCGTTCGGCGTCCAGCTTTGCTCCAGGGTGAAGTTCGTGCTGGTCACCAGCGGCTCGCCTTCCGCCACGCCGGCCGGTAACCGGACCTCGGCTTGCAGGGGCTCGGTCGTGAACTTGAATCCCTGCTCCGGCTGTCCATAGCCGGCGGACACGCTGAAGGCTACGCCGATCGCGGGCACCATCAGCGTCCCCGCGCGCTGGGGAAAGACCATGATCTCGTACCGCAATACCTGCCAGGTCTCGCCCGACCGCTGCTCGGTGAGCTTGAGCGCAGTCGATTCCGGTTGCAGCACGAGCGCGCCCGGCACCTCGGACAGGTCGAAACGTTGGTTGCCGAAGGCAAAGCCGGTGGAGAGCAGGTCGAGATGAAGCGGCACCGCCTGGCTGACCCAGAACGGCCCCTCGGCGGCCAGCGAGGCCCGGACCTGCGCCTTTAGCTCTGCCTGCTCGGCGGCCGCCGAGATGGGACCCATCACCGACAGCGCGAGCAACAGGCGCAGCAAAAGCACCGGTCCGGGCAGCCGCCTCACTCCACCTCCCCCTGCGACTGGCGCCTCGCCAGCTGTTGGGCGAAGCGCACCTTGAGGAAATCCGCCGGTCGGGTCTGCACCCGGCGCAGCCACAGGGCGCGCAGCTCTTCCTCCGAGGTCGGCGCCGCACCCTCCACCATCTGCTCTCCCTGGGCCTTCTTTGTTCGTCCCGAGGAATCCAGCACGATTTCGTCCGCCTCGAGCTGGCCGCCGGTGCCCCCGGCATCGTCCTCGGGTGGCGCCAGTGCCAGCATGCGTGCCTCGGCAATGGCAAGGTTGGTCGCGGCGGCGGGCCAGTCGGGCCTGAGCTGGTGGGCGCGCCGGAAGGCCTGGATCGCCCCCTCGTAGTGCCCGAGCAGGATCAGGGCGTTGCCCCGGTTGAAGGCGGCTTCTGCCGAGTCGATCTGCGCAAAGGAAGCCGCTGCGGCCTGGAAATCTCCCGCGCGGTACAGGGCGACACCGCGGCGCATGGGATCGGCGAAGCGTTCGGCCGCTTCGGCAAACTGGCCCCGGTCGAACAGGCGCTGCCCCTGCTGGTCGGGCGTTAGCAGGAGATCGGCGAAACGCAAGTCGGCGGCCGATACGGTCGAGCTTACGATGAGGAGCCCCGGCAGCACGGCGCTCACCAAGAAGGCGCGCTTACTCATACCGCACCACCCAGCCGCGCCGAAAACCGAGCAGGACAAGCAGCGCCAACACGGGTACCAGGTAGTATCCAGCGTCGATCCAATGGTCTCCTTCCTCGGCGTCGGCCCGGGTCAGGCTGCGCTCGATAAGACGGGACAGCTGCTTCACGTCCCCGTCGTCCACCGTCGGGAGGACCAGACTGCCGCCCGCCGCAAAAGCGGCCTCGTCCATGGCCTTCCGGTCGAGCGCCGGAGCGGACGGGCTGTCCGGTGGCGGAATGACGTCCGGACCCGCGGCCATGGCCAGCAGGTGAACCGCGACCCCGCCGGTATCTCGTTGCTTTTGCAGCGCAACGTGCTGGTCGGCGGAAACCGTGTCGGCGATCAGAAGGATCGAGCCCGGTGCGCCCGCCTTGTTCAGATGCTCGTTGGCCAGGCCGACGGCCTGGGCCGCCGCATCGCCCTCGAGAGGCATGATGGCCGGATCGAGCTCGGCCGCGAAGCTCTCGATGATGCGGGCATCGCGGGTGAGAGGCATGACCAGATGGGCACTGCCGCTGTAGGCGATCAAGGCGGTGCGCCCGCCGGCGCGCAGCTGCAACAGGTCACGGATCTTGTGTACGGCCCGTTCCAGCCGCGAGGGCTGCACGTCCTGCGCAAGCATCGAAGGCGTGACCTTGAGCGCGATGACTAGGGCCGCCTGATCCTCGCGAAAAGGCGAAGGTGCACGCTCCCAGGCCGGTCCTGCCAGTGCAAGGCTGCCCAGTATCCACAGGAGGGTGAGGCCTGTCAGCGGATGCCAGAGGCTGTTACCGCCCTCCTGCCGCAACAGCAGGTGCGCCAGGAGATGGGGCGCCAGGACGCGTCGCCAGGCTCGCTCCGCCGACTGGCGCCGCCAGAGGGACCAGAGGATCAGCAGGGCCGGTATCAGCAACAGGAGCCAGGCCGGCCGCAGGAAGTGGAGCTGTGCCAGAGCGCTCATGCACCGGTCTCCGGTACAGGGCTCAAGTCCCGACGCGCACGGAGCCGGGCGCCGACCGTCTGCAGCAATTGGAAGAGGATGGTCAGCACCAGCGCCGCCCCGAGCGGCCAGTGAAACAGATCGCGCTGGGGCCGGTGACTCAGGGTCTCGACCTTGCGCGGTGCCAACCTGTCCAGCTCCGCGTAGACCTCTTCCAGCGCCTGGCGGTCTGCCGCGTAGAAGTAGCGCCCGCCGGTCGTCTCGGCTACCTTGCGCAGCGTCGCCTCGTCGAGCTTCTCCTCACCCGCGCTCTTTGGGTCTCCGATACCGATGGCATGAACGACAACGCCGTTGTCCTGCGCGATCGCGGCCGCCTTGTCCGGCGGGACAAGGCTTCCGGTGTCGTTGCCATCGGTGAGCACGATGAGCACCCGCTCTTCCAGCTCGCTGCGCTCGAACAGGGTCATGGCCATTCCTATGGCATCGCCCAGGGCGGTCTTCGGGCCCGCCATGCGCAGCTCGACCTCGTCGAGAAGAGTGCGCAGCACCTCGAGGTCGTCGGTGAATGGCGCCTGCAAGAACGCGGCGGAGCCGAAAACGATGAGTCCGATACGGTCGTCCTCACGCCTTGTGAGGAAGTCGTCCAACACCTGCTTCACGGCGCTCAGCCTGTCCACCGTCATGCCCTGCGCATCTGTGAAGTCCTCAGTCTCCATGGAACCGGATAGGTCCACCGCCAGCAGCATGTCCCGCATGGGCAGCTCTTTGACCAGGGGGGCCTCCAGCCATTGCGGACGGGCGAGAGCCAGGACCAGCGCCAGCCAGACCAGGATGCCGATAAAGATCTCGAAAAGGCTCCGGCGTGCTACCGCCGCTCCGGACTCCGGTTGCCGACCGGTGAGCCGGGTCAGCAGCGGTAGAAAGGGTACCTGCGCCGCCGGACGGGACTGCCGATAGGGCGGCAAAAAAAGCGCGACCAGCAAGGGCAGCGGCAGGAGGACGAGCATCCAGGGATAAGCGAGGTTCAGCACCGGTCAGTCCGTGTTCTTAGTCACCCGGTGGTGGCGAATCCAGTGTCCGACGGCGCGGAAGAGACCCTTTGCGTCCTGCTCCGGGAGCGCCGCGCTCGTATCGTAGGCGAGCCGCTCCAAGGCCTCGCCATGCGTATTCTCGAACTGTGACTTTCCACTGTTCTCGTCCAGGAAGCGCCACCATTTGGCGCCGGTCAAAGCAGCGACCCGCGCCCGCGGCCAAGCGGCCAGGGCCGTGCGCTTGAGTAGGACAGGCAGCTCGCCCAGGGCACCCCGGCGCTTGTTAGGATCCTGCGCCGCGTCCCGCAGCACCGCGAGCTCATCGAGCGCCAAACGGCGGTAACGCTGCGCAATCCGTTGCCGGCGCCAAGCGAGCAGCAGCGAGCGGAGCCCCAGCAGTGCCAGAAGACCCAGGACATACCAACCCGGCGCCAGCGACCACCAGGAGACCGGATCGGGCACGACGATGTCGTGGAGATCGGCGAGGCTGGTCGCGTCCTGGTTCATCGAGGACTGCATCTCTGCACTGGAAGGGTCCGAAGCGGTCATGACGAGATGCCCAGGCCTGCTACTGCTTCTCGGATGGGTAGATGACCTTCCAGTCCTGCTTCATGTCCACGACCGTCCACCCCCTCGCCTGGGTTTCGTCAAGCGCCTTGTCCAAGCGGCCGACGGAGGACGAGCGGTCATAGGCCCATTCGCGGTCGGCGTCGGTATGGTGAACCAGCAACCCAAAGCGGGCACCACTTCCGGCGGTTGTCCACTGGAGCATCTGCAGATCCCCATCGGAGTTACCGAACGCTGCAATTGGACGCCGGCCGATATGTTGATTGATGCCGACCGGCTTACCGGCTTTGTCGTCGATGAAGTTGATCTCCTGCAGCCGAACAAGTACGGGATTCCCCTCGCACAATTCGAACTTTGTCTTGATGCTGCTGCCCACGACCTGTTCCGGGGGGACGCCATAGACCCTTTCTGTCCACGGCCGCATGAACTCGATGCCGCCACCGGAAACGATGAAGGTCTTGAAATCGTTCGCGCGCAAGTAGGCAAGGAGCTCGAGCATAGGCTGAAAGACCATCTCGGTGTAAGGCCGGCCGGTCTTGGGATGTTTCGCCGTTGCCATCCATTCCTCGACCGACGCGCCGAACTCTTCCGTCGTGGTACCTGCGTGGGTTGCCATGACGATCTCGAGCAAGGCATGCTCGCCGCCGGCAAGGACTTCCTTCAAATCGCCTTCAAGCACGGCTTTAAAGGGCTGTTTGTCCTTCCACTCCGGATGCTGAGGCGCCAGCGCCTTCACGCGGTCGAGGGCGAAGGCGAGCTGAAAGTACATCGGCTGCTCGCTCCAGAGCGTCCCGTCGTTGTCAAAGACCGCAATGCGTTCGGCCGGCGGGACAAACTCTGATCCCCCCGGGGTGCTGACGGCCTCGACAAACTGGGTGATGGCCTGCTTGGGAGAACCTTCGTTCCAGGACGGAAGCGCGTCAGTGGTCTCGGCTGCGGAAAGGCCCGCAAACGACAAACCAAGGTAGAGGGCAAGTATCTTCGCCAACGTGTGCATCATCGGAAGGTTCCTCCTGCTAGGTGCATGAGCGCACTAACACATTGGATGGGACATTTGGCAAGGTGATTAGCCCCCTGCCTCAGCTGGATGCAAGAGACTCCCGTTACGATGGCAAACCCGGTAGGTCGGCAATCCCATGCCGACATAGGCCAGCGATTGCGGCGGCAAGGGGTTGCCGCCCTACGGCTTTTCTTGCTTTTTCGAGCATGAATCAGGCCTTGCTGAGCGATAGAGCTAATCACCTTTAACAAAGAGCAGGCGCTCAGTTGCGTCTTGCTGTCCTTCGGCCCAACTGCTCGCGTACCTGATCGAGGACCGGGGAATGGGTGCCGATCTGCAGCAGAGGGATCGCCTGCTTGCGGGAGAGAGCCTGCATCTTCCGCAGACCGTCCTGGAAATGTTCCTCGAACCCACGGCGCAGAGCTGAGCGACTCGTATCCACCTCGATTTGCCCGGTATCGTCACTCATGGCGAGACGTCCGACACCAGGCAACTCCTGCTCCATGGGGTCGTAGACGAAGGCCAGAATGACGTCGTTGTGTTGGTTGAGCTGGGTGACCATCCGGACCGAGTCGTCGTCGGCGCCGCTGACGTCGCTGATCAAGGTAACCAGGGTGTCGTGCTTGACCAGGGGCAGCAACCGGCGCAGCACTTCGTTGAACATGCCGGGGTTGGTCGCGATTCCGGCACCGGCCCGCAGGGCGTGGTTCTTTCGCACCACCTCGCCGAGTATGCGCATGACCTGGTTGCGGCTGCGCTGGGGCTTGATCTCGACGATTTCGGTATCGTCAAAGACCAACGCGCCGACGCGATCGCCGAGGCCCAGAACGCGCCAAGCGGACACCGCCGCTGCTTCGGCCGCGGTCACGGACTTCAGGCGCTCGCGGCTGCCGAAGAACATGGATGCGCGCTGATCCACCAGGAGCCAGACCGGGCGGTCCCTTTCCTCCGTGAACACCCGCACGTGGGGACGGCTGGTGCGCGAGGTGGCCTTCCAATCCACATTGCGGATGTCGTCTCCGGGCAGGTAATTGCGCAGCTCCTCGAAGTTGAGTCCGCGCCCGCGAAGACGCGAGGCGTGGCGGCCGTAGAGGACGCTGTGCACCGGTTGCCGGGGCAGGTAGCTGAACCCCTTGGCTTTGAACTGGAGGCGGATCAGGTCGTCGAGGTCGGCGTAAACTCGGCGGTCTCGTTCGGGCGAGCGGGATCGGCGGGAGACCGGGGTGAATTGCATGGGCGGATGGTCGAAAAGTCAGAAAAGTCGAAGAGTGCGCTTTCTTACCCTTTCGACTCTTCGACTATTGGACTCTTCGACTTT
>JAYEJW010000688.1:0-4436 GCA_034716535.1 Pseudomonadota bacterium
GCGGTCAGCTGCTAGGCGCGCGGGCGCAGGACTAGCCGTAGCTAATTCAAGCCCGCGCAACAATGCAGATGGCCGCTTCTCGCCTCGCCCGAAGGGAGCGCCCCAAACGTACCAATGCGGCGTTGCAGTCCTTGGAAAGGGAATAACCATTCCCGGCGGACTGCGCCTTGCCTTGGCGCGTTTGGGACGCTCTGAGTTCCATCAAAACCTCCCCGTCGGAGTATTAGAACGAAGACGTCGTCTCGGCGCGCGGGTTGCCGCGGGCGTTCCAAATTTGTGGGCGTGCGACCTGAAAACCCGTAGGATTCCGACTCCTTGTCCAACTCCCGCAGCCTGAAGGGCGTGTGACGCATATGTTGATACTCGGTTGCGGCCACATCGGCCGGCAGGTCGCCCGTCACTACCTCGACCGCGCCGAGCCCGTGCTGGGGCTGGTGCGCGGTGCGCAGAGCCTGGCGGCCCTGGAGCAGGAGTCCATCCCTGGCTTGGCGCGTGATCTCGCCGTTGATCCCCTCGGGGATCTGCCCTTGGCAGGTGCGCGTGTGTTTCATTTCGCGCCCCCACCGGTCCGTGGCGTGGAGGACCTGCACACCCGCCGGCTGGTCTCCGCGTTCGAGCACATCGGAGATCCGGAGCGTCTGGTCTATATCAGCACGACCGGCGTCTATGGCGACTGCGAGGGTGCCTGGGTAGATGAAACCTGGCCAGCGCGGCCCGTGGTGGACCGTGCGCGCCGCCGCTGGGATGCGGAACAGACCCTGCGGCGCTGGAGCCATGCCTCGGGCGGGGCACTCGTCATCCTGCGCGTGGCGGGCATCTACGGCCCCGGGCGGCTGCCCCTGCAGCGTATCCGCGAAGGCCTGCCCCTGGTGCGCGAGGCCCAGGCGCCTTTCTCCAACCGCATCCATGCGGGCGACCTGGTGGAAGTCTGCGTGGCGGCCATGGAGCGGGGTAAGACGGGTGCCCTGTACAACGTCTGCGACGGAAACCCGAGCACCATGACCGACTACTTCTTCCGGGTCGCCGACGGGGCGGGACTGCCGAGACCCCCGGTGATCTCCCTGGAGGAGGCCGAGGAGCAGCTCTCCCCCGGCATGATGTCGTACATGCGTGAATCGCGCCGATTGAGCAACCGCCGGATGTTGGAGGAGCTCGGGGTGAAGTTGCGATTCCCGACGCTGGAGGCCGGACTTCGGGGCTGTTTCCAGACATCCTGAGGACGGGAGGCCGCGTGGACTGTTCGTGCGCAGGGAAAATCGACTAGAATCCGCCCGGTGGTTTCAGGCTTGAGTTTCCGAAGCGCAGTCCCGGGGCCGGGCGGCGCAATTTCCAACAAGTAAGGGAAAGATCACATGAAGATAAAAAGCACGTTACCCGCGGCACTCGGCGCCGCGTTTCTCGCTTCCATCGTTGCCCAACAGGCCGTGGGTGCGGTGGGAGAAGAAGACTTCGCGCTCGAGACGACGGAGGATCTCTATCAGATTTGCTCGGCGACCGCGGATGACCCCAACTACATCCATGCGGCTTACGAGTGCCGCGGCTTCATCGAAGGTGCCGTGCAGTACCACGATGCCGTCAGCGACAAGAAGCATCTAAAGCGCCTGATTTGTTATCCGGAGAGCGCAACCATCGGCGACGGCAAGAAGGCGTTCGTCGCCTGGGCGAAGAAGCATTCCGGTGACAAGGAAGCGATGGGTGAGCTACCCGTCGTCGGATTGGTGCGGGCACTTGCGGACAAGTATCCCTGCAAGCGCTGAGATTTTTCGCACTGCCCACGGTCAAATTTCAGTAGAGGCGACACGCTAAGAGTCTCAACGACCATCCGTAGGGAGCTACAGTCAGGTCTAACAAGGGCTCGCCAGCGAGCACTAATACACAACATTTTGGGAGTCACTGGCATGAAAACCATCGCCGTACCTGTCATCCTCATCGCGTCCATCGCCATCGCCGGTTGTGGGAGCACCACCGGGTCGCGCACGGCCAGCGGCACCGCCATCGGTGCCGGCACCGGTGCGATCATCGGTTCCTTCAGCGGCAGCGCGGGCACGGGCGCCCTCATCGGTGCCGGCGCCGGGGCACTCGGGGGCTATCTGTACGATCAACACGAGAAAGGCAATATGTAAACGGTCGCAATCTCTGTGGCGGTGGGTCCCCGAAGGACTGTACCCACCGGAAGACGACAGGCTCAAGGCGAGGAGGGCGTTGCGCATTGCGCATCGTCCTCTGCTCGCATCGCGACGGTTGGCCTTCCATCGTAACGCCCGGGTTCCTCTGAGACGCACGCCTGCCTGGCCCCTCACCCCGGCCCTCTCCCAGGGGGAGACAGCGAGGAGGAGTGCCTTCGGCGCTTATCTACACAGTATCGCTGTGAACTGGGCATTACGACCGTTGTTAGGCTTATGTTAGAGAGTTATCTCCACGAGCTCTGGCAGGTCATGCTGGATCTGTCACCCTCCCTGTTGCTCGGTCTTTTCATTGCCGGGCTCATGCACGTGTATCTGCCGAAGGGGTTCATACACCGGGGGCTCAATCGCCCGGACATGCGCAGCGTCACCCGTGCCTCCCTGATCGGGGTACCCCTGCCCCTGTGCTCGTGCGGGGTGATTCCGACCGCCCTCGGGTTGCGCAATGAAGGGGCCTCGAAGGGGGCGACAACGGCCTTCATGATCAGCACACCGCAAACCGGGGTGGATTCGATTCTGGTCAGTGCGTCTTTCCTGGGCTGGCCTTTCGCCCTGTTCAAGCTGGCTGCCGCCTTCGTGACCGGCTTGATCGGCGGTGGGCTGGTTAACCGTTTCACCAAGAGGGATCAGGCGGCGGCCGGACCCCCCGTGTCGGATACGGAGACAACTGCCGGCGGCATAAAGGCCGTGTTGCGCTACGCCCTGTTCGACCTGCTTGGCGCCATCGATCTGTGGATCATCGCGGGCGTGCTGGCGGCGGCCCTTATCACAACCTTCGTGCCGACCGACTATCTTGCCGAGCAGTCCTGGACTCAAGGTGTCTTGGGCATGTTGCTTGTGCTTGCGATCTCCATCCCGCTCTATGTCTGCACCACGGGATCGGTGCCCATTGCCGCATCCTTGATCGCGGCGGGAATGCCGGCCGGTACGGCGCTGGTCTTCCTCATGGCGGGGCCCGCCACGAACGTGGCGACCCTGGGCGCCGTCCACCGTGCCTTGGGGGCCCGCGTGCTCTTGTTCTACCTGGGCACGGTCGTCGTCATGAGCATCCTGCTCGGTCTGATGTTCGAGTTCGTCTTGGAGGGCGTAGAACCAGCGGTGGTCACTCATGAGCACGGACCCGAGTGGATCGGCATCGGCTCCGCCGTTGTCCTGACGCTCCTGCTAGCGGTTCTGCTGCTGCGCCGTCTCGCCGCGATGATCAAGGCGCGGCGATCCCCGGTGGAAGGGGACCTGGGGCTTACACTGAAAGTCGAAGGAATGTCCTGCCAGCATTGTGTGGCCAACGTCAAGAAGACGCTGGAAGGTTTCGAGACGGTCGCGGAGGCGTCGCCGAGCCTGTCTTCCGGGCTCGTGCGTGTACGCGGCGATCACCTCGACGTCAGTGCCCTCGTTCAGGCAGTGGAGAAGGCGGGCTACCAGGTCTCGGAGACCCGGGGGGCCTGACACGCCTTCACCCCAATCGGATATTGACGGGCGCGGGAAGATAAACTACCGTTCGCCCCAGGCTTCAGCCGGCACAAGCTTCAAGGTCCCGACTACTCACGGAAAGAACCATCCGCCATCCCCGCTCCGGGGCCGCTCCGGGGTTTGCCAGCGGGACCTGATAGCTCAGTGCGTCCGATCTTGATCGGCGCTCCTTCGGCGGCATTCCCCGCGCACCACCCCCTCTCCCCCTGATCGTCCACCTGTTATACGGACCGGAGCCCACAGCGGAAGGCATGCTCAAACATGGGGTTCGGCCTTCGGATGCGCGCGCTGAAGACCCGCCGGAAGATGCGGCGGGGTCACAGCACACGGCAGACGCTTGCCGTTCGCTACCGCTCGACTTGAGCGTCGGTCAAGCGATAGTGCCGGGTCGATCGACGCACACCTGTACGAGAGCGAGCGATGAGGATCTACGTAGGTAATCTGCCTTACAGTGTCACTGATGAAGACCTGAGGGACACCTTTAGCGAGTACGGCGAGCTGGCGAGCGCGGAGGTTGTGAAGGACAAGTTCTCCGGTCAGTCGAAGGGGTTCGGTTTTGTCGATATGCCCAACAATTCCGAGGCCGACCAAGCCATCAAGTCCCTGAACGATACCGATATGCAGGGCCGGAAGCTGACAGTAAACGAGGCCCGGCCCAGGGCCGAACGTCCCCAGCGCGGTTTCCGCTGAGGGGCGGCGGCCGCATCGAAGCGGTCGCGATCTCCTTGGCGCGGGGGGCCGCCGTGACGGCGGGCCGCGCGCCGTTGTCAGGAGGCTCTCGTA
>JAYEJW010000689.1:0-4436 GCA_034716535.1 Pseudomonadota bacterium
GCCGGTCAGTCGGCGCCTCCTGGATGGCCGCCGCCGTCTGGTCTGCCATCACGTCTGTCCGGTAGTCCTGCGGCTCGTTTCCGTACCGCATCAGTAAGCCGTTGAAGTTGACGAAATACTCGTAGTATTCCAGCGTCAATGCAGCGCGCCAATCCGACCACCCCGGCGGGACTTCGAATGGATTTATGTCCCCGTAACCGTTCAGGTACTTGTCTACGAAGATCGTGTGGTATCCGGCGGCCTGAAGCCACACGGGTAACGTGTTCGTGTGATCAAGCGCCTCGTACCCATAGGGATTCTGGTTGGCAAGCACGCCATGGTTATGGGCGTATTGCCCGGTGAGAAACGTGGCCCGCGACGGGGCACAAAGCGGGGAGTGCACGATCGCGTCCGTGTATGCGAAGCCCTCGCTGGCGATCAGAGAAAGGGTGTTCGGCATTGCTAGCGACGTTTCGTCGACACGCTGGTCGTCCGTCATGATGACGACGATGTTCGGCTGTTGCGCCGCGATGGCCTGGGCCGCCGAAGACATCGCGGCCGCCAGAACCAGTAGAAGCCTCAAGGCCAAAGGAATTACCTCGCGACCGTTGCCCATGTAGAACCTCTTCATCACAGGTCCACCCAGCAACGCTGCACCATTTGGACTTCCGTCCCGTTTGGCATGCTCGCTGTTTCCCCGTGGAATAACGCAAGACGATCAGCGGCCGGCAGATAAACAAGCTCGGACCCGCCCGGGTCACGCGCATCGATTTGCTGCAGTGGACCGAACGACTCGTCGAACACCGACACGTAGGATCCCATATTCGCACCATCCCGTAGGAAGAATTGAACGTACAATACTGTCGGCCCTTCAATCAGCCGCAAGTGGCTTGGTGTTTCGGTTTCGCCAGTTGGTAGATTGTCAAGCTTGTCCACCAGCGTGAGCTTCGCGTGTGGAGTCCCCGATTCCCAGATTGCCAGGGTATGACCGTGGAGTAAGGCCACGACAAGGTTGCCCGACACGGGGTGTATGGCAGTTTGTATCTTTTCGTACTCCTGGGTCGGGAATCTCACCTGTTCGTAGAGTTGCATGAAAGTCTCCCACGATACGCCACCGTTGCCGTCGATCTGAACTTCGAATATGCCACAATCGGACGGCGCCGCCGTGGGAAGCCGGCAGCCCGTGAAAACCGCGTAACCGTCTGCGACAGGATGCAGAGTCGACCGGTACAACTGGAAGTTGCCCGCAGCCTCCAAAGTGACTTTCAGGTCCGTCGTGGTGCTGTCGTCCAGGTAGGCATAACAGACTTCCCCGCAGGTGTATGTTTCGAAATCAATCTCCGAATACGCTCTCAATCCGAACGGATGCGAATCCTTGGGGTGCCGTCCCGGATACGTCGGGGGAAGCGGCGGCGGGGTCAGTGGCGGAAATGGAGCGCCGAAAAGATCGAAGTCAAACGCGTCCCAAGCCATCGGAGAACGCCGCCATGCCGCATGAACTCCCCCCGGGCCCGCCAGCATCACACCCAGGCCGGATTGCGGGTTAAAGGTAAACTCGGGACCATTGAGCTTCTGCCGGCCCGTGTAATTGTCCGCGATTATCCGTGGCGAGCCCGACAGCATACCGGTGCGGCCATCCAGCCGCATAACGTAAATATCCGTTCCGTCCGGCGTGCCTCGTTCCACGTTAGACGCATAGATCAGGTCACCATCCGGGTCTTCCGGGTCGACCCCTATCTCAAAATCCTGGAAGGTCGCAAGGGGCGAATCGGGGTCGAATATCGCCGCAAGTGCACAGGGTTTATCGAGGGCCGCCAATGCCGCTGAATCATCAACAGCGACAGGAGCACTCGTACCTTCCGCGCTGGCGCTAGCAAGCTCGAATATCAGCAAGAGCACGACACTCGGTAACTTCGAATAGCAGCTTCTCATTTGGGTTCTCGCGTTAATGAACCATTTGCGCCAGATTCGCAGTCTATGTCGCACTGCTGTGTCTTGGCAAGAGTGATTTTGAGGCCATCAACGGATTCCGGGAGGATGCCTATTTCGCCGAGGCGCTGGGTCTGGAACGGGTCCCGTCGGAGGGCATCCTGCGCCAGCGCATGGATGCCTTTGCGGCGGACTACAAGGCCGCGGTGGAGGCGGCAGCCATTGAGTTTCTGCGCCGCAGCCAGGCGCGGCTCACGCCGCTGGACAACGGACTGATGCCGCTCGATTGCGATGTGACGCCGTTCGACAACTCCCAATCGAAGAAGGAAGGGGTCTCGCGCACCTACCAGGGCGAAGACGGTTATGCGCCGATGGCGGGCTATCTGGGCCAGGAGGGCTACTGCCTGGACTTGGAACTGCGCCCTGGCAGCCAGCACTGCCAGAAAGGCACGCCGGCGTTTCTCCAGCGCGTGCTCGGGCGTGCGCGCCAATTGACCGCCGCCCCCCTGCTGCTGCGTTTGGACAGCGGCAACGACGCCATCGAGAACATCGCCGTGGTCGAGGCGCATAACGAGCAGGACGAGCAGGCCGCCCCGGTCCACTGCCTGATCAAGTGGAACCCGCGCCAGGAACGCCCTGAAAATTGGCTGGCCTATGCCGAGGCGCACGGTGACTGGAGTGAACCACGCCAGGGCAAGCGTGTTGCCTTGTTCGATGTGCGCGAGACGCGCACCCACGACGGCTACGACTACCCGCTGCGGCGCGTCATGCGCGTGATCGAGCGCACCATTGATAAGCGTGGTCAGCAATTGCTGGTCCCGGAGATCGACATCGAAGGTTGGTGGACGAGCCTTCCGTTCGACGAGGAGACGATCATCGCCCTCTATGCCGACCATGGCGCTTCTGAGCAGTACCACAGCGAGTTCAAGACCGACTTGGACATCGAGCGTCTGCCCTCCGGGAAGTTCGCCACCAACGCCCTGATCCTCGCCTGCGCCCAGCTCGCCTACAACATCCTGCGCTACATCGGGCAGAACGGCCTGCTCGGCCCCGATGCCCCGCCGCGTCACCGCGCCAAGCGCCGTCGCATCCGCACCGTCATGCAGGAGCTGATGTACCTGGCCGCGCGACTGATCCACACGGGACGGCGGATCAAGCTCGCCTTTGGTTTCGGCTGCCCGGTGGTGCCCATCTTTCGACGCCTCTACGTGCAGCTGGCAGGCACATGATCCCGATCGCCGCCACTGCATCAGCGTCCGCGCCTCGCCGCGGCGGCATCCTCGTGTTCAGTGCTCGCAATTTTTCGCGCCAAGACCGTTTCGTGAACGGATTCGTCGTCGCTCCGGTCCGATTCCCGTCGCTGAAATGAAACCCGGCATCGCTATTGGCCAATAGTGCGTCGCTGCGTCACTCAAATCACGGATTCAGGATAACCCCCTCTGTCAGCATAGATGCCCGGTGATTTGATTTGAGGTAATTATTCAGCTCACGTGGCCAGTATCACTGGCCCCAAAGGTGCCCATAAACTCAGGCCAGCGGCCCTCGAACAGCAAGCGTAGCGCCTCGGTAGCGGAAACGCCCTGCTTGCGGCAGGTAGAGATGTAGCTGCGGATGCGGCAAAAGATCGCGGCCCCCTCCTCGGAGCGGAAGCAACCGGAGATCTTCTGCTGCAGCTTGGTCATACGGATATCGTTCTCGCCTTGATTGTTGGTGAACGGCACCTGCTCGACAACCATGAAGCGCAGAACATCGTCTTCGAAATCGCGCAGGCGCTCCAACAAGTTCCGGGCCTTAGAACGTTTCAATCGGCCACGGCGTCCGTTGCGTTGCGCCTCATCCGGCGGCGGACACTCCTTGTCGGCTGCTTGCAAGAGTGTTCGGTAACGTTCTGTGTACTGCTCGGCGGCTTGGGGGCTCAAACATCCGCCGGGCGCATCGACCGCGCGGCTGATCTCAACGAGCAGCTCCTGCATCTGATTGGCCCACTGCTGCCCATCCTGCTCCCAGGCTCGCTCCAGCTCGCGGAGGTGATGGGCATTGCACAAGGCATGGGTGCAGTCGTAGCGGTAGTAGGGTTTCCAGTGATCGTGGCAGAGGGTCCCCGAGAAGCCCGGCAGGATGCCCATCTCGTCCATGGCCTCCTTGCCGCGCTTGGTGTGGGGGAAAAAGCAGGTGTACTGATCGTTGGAGGCGCAATGCAGCCAATGCCGCTTGCCGGCGATATTGATCCCGGTCTCATCGCCATGGAGCAGCGCGCAGGCGTGCAGCTGTGCCTTGACCCACCGATCGAAATCCTCCAGACGCTTGCCGGCTTCCTGATTGAAGTTGAAGATCGAGCCAGCACTCAGCGGCGTGTCCAGCCGATCGCGGAAATACTCCTCGATGCGGTTATAGGGTAAGAGCCATACCATTACCCATATCTCAGCGGGGTCGGAGTCGACTCGTGCTGGACACACTGAGCCGCATCTGTTGAAATCCAGCCCCATCACAACTGATGGGGCGAGAGCAGATGGACGAGGAGATTCCGA
>JAYEJW010000690.1:0-4430 GCA_034716535.1 Pseudomonadota bacterium
CACACCCCCGCCGTCATTCCGGCTGGGATGCCGGAAACCAGTGCCATGGATGGCAAACTCGGCCGTCGTATCGCGTCTGGTCGTCTGGGGGGGTGTGAACGGTTACGGTGCTCACGCCCCTCCATGTCGGCAGCGGAAGGGAGCTCATCCGCGACATCGACTACGTAAGGTGCGGCGCGATCCCCCGAGTTCTCGACCAGGAGGCACTGTACAGGGCGCTTGAGAGTGGCGAGAAGGATCTACGTTCCCTGCCGAGCAAGCTGACGGATTTGGCTGAAGTTGCCGGTTGCGACCTGGGCTACGATCTGCCGTCCTACCCTCGTGGAAAAGTGATTGACGCCGGGCGTATCCGGGAACAGGAGAAGGACGCGCTGCTTCATCCGCTCCTCCCCGGCAGCTCGCTCATGGGAGCGATTCGGACTGCCCTTTTCGCCCACGCCATCGAGACTGGTGTCCTTCAGAACGGTGTTTCAAGTCTGTTACCCACGCGGAATCCCTCCAAGCAGAAAGCGAGCGTGCCGCCGAAATCCGCCGCCGCGAGGCTGACGGAGACCGTGTTTTCTCCCGATGCCGGCAGAGGGCAACGGCCAAACTTCGACATATTGCGGGCACTGAAAGTCGGGGATGCCCTGTTCTCCAGCGATCAGCTCTGTTTGATCGACGTGCGCTGGATGAACTTGGGATTCAAAGGGGCTGGTTGGCGCAGCATGAGCAGCAGGAGGACCGTTCCTAACTGGAGAGAAGCAGACGGACTTGTGGCGGAGGCCGCCCAACCCCGCAGCCGAGCAAGCTTCGCTCTGCAAGTCGATGAGTTCCTGCCTGCGGACCCGCTGGCCGGACAAGTGCTAGGAGCCGACTTCCAGTCCCGCGCCTCCGGCTGGTTTGGCTCTTTCGAAGCGTTGCGGGAGATCTTGAATGGGCATTCGATACAGCGGCTTCAATCCGAAGCGGCTTTCTTTCGGACGAATGGAGTATCGGAGGCGGAAAAACGCTGCCGTCAAATTCTGAAGGAAATAGAGCAGCAACCTGAAGGTATCTATTTGCAGATTGGCTGGGGAAACGGTTGGCGCGGAATGACCGGTGACTGGATGGACGAGCAAACAGAGCAGGAGATGCGCAGCTTGTATCGCCTCGGAAGAAACGGCGCGCCGTTCCCCAAGACGCGCAGACTCGCTGTCAACGGCAGCGGACCGTCTGCCCCCTTGGGTTGGGTTCGGCTGCATACCCCCGAGAACTCGCGGGCGCTTGAGGAACAAGCCGCCGACCAGAGGCGGGCGGCGAGGGCGAAAGAGGAAGAGCAGCGGCGCAAGCGGGAGGAGGAGGATCGAGCGGCGGCGGAGCGCCAAGCCCGTCGCGACGCCATGTCACCGCTCCAGCGGGAGATGGAGGAGATAGAACTTCGCGGCGGAGACAATCCTGGCGCGGCTCTGCTACAGGCGCTGGAACAGGGGAAGTGGGACCAGGCGGACGAGAGGCGCAGGGTGGCCGAGAGAATCCGCTCGCTTTGGGAGCAGGGAGACAAGCGGATACCGGACTTCGGCGGGACGAACAAGCAAAAAGTGAAGCAGCGCGACCGATGCCTGAAGGTTCAGGAGTGGCTATTCTGTTGACCGGCCAATTGTTCTCGGCGCTGAGCTGAGCTCCGCGGCGCGCGCGGCGTTCCACGCCTGGTGGGTACGTACGACAAAAGGACTGGCTGAAGCAGACCTGGAGCGAGTTGTATTCGCTTTCAGGCCCAAAGGTTCCCCAACGGAAAGCTCACCGCCTCGAACGGCGGCTGCCGAACGGCGTCGTCTTCCTTGAGGGTTGCGAGCAGCAGCCAGTGACCGTCGACCTGCAGTTGGTACGCCTCCAGGGTGCGGGCGTCCGGATCCACCAGCCAGAGGTGGCCAACGCCCTCGCGGGCATAGATGGGCATCTTCACCGCCCGGTCGGTGCGGGCGGTGGACGGCGAGAGGATCTCGCAGACCCAGTCGGGGGCCAACTCGAACCAGGCGGCGTCGGGCAGCGCGGGCATGCGCTCGCGCCGCCAGCCGGCGACGTCCGGTACGATGATGTCCGCTCCCAGATGAAGCGCGGGCTCGTCAAGGATCCACCAGCCGCCGGGACCGCCGATACTGCCGTCAAACGGTCCTCCCAGGAGATAGCCGAGCGCAGAATAAGCGCGGGCGTGCCTGGGGGCGGGGCGGGGATGAGTGTGCAGCTCGCCGAAAAGGATCTCGCCCACCAGGTTTTCCGGCAGGGCGAGAATGTCCTCGTAGCGGGCCGGGCGATTGGCGGGTTCTGTCAAAGCATGGTTCTCCAACGGCATTAACGCAAAATACCGCGCCGAAGATGCACCTTCCCCCCCTCTCCCGAGGTCGGGAGAGGGATGGGGAGAGGGAGCGATCAGCGGCGGGGCGCCTTTTCGTCAGCCGGGGTGCGGCCTCGCCCCACGATCGTTCGGTTGGATTCTACACCAGCGCCAGGCCGATCGCGCCGCAAGCGAGGTGGTGTTATGCAGGACGTGCAACATTGAGTACTTGCGTCACGCCGCACGTAGGACAGGGCGCGGGCTGAGCTCGGAGGATCGATTGATGACCACCTATTTCGTCACCCGCCACCCGGGCGCCCGGGACTGGGCGGTGGCCGAGGTGATCGCCGTGGATCGGGTGCTGGATCACCTGAACGTCGGGCCGATCGAGCGCGGAGACCGGGTCATCGGCTCGCTGCCCTGCAACCTTGCCGCCGAAGTCTGCGCGCGCGGAGGGCGGTATCTGCACCTATCGCTCGATCTTCCTGCACGGTTGCGGGGGCGCGAGCTGTCGACTGAAGACATGCGCGCCTGCGGGGCGCGTGTGGAGGAGTTTCGGGTCTTGCGCGTAGATTGAAGATCATGTGGGAAAAGGTCTCGAACATCATCATGACCTACGTCGATCCCGTCGGCGTGGTCATCGGGGTGCTGATCGCGATACCCGTTATCTGGACCTGGTACGAGGTCACCATCGGGCGCCGGCGCCAGCAGCGGCGCTGGTTCCGGGGACATCCGCAGGCACCCGGGAGAACGGCCGGCCATCCTGATCCTGGACCTGCTGGCGGGCAAGGACGTGCGAGCAAGCGTCGAGCGGTTCCGTCAGACCCAGCCCGCTCTCAAGGAGATTCCCGACGAGCGGCTGTTCTGCCTCTCGCGCAGCAGGAATCTGGCGCCCGATGACCTCCCGTCACTCCACCAGGAGCTGCGGGATCTCGCTGCGCGTATCCTGGAGAGCGGCACCGACACCCTGCATTATTTTCATGCCGGCCCCGCCTGTGTGGCCGCGCTGGTCGGTGCCGAATTCGCCAACTCCTGCCGGGTGATGCTCTACCAGCACGATCATGGCAGCTACGTCAACTTCGGCCCCTTGAAAGGACCCTAGTACAGCAGCGCCTAAGTTCCTCTAAGGTGATTTGATCCAACAAAGTTACCTAGATTTCATGTGTTATAGACTAGATCTTAGGTAAAAGATGCGAAAGAATATGGATCATACTGAAGCCTAACGGAATACCTCGCCGATGCTCGCTCAAGCCCCGCCACAGCCGACAACAGAACAGATCGCTGACGTTCGATTGGCCCTATCGAAGATGCATGGTGCAGAGCGCCGATCCTTTGCCGCAGAGATGGCCCTGAAATACTGTGGTGGCAGTGCCCGGCAGGCAGAGCGGGTGTTCGGGTGGGGGCGCGAGATGGTGGAAACGGGACTGGGAGAGAAACGCACGGGGATCCTCTGTGTGAGTGCCAAGGCGAATCTCACCGGCAACAAACGCTGGGAGGAGAAACACCCGGAGGTGGCCGCCGAACTGTGTCGACTGGCCGAGGAACACGGGCAGCAAGACCCCAGTTTTCGCAGCACCATGGCCTTCACCCGGTTGACGGCAGCGGAAGCACTCCGGCAGCTGAGACAACTCGGTTACGGCGAGGAGCAGTTGCCGGCGCCGGGCACCATGGCGAAGATTCTCAATCGATTGAGGTATCGATTGCGTCGGGTAGTCAAGGCGAAGCCCCAAAAAAAATTCCCGAGACCGACGCCATCTTCGCCAATGTCAAGGAAAAAGACCAAGCTAACCAATCGATTGGAGTCAAACGATTGAGTGTGGACTGCAAGGCGACGGTCAAGTTGGGCGACCTCTCCCGTGGTGGGATGACGCGTGGCGACAATCGTGCCTGCGACCACGACATGGAATACCACGGCAAACATACTCCGTGCGGCATCCTCGACGAGGACACGGGCCAACTGCACATCGAATTCGGCAGTTCGGCAAAAACCAGCGACTTCCTTGTGGATTCATTGCAAGCGTGGTGGAACCAGCTCCCGGCTCAGGAGCAACAAGCCACCACGCAGATTCAGATCAAGATGGATAACGGACCTGAAAGCAGCGGAGTACGGACCCAATTTCTCAAGCGCATGGTCGAA
>JAYEJW010000691.1:0-4416 GCA_034716535.1 Pseudomonadota bacterium
CCCATCCGCCTCGCCTCCTCGTCCCGTTTCCACGCCTATTGCGCTTCCTATATCTTGCCAGACCCGCTGACCGCCGTCTACCCCTTATGCGAAAGGTTTATTTCCTGATCGGCTCAAGCTACTGTTGGCATTGACCTTTCTCGGTCGTGCTTCAGGGCTGTTTTGCAACGCCTGTAGATGAAACAACTACCGCGTCAAACAACGGTTGGATTTCCGATTATCATACCCTGGATCGACCGTTTATTCACCCCGGAGTAGTTCACGGATGCGATGCTGTAGCTTGGAATCTCGATTGCTCCTGGACAGGGGGGTGGCGCGTGCAAGCGCTTGCTCGTCGAGTTCTGCAAAAGCCACTGGAAGCTGATCCAGGGAGCCGCAAAGCGCGCGAACATAATCGGGATCGCGCAGGTTGGCGGCCAAAGCAGCCTGGGCGGGCTGGTCCTCGAGATCGCGCCCCAGATTAGCCCGCCCCAACCTGCGGCGCAGGTGCTGTTTCTCGTTACCGAAGAAGTGCTCAAGCACATTGTTGGTTCGTTCGACGATTGCGACAATCGTTCCTTTCTCGTCGCGCCGGGTCGGGTGTCCGAACAGGCGCTTCCCGTAACGGTCAAGATATTTCACGACGACGACGCTGGGTGATGTCGATAACGAACCGGCACCCTGTGGCGATGTGATCCGTCGGCCAAGCTCTGCTCGATACTCCCGAAGGGATTCTTCGATCTCGCGCATCCGGTGCGCTTCCAGGGATGCGAACTCTCGCTGCTGCGCACGCACATCGGCCCGAGGCAACTCGGCGTTGGACAGTTGCAGCACATCGCGCAACTCGCAGAAAGCCTGCCAGCCCTTCTCCAGTCGGGATGCTGCCGTGTTGAAGCGGCTGTCTCTGTCGAAGCGACGAACGAGGGTGGCAAGGTGATCGATAGCACGCCGTTCGGGGAGTGTCCGTGGTCCCCGAACCCAGGATTGTGCACGTCGTAGCGCCTCTTGGCAGCGCTGGTAGAACTCCAGATGAACCAAACCAAACGGATAAAGCAGGTCCTTGGTACCGTCACTCTCCAAGATCCACAGCACCAAGGCCGACAGGTCCTCACGTACCACGCCCTTGCCAAACCGTCCATCGTGGGGGCTTGTGGCAGAGTAGCCACGTAGATCCCGCAGCAACGTCCGCAGGTCGGTGCGGACTTTGCTGGACTTCAACAGCTTGCGCAGTTGGCCATAGGGCTGCTCGAAGAGCTTCTTGCCCACCGCCGCCAGGAAATGGAAGTGGCAGATCAAATCGGGGATGGATTTGTCGCGCAAGGGAGCAACCGCCTTGGCGCCGCCCGAGCCCATGTCGCGGACGACCGCAATCGGCTCGCCGAACAAACGCGTCGTCTTCTCGACCAACGGGCGCAGATGATCCTCATGCTCCGACGGGATGCACCCGGCCACCAACACCCACCCGTGCCAACCGTCCATACAGACAAAAAGCCCGCCCTTGCCGTGCTCGCAGGTGGCATCGATGTGCAGCGGATAACCTTCCCCGAGGGCAGCACGCAGCTGCGACACACGCGCTAGGTGCAGCGCTTCCAGGTGGATCAGAAATCGATCGCAGAGATGGGAAAGGCTGCCGACGGAAAGCTCGATGCCCCATTGCCGGTTCAGCTCGGCTTGGATCTCCCCGCGTTGCTTGTTCTCCAGGTAACGGGCACAGCCCGCATGGACGATTATATCGTAGCCATAGCGCTGGCGGGGCTTGACCACCCGGGCGAGCGCGTTGGATCTCATAACCGGATGCGACTGATCTTTGCTGCATTGCTTGAGCGTCTCAATGGCCTGGAAGGGTCCCGGCTCCAGGGTGATCACCTGCCGCGAGCGGCTCTTGTATACCTTCAGTGTACTACCGCATATCGGGCACTGCTCGCCCTCAGCGATAAACTTGATGCAGGGAACATCACCCGCCTCGCCGGTCGCCCGTGCCATCTCAGCCGCCGACCAACCCGCTTGCCGGGCGTGCCGTCGCAGCAGGATCAGGATCTGGAACCGCCCCCTTTTTTGCCGATGGACTCCAGGTCGTACCGGGCAAATACCGCATCGACTTGCTGCATGGAAATCGGCGGCGAATGTCCGTGCAGCCAACGCACCACATTCGCTGCTTTGGCTTCCGGATGGTGCAGCAACGTCAACAGCACCGCAATGATTACCTCGTCGCCGACCTCGGCTTCGACTGACGTACTCCCCCTGGTGCCGAGCCGATCACGGCGCCGCTGCAACTGCAACTCCCGCTCGGTGCGGTCGGTATGAACGTACACATAGAACCCGCCGAGCTTTTCCCGTACTACAGCGACGCGGCGCACGGCATCGAGCAAAAAAACCTGCACGCGCACATGCAGAACATCCTGCAACTCCCGCGAAGTCCAACCGGCAAACGATTCGTGCACCAGGCGTTTTATTGTCTCGCCGACGGTGCGGTCACGGGAAAAATGGATGTCGCCGCAGGAGAACAACCCGAAACGATCATAGCGCGCGGGATCCTCCCGGGTGTAATAGCGGCCGTTGTGGTTATAGCTACGTTGGTACGGCACCCGCTTCAAATAACGGAAGGTCGTCGCCCGCGATGCGCTGCCCAGCGCCGCTTGCAGGTCTTTGAACTCCACCACGTCAGTGGACGCCAGGAGCCTCGTGATTACTTCGCAAGAACGTGCGGGCATGGGAAAACCCTCCAATGCGACGGTATTGCTTAATGGGAGCCACTTAAGCAATAGTATATCACTTTTTGGCGAAAATCGGGCCATCAATACGTCGCAAGAGGGTTAAAATGGGCTAAAATGGGGGAAAATGGCTTGCCAACAGCCAAATGTTGCTACGGTATGACTTTTAGCAGGAAACGAATGTACTATTGAATCAGCGGGTTGTGATCATCCAACTGTTTCGTGACGCGGTAGGTTCCTCTAGTTGAAACTTTTTGTTTTCCTTCAAGCTGGCGTAGCTCAGTTGGTAGAGCAGCTGATTTGTAATCAGCCGGTCGTAGGTTCAAATCCTATCGCCAGCTCCATATTTTCAATTACTTACGGTGTTTCTTGACCTCCTTAATTAATCACAGTAAACCCCCGGCTTTGCCGGGGGACTCACACAGGTTTGACCGTTACGACGGTCGGGCTAACGGGCATTGGTCGTCGTTTGGCCACCCCAACCATAATGCGAGGTAGGAGGGGCGGGATCTCAACTCACTGAACTGCTCCGGTAAGGTATCCTGTAGGATGCGGTTCGTTCCTCACTGCATCCTACGGCTCAACAGCCTTATCGTGAGACCGTATGTTCGGCAGCAGGTGTTTGAATGTGCTCGCTATGATCGGCGGAAACCCAAGCCTGCCGCCTTGGGCGGCTCACGATTTCTGGCCCCTTTGAGGGGCTCACCCAATAAGCCACCGGCTTTGCCGGTGGTGATTTAACTTCCGTGGTTTTAATGTCAGACATCGACTTTTTCGACCAAAACCGCGCCTATTTTTGGACAGTTTAACGGCTAAAGCGGGGAATCGCCCACTTCCACGACGAGCCGTTTACCCTGAGGGGTTTGCGCGCCGAGCGACGTGAGTTTGCGACAAAACTGCTCCTGGGCGGCACGCCGTTTGGGCTGCGGCAAGGGTTCCAGGCGAACAGTGACGGCTTCGGCGGTGTTTCGCACCCAGCCGTGACAATGGGTGATAGCGTAGAACAAGTCAACCACCTCGTTATCGTGCCCGTAATCGGCCCGCAACCAGTCAACCATCTGTTTGCGGGAATTCCACACCGAGGTGGTCACAAAGTCGAACAGGTATTTCCCTTCGTTGTCCACCTGCTTGAAGGAGCGGTAGTTCTGCAGGGTCGATACATCAACCCGCTCGGGTAAGCCGCTTTTCTCTTCCTGCAGCTTGGTGAGTTCCTGCTCCTTGCGTTCGATTTTCTCTTGCAAGCGCGAGCGCCGACTGTTTCGTCGTACCGAGCCGTCTTTGTTGGTACTCTCCGGGGTCTTTGCCAGTTTCTTGTAAAGTTTAGCCAGTTCCTTGCGCAGGCGCCCGATGCGTTTGCCCAGGATCTTGAGTTCGGGATTGGCGATGTCCTGCTGCTCGCTTTCGACCAGCTTGAACCCTGGCTGATAATGTGCCGGATGGCGCTCCTGAAGGTGCTTGAATGTGTTCTCGGAAGCCCCCCAGCGGCTGAGAATGGCGCGGGTCGCGTCTTCCAGGCTCAACAACGAGGCATCGGCGTGGACCAGTGCACAGGTGCGCCGGTCGCTGCTGCGATTCCAGATGTGGATATGGCGTAGCGTGAAAGTGTGCGTCTCGCCCTGCTCGTCGGGGGTGTACGAAAATGCCTTGGGCTGCTCGAACACGCTGTAGTGCTTGCCGTTGAAAGTGAAATCCGTGGCGAAGCGTTGCGCATCGATGGCCGCGAGTC
>JAYEJW010000692.1:0-4399 GCA_034716535.1 Pseudomonadota bacterium
ATTCTCAAAAAAAGCCATTGTTAGTTTTTGAAAACTCTATTGCGTATGATATTTCACAAAAAGGTGTAACAAAAATAGTTGAGTTTGAAAAAACACTTGTTTATGAACACGGGCGGCGAGCCTTCGAGCAGCCGGTGCAGAAACCGATCCAACCAGTCGAGGAAAAAGGGACTCGAGGGCACGAACCAGAGCATGTAGTCCAAGCGCGGCTGGTGGGGAACGGCAAAGGGCGGGATACGGTCCAGATCCACCGGCCAATACCGGAAGCGATAGGGGCGCCAGTGCTCGCCGTCCAAGGACCCGGAGATCTGCACCTCGATGCGCTCGGTCTCCATGGTCGGAAACACATGGTAGCGGTTGGCGATACGGTACGGCTTCAACCAACCGACCCAGGTGCTCACCCAGGGAATCGGCCGGCTGTTCCCCAATAGTGGCAGGGCTTCGACGATGCTGGCAGGTACGATCACGGCCGCAGCCACCGCCGTCGCCAGGACTACCCCTCTGCGGGGTACCGGCGTGAGGAGCGGTCGTGTCTCGGCCCGTCGCTGCCAGATCTTGGGCAGAACCCGCCGCAGGGCGCGGTCGTCGAACAGGAAGAGACAAAGGGCGATGGTCAGCAGATTGAAGAAGTTGTGATTGCTGGTCAGGATGATCAGGACCTGCCAGAGGATGGTTACCCAGGCCGCGAGGAAACGCCAGCGGCGGGGGAAGAACATGAGGAAAGGGACCAGGATCTCGACCACCAGCGTTGCCCCGGTGCCGAAGCGCAGGAGCCACTCGGGCAGCAGGTGGGCGTACCAGGCGCCGACGTGCGGTAGTGGCTGGGTCTCGAAGTAGTAGTTGAGCGCCGTGAGCCCGCTCCAGGTCGGGTCTCCGCTGAGGAGCTTGGAGATACCGGAGAGAAAGCGCAGCCGGAACAGGAGCCAGCGGAAAAGCCAGACCACGATTCGAGAGCCGCCCGGCAGGAAAATGGCGAGGAATCCTGCCTCCAGCAACAGATAGTCCCATTGGAAGTTCGTAAAGATCTGCCCGGCGTGGAAAAGGGAAAGGTAGAGCAGGTAGAGCAGGACGAGCACCGGCCGCTCCCACCAGCCGGCGAAGAGCAGGACCGCCAGTGCACAGCCCGCATAGGCGGCCGCTACCAGGGCCTCATCGCCAGCGGCTACCCAAAAGATCGAGGGGTAAGCCAGGAAGCGCCAGGCACCGTAATTCTCGGCGGCGATCTGAAGCTGCTCCGCGATGGGGTAGATCCCCTGTGTGCCCGCAAGAGCCGTGATCTGCACGGCCAAGGACCAAAAGGCGGCGAGATAGACGGCTGCCAGCAGGCGGACGAAGAGCCAGGCGACCAGGCCGTAGTCCGGCGCACTCCTTGCCCAGAAAGTCACCTTCAACGGCTGTTGCAACCAGGTCGGCAGACGCACCGTTCCAGCTCCGGTCAGTTTGCGCGCCAACAAGAGATGTTCGCGAGCAACCTTGATGTCCTCAACGATCTACAATCTCTCAAAATCGGCTCCGGAGGATGTCCGCTCTCCGACGGCAAAGCTTGAGGAAGAGCCCTTCCGCCATACCCGCTTAAATAGCTGCGTACAGCACAGGCAAAAGAAGCTAAGCCCAACAAAATAAGACCGCGGTAATGAAGGGGCAGTTATGCTCGCGGGCTCGACCGGCAGGGGAACCCCAAATCGAATTTGGGGACGAGGCGAAACCGACCGTACAAATTACGTAGAGTCTCCTCAGAATCTGTAACTCATTGAAATAGTTATTTCAACGTAGAGAGAAGCAGTACAATAGTGCACGCTATTTGAAGTCTTCCTTTTGAGAACCGTGCACCAATGATTCGATATTGCAGCGAAAAGCAGCGAAAAGCAGCGGACGTTGGACGGATTTGAAACGCCGTTTCAGGTGGCACTAGATGCGGAGAATCGCTGGGTCAAGTTGAGCGAATGCATCCCCTGGGATGAGCTGGCCGAAGGCTACTACGCAGGGCTCTCATTTCGCCAAGGGCGACCAGCCAAGGATGCCCGACTGGTCATCGGCGCGGTGATCATCAAGCACAAGCTGTGCTTGTCGGATGAGGAGACGGTGCAGCAGATCCAGGAGAACCCGTATCTGCAGTACTTCGCCGGCCTGTCGGGGTTCACGAACGAGCCGCCGTTTGCTCCCTCGTTGTTTGTTGAGATCCGCAAACGGATGGGTCAGGCGGTGTTCGAGTCGTTTCATCAAGCCATTGTGGATGCGGTGCAGTTGCATAAGCCAGCCGCTCAGCGTAGTGCGCGCGGGCCGGCACAGGCAAAGCGGTCAAAGGAAGGATCAGATCGCGATGAAGATCCGCCGGGCGGGGGCGCGCAGGAGAAGACGAGGACGGAAGCAGTAGAGCCGATGCAAAAGTCGGATCGGCACGGGAAACTGATCCTGGACGCCACGGTGGCCGAACAGGCCATCCGCTTCCCCACGGACCTGAGCCTGCTCAACGAGGCGCGCCAGTTCAGCGAGCGGATCATCGACCTGCTCTATCCCAAGAGCGGTTGGAGGCGCAAGCCGCGCACCTATCGCCAAAAGGCGCGCCAGGCCTTCCTGGCCGTGGCCAAGCAACGCCGTCCTGGGCATAAGGTGCGGCGCCGTGCCATCAAGGAGCAGTTGCAGTATCTGCGCCGCAACCTCGGGCACATTGAGCGCCTGATGGATACCTGGCCGATGGGCACGCCTCTCCCCTTGCCGCGTTGGTTGCTACATCGCTACTGGGTCATCCAGCACCTCTATGATCAGCAATGGCAGATGTATCGAGCCAACACCCGACGCTGTGATCATCGCATCGTCAGCATCAGCCAACCGTATGTGCGCCCAATCGTGCGGGGCAAGCAGGACAAGGCGGTGGAGTTCGGTTCCAAGCTCAGCGTCAGCCTCGATGGCCAGGGGCTCGCCCGGGTCGATCACCTGCGCTGGAACGCCTTCCACGAAGGTCACGATCTGCCGGCGCAGGTCGAGGCCTACCGTCGGCGCTGCGGCCACTACCCCGAAGTGGTGCTCGGTGACCCGCTGTACGGCACACGCGCCAACCGTCGCTACCTCAAAGCGCGGGGCATCCGCTTCGCGGGCAAGCCCTTGGGACGGCCGAAGACGGTCACTGAGGAGAACCGTGAGGAACTTCAGCGGCTAAAGGCACTGCGGCGGGAGGAATACCTGCAGCGCATTCCTATCGAGGGCAAGTTCGGCCAGGGCAAGAACGGCTACCGGCTCAACTACATCCGGGCGAAGCGCGCCGACACCTCCGCGGCCTGGGTCAACAGCATCTTCCTGGTGATGAACCTGTTGGTCCTGCTCAGGGCCTTTTTTGCGCTCTGCTTTCGCGGTGCCGCAAGTGCCATTTCCGATCTCACGGCCATCATTCAGCACGTGATCGCCCGCATCCAGTCACTCAAGGCAGATTTTCCCCCAGCAGAATCAGCGAAACCTCTTGCCACCACTGGGCTAGGCGGCAATTTCGGATTTCACGAGGGTGGCTACATGCTGACCTGTAACAAGTCCAGTATCTCTTCTTGCTCTTGTGTCGGTGTGCTGTTCTGATAAAACTCAGCGCCGTTTACAGTGACCCTATTACGGGTTATCTGAGCCAGACAATCGATCACACCGCGAAATGTCCAACGTCTCTCTTGCCCCTCTCCATCATTGGCAAACAAGGGTGCTAAACGTTGCTCCATGTGCCATTGCAGATAATAGGCCAGCATGCACAGGAATACATGACTACGAATGCGCTCATCATTCTTATGATAAACAGGACGAATCTCCAACTGAACTGTCTTTAAATTACGAAAGGCACGTTCCACAAAGGTCAAACTCTTGTAGGCGGTGACGACTTCCACGGTATTCATCTGATCTTTGTCAACATCGCTCGTGATGATATAGCACCCGTCGAATCTCTTTTCCTGCGCCACCTTATCGGCGTTAATAGACCATACCAGGCGGTGCGTACGGGATGTCGGCTTTGTCTGATCGGCCTCAATGGACCATTGGATAAACTTGCCCATCTTGTATTTCGCCAGGACCTTACCCACACGCGAACCGAGCTTCTCCACGGTGGTTGCACGTTTGTACGCCCCAATCTCAGCCAAGGCGGTTGCGGTGAGATCCAGAAGCCGTTGCCGCGTCTCGCTCTCGCGCTGCGCTGTCTGCGGGTTGCGGCACAGGCAATAGCGGCGTGAAGGGTCCGCCGGGTCGGTGATCTCATGGATGCTGCGCTCATCGAACAGGTCGAGGTCGATCACCTTTTCCTTGAGCGTAAGCGTTCAGACCCCGGTGTCGATCTGCCCCCAAAGACATAGTGCACTTTTATCCGGCGGTAGCTGGCAGAACCGGAGCGGGATTACCCCTGCGGCGCTCACGTAAGGTCTCGGCGATGTAC
>JAYEJW010000693.1:0-4387 GCA_034716535.1 Pseudomonadota bacterium
TGCCTGGGACGCGAAACAGGCGAGAGACGAAGTACGAGGTCGACAATGAACAGACTGGCGCGTTTTGCCGGTTTCCTGAGGCACGATCAGGTAGACGATGAGCACAGCCCCGCTGCGGACGAGAAGGTCCACCCGGGCATCGAGCGCATGGATGCCGAAGAGTTGCGCGAGCCGATCATCGAGGCTCTACGCACAGTCCATGACCCGGAGATCCCGGTCAACATCTACGATCTCGGACTGATCTACCGCATCGAGATCGCCGATAACGGGGATGTGGACATCGACATGACCCTCACCGCCCCGGCCTGTCCGGTGGCCGGCATGATGCCTGTCATGGTCGAGGATGCGGTGAAGACGGTCGAGGGCGTTGGCGAGGTCAAGGTCGACCTGGTGTGGGACCCGCCCTGGAGCCAGCACCAGATGACGGAAGAGGCCCGCCTCCAGCTCGGCCTTGTGTGAGCGAGTACAGGTGTCCCAAGACGCCGCAGCAAGATAGAGAGAGTCTCACGCGAAGCCGCGAAGGACGCGAAGAGAATCTACTGGCATGATGACTGTTAGAAATCTAGGCGCTGCTGTACCAGGAGCGCGCAGCAAGGTGCCCGTTATGACTGCATCCTACGACTCCATCGAAGACGCCTTCAGCGCCCTGGCGGACCCCAGCGATCCCGCCTGGTCCGATGCGTTCCGTTTTCTTGCGGCTCATCCGGACACGGCCCAGATGATGTTGGAGGTCTTCCGGGAAACCCTGATGCAGATGGGTGTGGAGCCGACAGGAGTGGACCAGGCCTCCGGCGAGCCCGCCTACAGTCTTTCCGATGTTGCCCGTGCAATGGGTGTACCGGAGGACGAGCTTGACGTCTCCGTTCGGCAGTCCGGGTCGGACACCTGAGCCTGGAAACGAACGAACCCTACCCCATTGCCCGTCGAGTGGCCGTCGCGGAACGCTCGGCCGCTGAGCAGTAAGTTGCTCTTCTTCGGAGGCTCGCGCCCCCCCCCGCTCAGGCCTTCTCGGCCTGCTTTGCGAGATAGAGCCAGGTATCGACCACCGTGTCCGGATTGAGCGAGATGCTGGCGATTCCACGCTCGAGCAGCCATGCAGCCAGGTCGGGGTGATCGGAGGGCCCCTGACCGCAGATGCCGATGTACTTGCCCTGCCTGCGGCAGGCCTCGATGGCCATACTCAGTATCTTCAGGACGGCCGGATCGCGCTCGTCGAAGTCCGCGGCCACCAGGGCGGAGTCCCGGTCCAGGCCCAGGGTGAGCTGGGTCATGTCGTTGGAGCCGATGGAGAATCCGTCGAAGTGCTCCAGGAACTCCTCGGCCAGGACGGCATTGGATGGGATCTCGCACATCATGATCAGCCGCAAGCCGTTCTCCCCGCGCCGCAGTCCCTGCTCGGCCAGGGCGTCGACCACCGCCTTGGCCTGCCTCAAAGTGCGCACGAACGGGACCATGATCTCGACGTTGGTGAGTCCCATGTCGTTGCGCACACGCTTCAGCGCCTCGCACTCCATGTCGAAACAGTCGCGGAAGCTCTCCGCCACGTAGCGACCGGCGCCTCGGAAGCCGATCATGGGGTTCTCCTCGTCCGGCTCGTAGCGGGGGCCCCCGACGAGGTTGGCGTATTCGTTGGACTTGAAGTCGGACATACGCACGATGACGGGATTGGGTGCGAAGGCGGCACCCAGGGTTGCGATACCCTCGGTGAGCTTGGAGACATAGAACTCCCGAGGGCTCGCGTAGGCGGCGATACGCGGGACGATCTCGGCACGCAGGTCTTCAGGCAGCTGCTCGAGCTCCAGCAGGGCCTTGGGGTGGATACCGATCATGTTGTTGATGATGAACTCCAGGCGGGCAAGACCGATGCCGCCGTTGGGTGTGGCGGCGAAGGCGAAGGCGCGGTCCGGGTTGCCCACGTTCATCATGATCTTGACCGGGATCTCAGGCATGCGGGAGAGCTCGACGGTCGTGTGCTCGAAGGGGAGCTCGCCTTCGTAGATGAAGCCGGTGTCGCCCTCGGCGCAGGAGACGGTGACCTGGTGGCCGTCGGCGATGCGGTCCGTGGCATCGTTGCAGCCCACCACGGCCGGCACCCCGAGCTCGCGTGCGATGATGGCCGCGTGGCAGGTGCGCCCGCCTCGGTTGGTGACGATGGCCGCCGCCCGTTTCATGATGGGCTCCCAGTCGGGGTCGGTCATGTCGGTGATCAGCACGTCCCCGGGCTCGACGCGGTGCATCTCGGAGATCGAGGCAATCACCTTGGCCGTGCCGGAGCCGATGCGGTGGCCGATGCTGCGCCCCGTGGCGAGTACCTGGCCTTTGGAGATGAGGCTGTAGCGCTCGATGATTCTTCCCGAGCGGCTCTGGACCGTCTCCGGGCGCGCCTGGACGATGTAGAGCTTGCCGTCGATCCCGTCCTTCGCCCACTCGATGTCCATGGGGCGGCCGTAGTGCCGCTCGATGAGCACGGCCTGTCTGGCGAGCTCCTCGACCTCCGCGTCGCCGATGCAGAAACGGTGGCGCTCGGCTTGCGGGACGTCCTCGGTCCGCACCGGGCTGTCGGCGCCCGGTTCCGCGTAGGTCATGCGGATGGCCTTGTCGCCGACGCTGCGGCGCAAGATGGCCGGCCGGCCGGCGGCCAACGTCGGTTTGTGGATGTAGAACTCGTCCGGGTTGACGGCGCCCTGGACGACCATCTCGCCGAGGCCGTAGCTGGCGGTGATGAAGACCACGTCGCGGAAGCCGGACTCGGTGTCCAGGGTGAACATGACGCCGGAGGCGGTGAGGTCGCTGCGTACCATGCGCTGGATCCCTGCGGACAGGGCGACCAGTCTATGCTCGAAGCCCTGGTGGACGCGGTAGGCGATGGCGCGGTCGTTGAAGAGCGACGCGAAGACCTCCTTGATGGCGTGCTTGATGCTTTCGAGGCCGTGGACGTTGAGGAACGTCTCCTGCTGGCCGGCGAAGGAGGCGTCCGGCAGGTCCTCGGCGGTGGCCGATGAGCGCACCGCCCAGGAGACGTCCGGGTTTGCGGTTTCCAGGGTGAGCTGCCCGAAGGCATCGGCGATCGCCGAGTCCAGGGCGGGCTGGAAGGGCTGATCGACGATCCAGTGCCGGATCTTGGCCCCGGTCTGTGCCAGGGCCCTCACGTCGTCCACGTCGAGCCGGTCGAGCTCCGACTGGATCCGCTCATCGAGTCCGTCCGCGGCCAGGAACTCCCGATAGGCGTGCGCCGTGGTGGCAAACCCGCCCGGGACTTGGACGCCCACTTCCGAAAGATTGTGGATCATCTCCCCAAGGGAGGCGTTCTTCCCCCCCACCGAAGGGACGTCGTTCATGCCGAGCTCGCTCAGCCAACGGACATAGTCGTTCATCGTTTGTCGGTTCTCCCCGGGGTGGAATCCGTGCTCCGCGAACAGGCGCCTTCGCGGCTAAGTACGGACGTTGAAGACCATAGACTGCCGTTCCTGGTACGGGCGCGCCTAAGACTCCGTAACAAGATTGAGAGCCTCACGCGAAGCCGCGAAGAGCGCGAAGAAAACCTAATTAGCATGATGACTGTTAAAGAAGCTCAGGTGCCACTGTACTCGGTTGGAAATCTTACGTCAGGGTCGTGCGGGGCGCCAAAGCCGGCTGCACCCTCAAGGTGACCGAGCTCAAAGAACCGGTCAGCCGGTCCCAGTAGGGACGCTGATCGATGCCATCCCTGCAGTGTCCGCGCGCGGTATCTGAAAGACCGGGCATCCGGACGCCGTTAGTGATGTTAGCTCACTCATCGATTTTGGCGCTGCCGGGTTCAAAGAAGGCGTCGGCGCGTCGTCAATCACCATCGAGATTTCGCGTCTTCGCGGCTTCGCGTGAGCCAATGCCGGGCTGAGTAAGGTGTCCGGCTAATTGGGATCAGGACCTCACGCGTGGCTGGTAGCTGTCGGGGATCAGCACCGTGGGTGCACGTTGTGAGGGGTCCTTACGCGGGAAGTTCAGGGTGTAGTGCAGCCCCCGGCTCTCTCTGCGGCGCTGAGCCGACTGGACAATGAGGTCCGCCACCTCCACTAGATTTCTAAGCTCCAGGAGGTCGTTGCTGACCCTGAAATTGCTGTAGTACTCGATGATCTCCTGGCGCAGCAGGTCCACCCGGCGCTTGGCCCGCTGCAGCCGCTTGTTCGTGCGCACGATTCCCACGTAGTCCCACATGAATCGCCTGAGCTCCCCCCAGTTGTGTGCGACCACGATCTCCTCGTCGGGCTCCGTGACACGGCTCTCGTCCCAGGGCGGGACCTCCGGCGGCGGGCCGTACTTGGTGGAAAGCTCTTCGATGTCTCGGGCCGCCAGCTCGCTGAATACCAGGCATTCGAGCAGGGAGTTGCTGGCCATGCGGTTGGCCCCG
>JAYEJW010000694.1:0-4386 GCA_034716535.1 Pseudomonadota bacterium
CCACCCGGGCTTTATTGATTGGGCAACCTTCGAGGCCAATCAGGTGCGCCTAGCCTCCAATACCCGACCCACCCCCCATGACAGCGCCGGTGCGCTGCGCGAAGGCGCCGCCGTGCTGCAAGGCCTGGCCCTGTGTGGTCATTGCGGGCGCAAGCTCCTGGTGGCCTACAGTGGGCGCAACGCCGTCCCGACTTACTACTGCCCCGGGGATAACATCGCCAATGGTCGAGGCGAAGCCTGCTTGCGCGTCGGTGGCCAGAAAATCCAACAGGCGCTCACCTCGGCGGTCCTCGCTGCCGTGCAGCCTGGGGCCTTGCAGGCGGCATTGGATGCGGCCGATGCCTTGGACAGCGATCAGGATGCCGCGCTCGTTCAATGGCACCATCAGCTGGAGCAGGCACGCTACCAGGCACAACTCGCGCAGCGGCGCTATCAGAACGTCGATCCCGATAACCGGCTCGTCGCCCGCGGGCTGGATGCCGCCTGGGAACAGGCATTGCAGGCGGTCCATGCGGCCGAGCAGGAGCTGCAACGACGCACCCACCAGCAGCCACCTGCACTGACGCCGGCCGAACGCGACACCATTCTCAGCCTGGCCGATGATCTCGAAGCGGTCTGGTCGGCACCGTCCACCACCGATCGCGAGCGCAAGGAGCTGCTGCGCGCATTCCTCGAAGAGGTCATGCTGACACGCGACAGCGCAGCGCACGAGGTCCGCTTGACGTTACGCTGGCACGGTGGCTTGATCAGTGAAATCCCGATCCCGTTGCCACGATCACGTCCCGCGACCCTGCGCACGGACGAAGACACCGTTGCTCTCATTCGGCGCTTGGCCGTGCATTATCCGGATGCCATCATCGCCGGCGTGCTCAATCGCCAGCAACGCACGACCGTGACCGGCTTGGCGTTCACCGTCAATCGCGTCAGCAGCCTGCGCAACCATTGGGGCATTGCTCGGTTTGTCCCGCCGACGGAGCCCGTCGTCGGCGAGCCCCTGACGATCCGCGAGGCTGCTGAGGTGCTCGGCTTGGCACCGTCCACACTGCACGGTCATCTGAACGACGGGCTCATCGCCGGAGAACAAGTCACACCGGGTGCCCCTTGGCGCATCGTCGTCACCGACGCTCTGCGCGCACGCTTTGCCGGCGACGCACCCGCGGGCTATGTGCCTATGGTGGACGCCATGCGCATCCTCGGCGTATCGCGCCAAACCGTGTTGCAGCGTGTCAAGCGCGGCGAGCTCGACGCCATCCATGTCTCACAAGGCAAGCGTAAGGGGCTGAGAATAAAGCTTCCAGATGCAATGCCAGATCTTTTTGACGACCCACAATCAGCCGGGGGGTAGTATGAACAGCGATCCAAGAAACATTGGATGTCGAGATCGATCACCCAACCGCCGCCGATGCCCATCAGACCACGCCACAGCACTTCGAGCGCTTGGTGGGGGCTGCGGCCCGGCCGAAAGCCATAGGAGCAGTCCGGAAAGTCCTGCTCGTAGACCGGCTCCAGCGCCATCAACACCGCCCGTTGGAGCACTTTGTCCTCCAACGTGGGAATGCCGATGGGGCGAGTCTTGTTCTTCGCCCCGTCCTTGGGGATGTGAACACGTCTGACCGGCGGCGCCCGATAGCGGCCGCTCTTGAACCGTTCGAGCAGATCGCTCAGGTTCTCCTGCAACCGTTGCTCGTACGCCTCGGCGGTGACGCCGTCCACTCCCACTGCGCCGTCCTTGCGCGTACGCCGGTACGCTTCTTCCATCCACATCAGGTCGATGTGGTGCGCCAGCGTCAGCAGCACCCTCTGCGGTGCCCGTCTCGCCAAATCCGCGATCTTCTGTTGTTTCGTTGAGATGACCTCGCGGTCCAATGTCCGCGGCATCTATCCCTCCAGAAGCTGTTTAGACCGATCGGCCGCTTCCCTCCCGCGGGTCCTCTGGGGCGAGTTCCCCGCGCTCAGCGGTACTATCAGCCGACTCCGATTGCTCACCCGCCATCCCGCCGCGCTTCGTTGCCTTCGCTTGGCGGGACCTTGTCTCAGATCCTCTTTGTTCCCGCCGGCCGGACCCCGCTCCGACGGACCTGGACTGCTTCTACCGCGGCGCCCGCACCGCCTTGCCGACAAGGAACGAATGAGCCCTTCCAGGTTCCTGGGCGACCCTTGCCTACATGCCCTGCTCTCAGACCCCGGCGGAGCGTGCGTATCAGGCCCGTTCGATACGTCCGCTATTGCCTTCCGCCCACATAACGACGTCGGCTCCGCAAGAAAGCCTTTGGGTGCGGCTCTTTTGAAACGACGCCTGGCGTCAAAAAATCTGAGAGTTAAGACCGGTTTTTCGGGCACCTTGTGGAGTTTCCGCGCAGTCCATTTCATGCAGCCTCGCTCTCTGCCAGAGGGATCGGCGGTCCGGGGTAATTGCGTTTGTGCTCCTGTTCGAAGTGAAATGCGAGGTAGGCTGCCAGGTCTCCACTGACCTTCAGGGAGCGTAGTTTGAGGACGGCCTCAGCCCGCTCCAGACCCCAACGCGCACCGGTGATATCCATCCGATCCTTGACCAGGTGACGGCAGGCACCTTCGATGACCCCGGTGGCGATCGGCAGTCCGTGCGCCAGGGCTTGATCGTATTGGAGTCGTTCCTGGTTGTTGTCGATGTAGTCGGCGGCTTTGTCTACCGGTTTGCGTTCGCCCTGGCCCAGCTGCTTGCGGGTGGCGGCGCGGCGCAAGCCCACCGCCACGTCTTGGGCCCGGCCTTCGAGTACGGCTGTGGCCCGGTCCATCACCCAGCTTTCGCGTTCTTCGGCTGCCTCGGGGTGCAGCGCATAGGCGGCCTTCCAGAGGTACTCCAGGACATGGACGAAATCCTGGACCACGACGATATCGACCTTGTAGCGCTTGGCGGCGGCATAGACTTGGCGCAGCAGGTCCTCCTGGCCGTCGGTCAACACCACCCAGCGCATCTGCTGGTCCGGATCACGGCGCACCGCTTCGGCAAAGCCCTGCTCGATCACCGTCCCTTGATCGGCCTGCACACGGGCCCAGGTGCGTTTGTTCTCCGGTTGCGGCCGACTCCCCTTGGGCTGTTGTTTACGCTCAAGGATCTGCTCGGCGGTGCGCGGGTAGGGATCGACCTCGTAGACCGAGACCACCGTGGCCATGCGCTTGCGGTTTTTCTTCTCCCCGGGACTGAGCCGCGTGTGTTGTTTGTGCTCCTGGCGCATCATGGCCCTGCGGGTGGCTTCGCGCAGACCATTGGGGTGCATAACGATGCCTTTGCCATCGGCGCTGATCACCAGGAGCTTGCCCTCATCCTGGGCTGTTTGGGGCGGTGCTAGCGGCTGATCATAAAAGGCGTCGAAGTCCTGGCTCAGGTGCACGGTCACCTCCTCGGCCTGCCGTTTCGCCATCCGTCCGCCTCCCGAACGCGCCAGATGATCCACTGCCTCGTCGAACGATCCCCGGACGACCTCTTCCACAAGGACTTCTCGCAATCCATGCGAGTACTTGTCCGGCGGCAGATTCAGCTCCGCATCCAGGGGGAAGACACTGTCCAGACCCTGCCCCCCATAGCCTCGGCGGGTGGCGATCACCTCCCCGAAGCGGGTCTCTAGGTTCCGTTTGCAGCCTTCACGCCGATGGGTCCTCGCCATCCCATCCTCTTCCACCACGCGCTCGCGGATGGGCTCCTCTGCACCCCGCTGGTCGAAATGCCCCTGGATCATCCGACGCAACAACTCGCCCCCTTCTGCTTGCACCACGGCCTCCAACTCACCGTGGGTCACCCGCTGGGTTTCCTCATGCGTGAGCCTGCGGAGCAGGTGTTCAAACTGCGCTAGGGAATCCGCGTAGTGCTCGATCGCTGCGGCCATGATCGTATAAGATTTCATCGACGGGGCCTCCTTGGGTATGTTGCAAAAGTTTCATCCCTTCAGTTTCATACCCAAAACGAGGCCCTGTCTTCAGTATCTTCCCGCTACCACCTCGCTAAGCCTTTGTTTGCAGGTTTCTCTGCGTCGTTTCAGAAGAGCCGCACCCAAAGCCTTTCGAGGCTCAATCACACGGCCTGCAGGCCCCCTGTGTACGCTTCGCAGGCGAGGTCACCCCCGCACCACGCAACACTCGGTTCCGGTGGACGGCCAATCCTTTCCGGTTCGGGACTTGCACCCGGCGGGTCGCAATAAGAGGTTTCAGATTGCTAATGTTCCATTTGCTTTCTTCCCCCTCTTCCAGGCTTTGCCTGGCGCAATATGTGAAGCTTCACATAGCAGCGTTCACCTGTCGGTCCACCGCTGGTGGACGATCGGCAGCAAGCGGCACAATCCGAGCGCTGGGTTCATGCCGGCAAGAATGGAAACGGTACGGTTTGGATCTCAACCAAGGCGAGCAAAGGAG
>JAYEJW010000695.1:0-47117 GCA_034716535.1 Pseudomonadota bacterium
AAAAAGCAGTGCTGATCGTTATAAAACTCGTTCGTGTCCATTAGTGTGTATTCGTGGTTTCACAAAACAACCCGCCTCCATTCCACATTGGCACGCTTGAAATTTAAGATCAGCCCAAGTTGCAGGCCAGTAATCTTCAAGTAGTTCAACATTTGTCCGACTTCATGCTTCGTTATGTTTTCGATAGTTTTGGTATCCACCACAATTCTGTCGAAACAGATCAAGTCAGGCACATATTCTCCGACTTTGACTGACTTATACCGCACGTCAAACCTTGGTTGCTGACTGAACTGAATGCCTTGCAGTCCAAACTCCACGGTCAATGCATTCTCATAAGGCTTTTCGAGTAAACCATGTCCCAAGACATTCAAAACCTCCATTGCACAGCCAACAACACGATGAGCTTCCTCTTTCAACAATAATTCGTGTCTATTGGTGTCCATTCGTGGTTCGCATTTGGTTGCTCAGGCGTAGCGGGTGAGCATGATGTCATCGACTTCGCGCCGGTTACCGGGTCCCAGATCGACCATTTTCCCGACCTCGGCAAAATGGTCCGCAATAAAGGCATTGGTGAGGCTGTGGACGAGATGGCTTTTCATGTAGCGGGATCCGTTACCGCGTCGATGAGCTTGTTGAGCTCCGCCTCCACCTTGTCCTTGAAGTCCATCTGCATCTCGTACACGTCCGTGAGCTCGGCGAACGCCCAGCGTCCGTAGTGGCCGTTGCTGTTCACGCCGGGCACCCAGTAGGTCTCCATGGTGGATTTCTTGTCCTTGGCGTCTTCTCCCCGGTAGCCCTTGATCTCGACCACGAGGTGCAGCGGGTCCTCGTGCCCATCATCCACCAGCACGATGAAATCCGGGATGTACCTGCGCACCTCCGAGCCGTAGCGGTAGGGCACTTCCAGGCCGAGGTTGTGGTTCTTGACGTAGGCATTGACCCGCTCGTGGGCTTCGGCGACACGGCAGAATTCGGCCTCCCAGTCGCTGTCGAGAATCACCCAGTTGAGGTGACAGCGGTCTGCTGCGGTCTCCCAGCGGTCGGTCTTGGAGGTGTTGAAGTTGACGTGGATGCTAGAGCCCGTCGGGTTGTAGCTGTCGAGCATCGCTTTGATCGGCCGCTCGCCGACGAATGCCTGGGTGATGCCTGCGGTAATACGGTTGCAGGCCATGTCCGCCAGCTCCTGGTACATCAACTGAGCGGGGTAAGTGCCGCCCTTGCAGACCAGACAGTTGTCGAGCCATTGTCTGGTGATGCGCTTGAGCTGCCCGAACAGGTGCAGCTTGGGCTCTTCGCCGGGATCGCGCCACTTGGTGTACAGCAGCCGCTTGGTCAGGTGCATGATCAAGGTGGATCGGCGCATGTCCGCCAGGTGCTCCAGGCTGAGATCGACGCCCTCCCCGATGATGCCCTGGTTCTTGGTAATCGAGGGTCCGACCAGGTCGGGCGTCAACACCAGAACCGAGTCGTCGTTGAATTCGGCGGTCAAACGTTCTTCCGGGAGCTCCACCCGGTAGCCCACGACACGGGGGAAGCGGATCTCCAGGTGATCCCTTTCCGGGCGCACGGCCTTGACCTGGATGGTCTCGCGCGGCGGCTGCGGCGGAGCCACCACGGGCTTGGCCGTGAAGTCGAAGGGGATGCCCAGGATGTCCGCGTACTCGACGTTGAACAGCCCTTCTTCGTTCAAGTCGTAGGACTGCCGCCGCAATGCTCGCCCGATGACCTGTTCACACAAGAGTTGCGTGCCGAAGGCGCGCACGCCGAGCACATGCGTCACGGTATTGGCGTCCCAGCCTTCGGTGAGCATCGACACCGAGACGACGCAGCGGATCGACTCGCCGAGACGTTCGGCCTTGCCGACCGTATTCATGACCTCCCGCAGCAGGTCCTGATCGGTGATCTTGTCCGCCTGACGACGATCGCCCGTGCGCTCGATGATCTCGCGGCGAAACCGGTCGATCTCATCAAAGGCCATGGATCGGAAGTTCTTGTCCAGGGCATCGCCGGATTCGAGCTGCTCGCTATCGATCAACAGGGTGCGGGGGCGGGCGAGCTGGTTGCCATGCTCGTCGAAGTTGCGGAACCGCGACAAGCGCCCATTCTCCAGCGTCGTGGAGCCGTCCTCGTTCTCCCGATGGAAGCCGGAGATGTAGTCGTAGACCAGCTTGCTTGTGGAGGTGTTGTTGCAGACGACGATGAAGCAGGGCGGAATGTGGATGCCGTTGTCCTGCCAGAGAGTAAAGGTCTTCTCGTAGTGGCCGTAGAGGGCCTCCAGCGCCGTCTGCAGCTCGACAGGCAGGCTGAGCGGGTCGAGCGTCTTGGCCTTGCCCCGGCCCTTTTTCGGCATTCGCTTGCGGATGTGCTCCCAGAGGTTGCGGAACTTGGGCATCTCTTCGCCCGGAATGTTGTCGGCAACCGGCACGCGCGGCAACTTGACGATCCCGCACTCGATGGCATCCATCAGAGAGAAGTCGCTCATAGTCCAGGGGAACAAGGTCCCCTCCGCGTAGCCGGAACCACGCAGGAAGAAGGGCGTGGCGGACAGGTCCAGGACCCGCGTGAGGCCAAGTTTCCTTTTCACCGCTTCGAGGCCGGAGATCCACAAGCGCGCAGCCTCGTTGTTCTTCGCGGCTTCCTGCTTCTCGTCGCCCTTCAGCTCGCCGACATCGCCTTCGCCCGGCTTCTCGCGGTAGCAATGGTGCGCCTCGTCATTCAGCACCAGGATGTTCTTCATGCCCATGAGGTCAGGCATGGCCCGCTGGAGCATCTGGCCTTCGGTCTCCAGGGTGTTCAGTGCTTCCCCGCGACCCTGCAGAAGAGACCGGCCGCCTTTGGAGAGATCCAGGCGCTCACGCAGCTTGAAAGCATGGTAGTTGGTGATGACGATCTTTGCCCGCTCCAGGTCGGGCAGCATGTCAGTGGGAACGATCTCGCGGCTTGCGTAATAGCTGTCCGGGTCGTTGGGCTGGAGCACCCGCAGGCGGTCACGGATGGTCAGGCCGGGGGCGACGACGAGAAATCCGCGGGTGAACTTCCTGCTGTTCTGGCGGCGCACGGCGTTGATCGTCTGCCAGGCGATCAGCATGGCGATTACCGTGGTCTTGCCGGCGCCGGTCGCGAGTTTCAGGGCCAGCCGCTGCAGCTCGGGGTTGGCGTCGTTGTTCGCGTTCGCGAGGTGCTCGGTGAAGACCTTGCCGGTCTTGCCCGCCTGGGGCGCGACCTCGGTCAGCCAGATGGCGGTCTCGACCGCCTCCACCTGACAGAAGAAGGGCCGGATGCCGTAGAACCTGTGATGCCGCCAGTGCTGGAGCAGACGTGCAGTCTCGGGCGTGACCTGCCAGTCGTTGGGGCTCTGCAGCTTCCGCCATTGGTCGACGTGGCGACGCAGCTCGTTGATGATGGGCGTCGGGTCATACTGCTGTTCTTCCGTCGACAGCCCTGCTTCATCTGCAAAGACCATTTGCCGCTGAGCAGCGGCGCCTTTCTGCTTCTTGGGCTTCGGTATCGGTGTGATGAACTCGGCACGGCGGCGGCTTTCGATGATCTTCTGGGTCGGCTGGCCCTGATCGTCGAGCTCCCAGTGCCGTGCGGGATACTCATAGGGGGAGTTGAGAACCGGGCGTTCGAAGAATCTGTTGTCCATGTTCGCGCTTTCTTCCGTTAGCCGCGCAACCCAATGAAGGTTGGAATCTGTCTCGCGCAGGAATTTTCGTTAGAAAAACGAAATAGTACTGCGAATCTTTTCGCGTAACTCGATCTGCGAAGCAGCGTTTTATGTCGGCGCGGTGAGCATCGGACCTTGAATTGCCAGCTCTCTTCCGCTTAATGATCTCGTGTTTTCCGTCTGGAGATCGGCGTCAAAGCTCAGCCGAACGGTGGAACCGTACGTCGGGTTAGCGAAGCGTAACCCGAAGTCCACGCGGCAGGCGTCGGGTTACGGCGCGCGCGACCATCGTGCCAAGACACCAGGCCGCTGGGAGCGCGCCTAACCCGACCTACTACCCTCCTGATACATGTGGTCGGCCGGTTCTCCGCGGGTGAACGTCAGGAACACACCAACCTCGCGGCACGCCTGATAGAAATAGACCGTGATCGACGAACTTGTGCCGGAAAGCATAGCGCAAGAGGCCGTGGGAGACCTGATGAGATAGCCTCGGCGCCTTGCGCTCTGGTCCGTCGGAGAAACCCCCGATGCGCGACCGCGTTTCGGGGTTTTCTTTCTCTAGTCAAACAACACCCGCTGCACCGTTGCCCCGATTTCCGCCGGATTCTCCACCACCTGCACGCCAAGATCCGCCATCCGTGCCATTTTTGCCTTTGCGGTGTCGTCCTCGCCGGAGATGATGGCCCCTGCGTGGCCCATGCGCCGACCCGGCGGGGCGGACACGCCGGCGATGTAGGCCACCAGCGGCTTGCTCATATGCTCTTGGGCCCACTTGGCGGCATCCACCTCCTGGGGGCCCCCGATCTCACCGATCAGCAACACGGCATCCGTTTCCGTATCCTTCTCGAACTGCTCGAGGGCGGTGATGAAATCACAGCCGTTGATGGGATCGCCGCCAATGGACAGTGCAGTGGACTGGCCGAGACCAAGGCCGTTCATCTGCTCCACCGCCTCGTAGTTGAGCGTGCCGGAGCGGGAAACGACCCCCACTCGGCCGGGCTGGTAGATACGCGATGGCATGATGCCGACCTTGCATGCGCCGGGGGTGATGATGCCGGCGGTATTGGGACCGATGATCACCGCCTCGTGACCGATCAGGTAGCGCTTCACCCGCATCATGTCCTGAACCGGAACGCCGTCGGCGATGACCACGATCACGCGGATGCCGGCGTCGATCGCCTCCATGATGGCGTCTGCCGCGAAGGCCGGAGGCACGAAAATGCCGGATACATCCGCACCCGTGGCGCCCACCGCCTGCTCCACCGTATGGAACACAGGTAGGTCCAGGTGGGTCATTCCGCCCTTTCCCGGTGTGACACCGGCGACGATGTCGGTGCCGCCCTTGATCGCCTCCTGGGCATGGAAGGTCGCGTGCTGACCGGTAATGCCCTGGATGATGACCTTCGAGCTCTCGTTGACAAGAATGCTCATGCCGCCGTCGCCTCCGCCAATGTCTTCACCGCCTTTCCGGCGGCATCGTCCAAATTCCGCGCGTCGATGTAGTCCAGGCCGGATTCCTCGAGAATGCGCCGGCCTGCCTCCACGTTGGTACCCGCGAGGCGAACCACGACCGGCACGGCGATGTGCTGATCGCGAATCGCCTGCACGATGCCAGTTGCGACCCAATCGCACCGATTGATTCCGGCGAAGATGTTGAGCAGGATGGCCTTGACGTTTGGATCTTCCAGCACGATGCGGAAGGCGTTCGCAATCTTCTCCGGGGACGCCCCGCCGCCTACATCCAGAAAATTGGCCGGGCGGCCGCCGTGCAGGGCGATGGCGTCCATGGTGGCCATCGCCAGCCCGGCGCCGTTGACGATGCAGCCCACATTGCCGTCCAGCGCAATGTAGTTGAGCCCGTGGCCGATCGCCTCCACCTCCTTGGGGTCCTCCTCGTCGAAGTCTCTCAGGTCCGCAATGTCCGAACGCCGGTACATCGCATTGCCGTCGAAGCTGATCTTCGCGTCCAGGGCCATCAAGCGGGTATTGTCGACCACTGCCAGCGGATTGATCTCCGCCATGAGGGCGTCCTTGTCGCGAAAGCAGCGGTAGAAGCTTTTCATCAACTTGACCCCTTGGGTCATGAGCTTGCCCGTGAGCCCGATGCGGGCTGCGATCTTACGGCACTGGAAGTCCAGCAGGCCCACGGCGGGATCCACCGTCTCACGCACGACCTTGTCCGGCTCCGTTCGCGCGACCTCCTCGATGTCCATGCCGCCGGAGGCCGAGGCGATGACCGTGATACGTTGCTCGGCCCGGTTCATCAACAAGCCCAGATAGTATTCCTTCGTGATGAGCAGGGCCTCCTCGACCAGTACGCGCTGCACGAGCCGCCCTTCGGGACCTGTCTGAGGCGTCACCAGATGGGCACCGATGAGCTCGTCAGCCGCCTTCTGCACGCGCTCCAGCGAGTCCACGACCTTGACCCCTCCGCCCTTGCCGCGGCCGCCGGCGTGGATCTGGGCCTTCACCACCCATCGGTCGCCGCCGATCTCCTCGGCTGCCGCCAACGCATGGGCGTCGGTGTGCACCACCCGGCCCTCGGGTACGGGCACGCCGAACTGGCGAAGGAGCTCCTTCGCTTGATACTCGTGAACATTCACTCTGTGTCCTCCTCACCGCATCCCTTCGGGTTGCGGGTCATGGTCGTAGATCGGGTCAAACGCAAGGCGCAATGACTCGAGACCGGGATTCGGATCGCATTTCGTAAGCCCACCCCGGCTAGGCTCGGCCCGTTGCTTCGATCTGCTCCACCTTGCCGATCAGTGCCTGCGCCTGGCGGATGGAGGCAGCATCGATCATACGTCCGTCCAACGCCACGGCGCCCCGGCCCTCGGCGCGGGCCCTCTCCAACTCATCCAGAATGCGCCGCGCGCGCGTCACCTCCTTTCCCCCCGGTGTGAACACCGCGTTCGCCAGATCGATCTGGGACGGGTGGATCGCCCACTTGCCCTCCCCGCCCAACGCGGCGAAGGCCCGGGCAACCGAGAGATACCCGTCCGGATCCGAAAAGTTGCCGAATGGCCCGTCGATAGGCCTAAGCCCGTTCGCACGGCAGGCGACGATCATCCGCGAGATGGCGAAATGCCACTGGTCACCCCAGTGAAAGGCTCGGGCACCGGTCTCGTCCGCGTCTGTCAGGACACCGTAGTCCGGATTCGCACCGCCCATCTGGGTCGTGCGGGCCTGCACCGACGCCGCGTAATCGGCCACGCCGAACACCATGGCCTCCAGGCGCTCGGGGCAGGTCTCGGCGATCCGCTCGACATTGGCCATTCCGGCCGCCGTCTCGGTCAACACATGGATGTTGATGGGGCCGTAGCCCTTGGCCGCTTCGATCTGCTCCAACAGGGTGGCGACGAAGTGAATGTCCGAGGGTTGGCCGACCTTCGGGATGAGAATGGTGTCCAGCTTGTCGCCGGCCTGCTCGACAACGTCCACGACGTCCCGATAGCAGTAATGGGTATCCAGCCCGTTGATACGTACCGAAACGGAGCAACCGGTCCAATCGTAGCTGTTGAGCGCATGGATGATGTTCTTACGCGCCGCTTCTTTGTCGGCGGGCGCGACGGCATCCTCCAGGTCGAGGAACACCAGATCCGCCCCCAGGGTGGGCGCCTTCTCCAACATTCTGGGATTGCTCCCCGGTACCGCCAACTCGCTACGGTGCAGCCGGTTCTTTATTGCCATTACGGACGACCTCCCCATGGGCTTGTGGTTGGTGGGACCGGAATTTTATCAAGTAAAGGCCATCTCCCGTTGGGGTAAATGACGGCCGCGCCACAGGACCACGATGCCGATACCGAAGCGGACTGGCGTTCCAGCTTCGGGCCGAAGGCGCGCGCGGGTCTCAGTGGCGGGTCCAGGCGTGATAGCGTTCGAGCCAGGCGAGCACGCGGGCAGGCGTGTGGGCCCTTTTCCAGACGCCCGCAACGTACTTGTTCGCCTCCGCCCAGGTGGGGTAGACGTGGATCGTACCGAGCAGCTTGTTGAGCCCGATCCCGTGCTTCATGGCCAGCACCAGCTCCGCGATCAGGTCCCCGGCGTGGGAGCCGACGATGGTGGCGCCGAGTATGCGGTCCTTTCCCGGCACCGTCAGCACCTTGACCAGACCCTGGGCCTCGCCGTCGGCGATGGCACGGTCGAGATCATCGAGACCGTAACGGCTCACCTCGTAGGCGATACCTTGCGAATTCGCTTCCCTTTCGTTCAGGCCCACCCGCGCCACCTCCGGGTCGGTGAAGGTGGCCTGGGGATTCACCGAGTAATCCACCCTGAAGCGGCGGAACCGACCGAACAGGGCGTTGACCGCCGCGTACCAGGCCTGATGGGAGGCCGTATGGGTGAACTGGTAGGGGCCGGCGACATCGCCACAGGCGTAGATGTTGGGGTAGAGGGTCTGCAGGTACGCGTTGGTCTCCAACGTACGCTGCGGGGTAAGGGGGATACCGAGCGCCTCCAGGCCGTACCCCTCGGTGTTGGGAAGACGACCCACGGCGCATAGCAGGGCGTCGAAAGGCAGACGGACCTCCCCTTCGGCGCCGGCGGCGTAGAGTACAGACTCGCCTCCCTCCAAGGCGAAGCGTTCGGCCTTGTGGGCGGTCTTCAGATCGATGCCTTCCTCCCGAAAACGCTCCATCAGGATCCGGGAGACCTCCGCATCCTCGCGCGGAAGCAGACGCGGGGCCATCTCGACCAGGGCGACGCGGGCACCGAAGCGGGCGAATGCCTGGGCCAGCTCGCAACCGATGGGCCCGCCGCCCAGGACCAGGAGGCGCTCCGGCAGCTCGCGCAAGTTCCAGATGTCGTCGGAGGTATAACAGCCGACCTCCTCGATCCCCGGAATGGCGGGCACCAGGGGGCGCGCGCCGGCGGCGATGACGATGGCGCGGGTGGTGAGCCTGTGCGTGTGCCTTCCGAGGTACGGATCTCCACGCTGTACGGAGAGGTGATCCGCGCTTCCCCGAGCAGGCACTCCACGCCGAGGGCCCTGTAGCGCTCGGCCGAGTCATGGGGCTCCACCGTCTTCACCACGCGCTGTACCCGCTCCATCACCTCGGCGAATTCGAAGTCCACCTGGCTGCTGCGAATACCGAGCTCGCGGCTTCGCCTCGCGTCCGCCAGAAACCGGGCGGAGCGCAACAGGGCCTTGGAGGGTACACAGCCTGTGTTGAGGCAATCCCCACCCATACGGTGCTTCTCGACGAGGGTGACCTTCGCCTTCACGGCCGCGGCGATATAGGCCGCCACCAGTCCCGCACTGCCGGCACCGATGACCACAAGATTGCGGTCGAAGCGGCGGGGCCTGGGCCAAGGTGCGAGCACCCGGCGCGCCCTGAGCAAACCGAGAGCAGGTCGAGCAAGTAACAGGAAGACGCCGAGCAGAGCGAACGAGAGCAACAGCGCGGGCGACAGGTAGGCGCTCAGATCGAAGGAGAAGAAGGCGATCACGGCCGCCGCCACGGCGAGAAACACAAGAAGGCGTGTAGCTCTCATACCCCCTACCCGTCACGCGCTCTTCGAAAGGGACCGGTGTAGGCGAAAGAGCATTTCACAGGATCCATGCGGCGGACCGAGGAAATGGAGACCGGGGTGAAGCCGCTCCACGACAGACAACCTCCGCTCTGTACGCGAAGGGCTGCCCGGGACTCTCAAGGCTTGTTCACCTCCCTCAGCGCCGCACGGATGATCTCCTCCGAGGTCTTGGCCCCGTCGTCCGCATTACGCGCCATTCGGTTGGCGTCGGCCGGCCTGTAACCCAGCGCAACCAGGGCGCCCACGGCATCAGCCAGAGCGGAATCCTCACCGCCACCACCCGCTGACGGCTGCATTGCGCTCGCAGGAAGCCCCGCCGACAGCACATCCAAGCGGTCGCGCATTTCCATGATCAAGCGCTGGGCGGTCTTTTTTCCGACGCCTGGAACCCTTGTAAGGGCCGTGACGTCCTCCTGCTGAACGCAAAGCGCGAAACGCTGGGCATCCATGCCCGATAGGATGGCGAGTGCCATGCGCGCCCCCACGCCGGTGACCTTGAGCAGGCTGCGGAAAAGACTCCGTTCCTGCTCGCGGGCGAAGGCGTAGAGCACCTGCGCGTCCTCGCGCACCGCCAGATGGGTGAAAAGGGTAATGGTGCCTCCCACTGCGGGCATGTCGTAGAAGGTGGACATGGGGGCCTCGAGCTCGTAGCCCACCCCGCCGACCTCCAGCATGAGCTGGGGCGGGCGCTTGTACAGGATCTCACCGCGCAAGCGCCCGATCACGGCCGCCAGTCCCTCCAGGAGGCAGCGGCGCGCCGTCCCCGCGGGATGCCCATGGAGTGGGCGTGGCACAGGGCCAGCGCCAATGCGTCGGCCTCGTCCTCGGCCGGCTCGTCGGGCAGGGACAGCAGGACGCGAACCATGTGCTGGACCTGCGCCTTCTCCGCCCCGCCCGTCCCCACGACCGCCTGTTTGACGGACTTCGGACTGTACTCGTGCACCCGCACACCCCCTTTCAACCCGGCACAAAGTACCGCGCCGCGGGCCTGCCCGAGCTTCAGGGCTGCAACCGGGTCGCGGGCGAAGATGAGCTGCTCGACCGCCATCTCGTGGGGGCTATACTCATCCACGACCTGGGCGACGCCGTCGAAGATCAAACCGAGCCGATCGGGCCAGGGTCGCCCGCCGACGCGAATGCAGCCGCTCGCGACCCGGACGCTACGCATACCGTTGGTATCGATCACTGCGAAGCCGGTGTTGCGGGAACCGGGATCGATGCCGAGGATGCGATGACGGAGTTGCGGGCTATTGTGCACCGTGGATGGATAGCGGCTTCAACGGGATCTCACCCGTCGATCGCCGCCAGGATTTCGTCTGAAATGTCGGCGTTGGAGTAGACGTCCTGGACGTCGTCCAGGTCCTCCAGCGAGTCCACCAGCTTGAGCAGCTTCTCCGCGGTCTCGGCGTCGAGCTCCGCCTGAGTCGAGGCATTGTAGGTCACCTCGGCCGCCTCGGTGTCGAGACCCGCCTCGGTCAGCGCGTCCTTGACGGCATTGAAGTCCTCCGGTGTGATGATCACATCGATCGACCCGTCATCGTTGGTGACCACATCGTCGGCGCCCGCCTCCAGGGCAGCCTCCATCACGGCGTCTTCATCGGTACCCGGCTGGAAGCTGACCACTCCCTGCTTGATGAACAGATAGGCCACCGACCCGTCCGTCCCCAGGTTGCCGCCGTGCTTGGTGAAGGCGTGGCGGACCTCCGCCGCAGTGCGGTTTCGGTTGTCCGTCATGCAGTCCACCATCACGGCGGTGCCGCCGGGACCGTAGCCCTCGTAGCGGATCTCCTCGTAGCTCTCCCCCTCGCCGCCGCCGGCGCCGCGTTTGATGGCACGGTCCACCGTGTCCCTGGGCATGTTCGCGCCGAAGGCCTTGTCCATCGCCAGACGCAACCGCGGATTGGCGTTGGCGTCCCCGCCGCCCTCACGCGCCGCGACCGTGACCTCACGGATGAGCTTGGTCCAGACCTTGCCGCGCTTCTTGTCCTGGGCGGCCTTGCGGTGCTTGATGTTGGCCCACTTGCTGTGACCGGCCATAGGTCTCCTCTCAACCAGAGAAATGTTGGGATTGTAGCATCCGGCAGGAATCGGCGGCAGTCGGAGTCGGGGCGGTCTTCGGCTAGCCCGGGCAACCGGTGTTCTATAAGCCGCGGCCGGGCAACAGGGCGGATATGACCACCCTCATCCCTGTGGCCGAGCCGCTCATTGGATGGCGTTGGGGGAGGGCTAGTACTCCGACAGGGAGGTTTTGATGGGAATCAGAGCGTCCCAAACGCGCCAAGGCAAGGCGCAGCCCGCAGGGAATGGTTATTCCCTTTCCAAGGACTGCAACGCCGCATTGGTGCGTTTGGGACGATCCCTTCGGGCAAGGCGAGAAGCGGCCATCTGCGTTGTTGCGCGAGCTTGAATTAGCTACGGCTAGTCCTGCGCCCGCGCGCCTAGCAGCTGACCGCTTCTCGCCTTGCTGAGTCCATCAAAACCTCCCTGTCGGAGTACTAGTACAGCAGCGCCTAAGTTTCTCTAACAGTCATCATGCCAGTAGATTCTCTTCGCGCCCTTCGCGGCTTCGCGTGAGACTCTCACTAACTTTTTACGGAGTGTTAGGCCCGCCTGCACTAGGTCAGGACCAGCCGGGAACCCAAAGAGACCACAATCGTCACTACCAGGATCGCGAGAATGTTCAGCCCCAGGCCCGCCCTGGCCATCTGAGGAATCGTGACGTAGCCCGACGAAAAAACGATCGCGTTCGGAGGGGTTGCGACTGGCAGCATGAAGGCACAACTGGCCGCCAGCGCAGCCGCCGTCAACAGCATACCCGGTGGAGAATTGGTCGCGATCGCGGTTGCCGCCAACACGGGCATGAGGGTCGTCGTCACGGCGGTGTTGCTCGTGATCTCGGTGAGGAACACGACAACGGAGGCGATCGCGAGGACCAGGACCCATGACGGAACCCCGCCAAGTCCTGCGAATCCGGACGCAATGAAGGAGTCCACGGCGTTGGCATCGATGGCCGCCGCCAGGCTGAGTCCCCCACCGAAGAGTATCAGGATCTCCCAGGGCGCCTGCTTGGCCGTCTCCCAATCCATGGCGAAGCGACGCGCCTTCCAGCCGACGGGAATCACGAACAGGCTCAATGCCCCGCACATGGCAATGCCCGCGTCGGTGATCCCTCCGATGCCGGTCCAGCTGACGAGCTGCGGACGCACCAGCCAAGCGAGGGCCGTGAGCGCGAAGACAACCAGTGTCACCCGCTCGCCTCGACTCATGGTACCAAGGCTGGCTAGCTCGGACTCCAGCACGGCACGCCCGCACGGAAAGGGTGTCGCCGGCACCCGAAAGGCGACCCGGGTCAGATACCACCAGGTTATAGGCAGGAGCACGGCGATCAGGGGTAATCCGATACCCAACCAACCCACCATGCTCACGTCCGAGCCGTAGTGTTCCTTGACGAACGCGGCCAGCACCAGGTTCGGGGGGGTACCGACCAGTGTTCCCGTTCCACCGATCGAGCAGGCATAGGCGATGCCCAGCACCAACGCCGTCCCGAACGCCCGCATCTGCGCGGGCGTGCACGACGCACCCTGCCCTTTCGACCGGTGGTCCTCGAGGAGTTTCAGGACACTCGCGCCGATCGGCAGCATCATGACGGCCGTGGCGGAATTGGAGATCCACATGCTCAGCAGCGCCGCAGTCAACATGAATCCCGCGATCAGGGCCCGCGGGCTCGGCCCGACCCGCAGCAGCACGTGCAACGCGATGCGACGGTGTAGGCCGAAGCGCTGGATGCCGAGTCCCAATAGGAAACCGCCGAGGAAGAGGAAGATCAGGGGGTTCGCGTAAGGCGCGGCGCTGACCTTGATATCCGCGATGCCAAGCAGAGGGAAGAGCACCACGGGGAGCAGCGCGGTGGCGGCAATCGGCACCGCCTCAGTCAGCCACCAGGTGGCCATCCAGATCGCCACCGCGGCCGTGGCAAGCCCTGCGGGGGTCAATCCCGTCTGGTCTCGGCCGGTCGCTTCGGGCAACAGCGCCGCCGCAGCCAGAGCAAGGGCCGGGCCGAGCAGCAGGCCGGCCCAGGCAACGTGCTTTCGACCGATGTTCATTTTGAACCACTTCATGGGCAGCGGGGCTGCCAATACCGTACGGCTTCGCCTTCGGCCGGATATCCAGCGCGCTATCCGCAGGCCCGGACCTCAGGGAAGCGGTTCCCCGATCGCGTAACCGGAGTCCTGGCCTGCCATTGCACGGGCGAAGCGGAAATCAGCGGGAAATTCCGCATAGATGGCGTAAAGGGCCTCTCCCTGTTGGACGGAGTCGCCGAGCTTCTTGAACAGCTCCACCCCGGCCCCCTGGTCCATCGGGGCACCTGCGAGCCGAGCAACGCGGGCAATCTGAAAATTGTCGACGGCCGTTACCAGGCCGTCCACCGGCGCCGGCACTTCATGGCGCAGGCGTCCCAGAGCGCCGGGCTCTGGATTGCGGCCCTGCGCCTCGACGATCGCGTCCAACTTGGAGGCCGCACGCCCCGAATCGAGTATCTCGCGCGCCAGCTCCTGGCCGCTGCCGCCGCGCACCTCGGGATCAAACTCCAGGATGTGTCCGGCGAGCAGCAGCGCCTTCTCACGCAGGTCCGCGGGGGCCTCGGGATCCTTGCGCAATACGCGCAGGACGTCGCGGGCCTCCAAGATCGGACCGATGCCCCGCCCGATGGGTTGGCTGCCGTCTGTGAGGAGTACCTCCAGATGCATCCCCAGGCTGTCTCCCACGTACTCGAACAGCTTGCGCAGGCGCAGAGCCTCGCGCCGGTGCCGAACCTTGGCGGTCGGCCCCACGGGGATGTCCACCAACAGATGGGTGGACCCGGCAGCCACCTTCTTCGCCAGGATGGAGGCCACCAGCTGGCCGGGAGAGTCCAGGGACAGCGGCCGCTCCACGGCGATCAGCACGTCGTCGGCCGGGGCGAGACGAGCGGTCCCGCCCCAAGCCAGGCAGCCGCGCTCCCGGCGCACGATCTCTCGTAGCCGCTCTGGTTCGAGCTCGACCCGGGCCAGCACTTCCATGGTATCGGCGGTTCCCGCAGGAGAGGTGATGGCGCGACTCGAGGTCTTGGGGATCAACATGCCGTGCGCGGCGACGATGGGCATGACGATCATCGTCGTGCGGTTGCCCGGGATGCCGCCGATGCAGTGCTTGTCCGCGACGAGATCCTCGCCCCAATCCAGGCGCTCGCCGCTCTCCACCATGGCCTGGGTCAGGTAGAGCACCTCCTCGCGCTCCATGCCGGCTTGGGCGCAGGCGACGATAAAGGCGGACATCTCGATCTTCGAATAGCGGTTGTTGACGATGTCACGGGCGATGTCGCGGTATTCCCGCTGGTCCAAACGCTCACCGCGTATCTTGCGGTGCACCGCCCCGAGGGAACCCGGCGGTTGCGCCTGGGCGACCAGGACGGGCGTGCCCTCCGGGACTCCTAGCTGGGCGAACGCCTGCTCCGAGAGCCCCAGCTCGTGCGGGGCGGTGATGGCCGTGTCATCCACCACGTTGAGCACGGTGAGCACGGGCATGGGCCCGCCTTCCACCAGTATCTCGACCTTGCTCAACGCCTGGAAACCCTCGCTGCGATAGTGACTGCAATCCCTGTGCAGATAGGCCACATTCTCGCGGTAGGTGTCGATGGCGACCCGACGCAGCTTCAGGGTTTCCGGCATGGAGGGCGCTCCGCCTGTCCTTTCACGTCTCGGCCTGGGTGCGCACCACCAACAGGTCACAGGCGGCGCGGTGCAAGATGCCGTCGGCGGTGGAGCCGAGTAGCCGCCCCAGCCCGTGACGACCATGGGAGCCGATGACGATCAGGTCCGCGCCGTTCGCAGTCGCGAACGCCGGAACCTCGCGGCTCGCAGTACTGTCGCTCACCAGCACCTCTCGACGACAGTCGCCGACCCCTGCCTCATCCGCCAAGGCCCCCAGACCCTGTTCCGCCTCCTTGCGCGCATAGTCAAACGGATCCCTATCCTCCGGCCCGATGACCTGATTGGAACGATCCACCGGGAAGTGATCGATGACGTGTACCAGCGTGAGCTCCGCCCTGTAGAGCTCCGCCATACGCGCCGCCCGCTCCAGAACAGACGCACCACCGCCGTCCAGGTCGACTGCAGCGACCAGGTGCCGATAGGAAGCCAGGGTTTCCGCGGAGCCCGAAGCATCTCCACGTTTGACGACTAAAACGTCGCAGGCGGCCCTGTGGAGGATCTCGTCGGAACGGTCGCGAAACAACACCGCCATTCCCCGTCGGTCGTGGGCGCCGACAACGAGCAGATCCGCCCCAATCCGTTGCGCGAGCTCCCGAACCTCCTCGGCCAGGACACCACTGGCCGTGTGGAGCGAGCGGATGCCCGGAATCCGACCCTTCAGCTCATCGAGGCGCTCGCGGCTCCAGCGGCTGCTCTTCTCCAAGATCGCATCCAACTCGTCGGAAGACACCGCGTGGTAGAGAAAGACCGGCATCCCTTCCAAGACGTTGGCGAGGTCCACACCGGCCTCGCAACGTGCGCCGAGATCAACGGCCTTAGCCACTATCCCTTCGGTCATCTCCCCGAGATCGACCGTTGCCAGAAGACTCCGGTAGTCCTTGCTCGCCTTGTTCATCGCACCCCCTCTCACCGTCGTTGCACGAAATATTGTCGTTCACTGGCTCCAACCCTCTCTTCAAGGATGGACGATGAACGGGCCGGGTACAACGAGATCACCGCGACCGGCTCGCGGATTGAGGAGCCGCCGCGCTCTTGGCGGTCACACGGGAGCTCATTTCGAGCGGCGAATGCCTGCCGGCGGGTAGCGCTCGGGTCCCTGGGGAGGCACGCTGTTGCGACTCCCCCTTTACCCGTCGCGGAGTTTTCCGGAGAATCGGAAGAGGCGATGCGCCAAGCCTCAAAACCCCAGGGAAGTCCCCGTGTCCAATCAGCTCACGTTCGAACACCCACTGAACGAAAGGGTCCGCACCTTCCTGCGACTCGAGTACCTGTTCAAGAAGGTTGATCATTTCCTGCCCCTGGACGACCTCTGGTCAAGCCGCGCTGCGGTGGAGGGGCTCCTGGATATCGTCTCCATCACGACGCGAGCGGACATCAAGACCGAGATCTTGAAGGAGCTCGACCGCAACGCCACGGCGCTGAACCGGATTCGGCGCCAGCCGGGCGTTGACCTGGACACCCTCGGCCAAGTGTTGGACGACTTGCAGGGCGCCGCATCCGTTCTGCACGCCCTGACCGGACAGATCGGGCAACAGGTCCGCGAGGACGGGTTCCTCAAGAGCGTTGCCCAGCGCAGTAGCATCCCCGGAGGCACCTGCAGCTTCGACCTGCCGCAGTATCATTTCTGGCTGACCCAACCGACGGCGGCGCGCCAACAGCAGCTGAGTGAGTGGATGCGTGGTCTGCACCCCGTCAGCAGTGCGATCGGTCTCGTGCTCTCCCTAGCCCGCAGCAGCGCCACGCCCCGCAAGGTGAAGGCAATCAGCGGCTTTTTCCAGGAGGCGCTGGACTCTCGGGCGCCCGCCCAGTTGTTACGCGTGGCTCCGAACGGAGTCCAGCCCTTGTTCCCTGAGATCAGCGGCCACAAGAACCGCTTCAGTATCCGGTTCATGATTGCCGCCGACGCAAAGCGGCCTGTTCAGTGTCGCGAAGACGTCGATTTCACGCTCACCTGCTGCGTATTCTGAGCACTTTTCTGCGCACCGACGGCCCATGAGCAAAACCGTTTCCTGCCCCACTTGCGGCAAGTCCGTACCCTGGACGCCTGAATCGACGTGGCGGCCCTTCTGCAGCGAACGCTGTCGTCTGATCGACCTGGGCGAATGGCTCGACGAGCGCCATCGCATCTCGGAGCGGGCCGAAGAAGGATACGAGCCGCCGGAACAGGACCAAGCGCCGGATCATCACTGACCCGCAGCTTCGAACGCAAAAAACAGACTCGCGCAAGGAGCTTTCGGTGTACGCTTCCCTAGTCCAGCAGAGAGTCGCCGCGCTGCCCCGAGGAGGGCCATAGTCCCCGGATGGCAGCGACCCCTTGAGCGCCCTGGTCAATCGCCGTCTCGACGTCTGCCGGACCCAGGCCACCCAGCGCAAAGACGGGAAGCACGGCCTCCTCCGCCAGGACGGCGAAACCTTCCCACCCCAGAGGTCTTGCCCCCGGATGACTCCTGGTGGGCTTGACCGGGGACAGCAGGGCGTAATCCAACCCCAGGCGTCCGGCCTGTTCCAGATCCTGCCGATTGTGGCAGGAGGCCCCGATCCACAGGCCGTCCGCCTGCGGCCGCTCGCCAAGGGCCCACATTCGGCGGCCGCTGAGGTGCAGCCCGTGGCAGGGTAGCTCGCGGGCTTTCGCTGGGGGCGCGTTGAGCATCAAGCGGGCCCCCAGGCCCTCGCACAGATCGAAGGCGCGCCGGGCGAGGCGTCCGTAATCCGCATCGGACAGGCCGTGCGCTCGCAGCTGCACTAGGCGAACGCCACCTTCCAGCGCCCTGTTCAGGCAAAAAAGAAAAGAATCCGGCTGTCGTGGATCGGGGCCGGTGATCAGGTAGAGGTTGGGCAGACGCAACGCCGTGATGATGGGGCGGTCCGCCGCCGGAAAGGCAGTCGGATTCATTGCGTCCGGGTGTTGCCACGCCAGGGATTGACCTTCGCGTCCGTGGGGCTCGCCGGCAAAGGACTCCACACGGCGCACGTCCAGCAGCACCCGCCGGTCTCCGTAATCATGATGAACGCGGATCAGGGGGCGCGACCCCAGCACCCGGATGCCAAGCTCTTCGGCGAGCTCCCGCGTCAGTCCCTGCTCAGGACTCTCACCTGGCTCCAGCTTGCCGCCGGGGAACTCCCACAACCCGCCCTGGTGGACGTGGTCCGGCCGCCTCGCGATCAGGATGCAGCCCTCGCCATCCTCGATGGCCCCGGCCGCGACCTGGATCAGGTTCGATACTCCGCGTTGATACGGACGTACTCGTAGGAGAGGTCGCATGTGAGGACCTTCGCAACGGCATCCCCCCTGCCGAGGGCAACACGGATCGTCACGTCCTTTTCGGCCATCGCTGCATGCCCCGCCTGCTCGGTGTAATCCGGGTCCCGTCCGCCGTTGCTGACGATGCGCGTATCACCCAGCCAGAGGCGGACGCCGTCGATGTCCAGCCCCTCCACGCCCGCCCGCCCTACTGCGGCCAGGATGCGCCCCCAGTTGGGGTCTGACGCGAACAGGGCCGTCTTGACCAGGGGCGAGTGAGCAATCGTGTCCGCCACGCGACGGGCCTCCACGGCTTCCCGGGCCTCCTCCACAAGCACGGTCACGAGCTTGGTGGCACCCTCCCCATCGCGCACGATCGCGGCGGCCAGCTCGCGACAGGCCGCTGTTATCGCCCCGCAGAAGGACTGAAAATCGGAAGACTCCGGATCGTCAATCGGCTCGTTTCCGAGGGTCCCTGCGGCAGCGAGGACGCAGGCATCGTTTGTGGAGGTGTCGCCGTCGACGGTTATGCTGTTGAAGGAGACGTCGACTGCCTCCTGGAGGCTACGCTGCAGTAGATCCGGGGCCACAGCCACGTCGGTGGCGAGAAACGCCAGCATCGTCGCCATGTCCGGGCGGATCATACCGGCGCCTTTGGCCATGCCCGAGACGACGGCGGTGCGGCCCGCGACCTCGAATCGACGCGCCGCGAGCTTCGGGACCTTGTCCGTGGTCATGATCGCTCGCGCCGCCTCCGGCCAGGCGGTCTCCCGCAGCCGCTCGAAGGCCGCAGGAAGGGCCGCCGCGAGTCTGTCGACGGGCAGAGGCTCCCCGATGACGCCCGTCGAGAAGGGCAGCACCTGATCGACGCGGCAGCCAGCCAAACCGGCCAGAGCGGCGCAGCTCGCTTGGGCATCCGCCAGCCCCCGCTCCCCCGTGCCGGCGTTGGCATTGCCCGAGTTGACGAGCAGGTAGCGGGGCGCGGTGGCTGCTAGGTGGCGCCGTGCCACCACCACCGGGGCGGCGCAGAAGGCGTTGCGGGTGAAGACTGCGGCGCAGCGCCCGTCCGGGGGCAGCTCCAGCAGCGCGAGGTCCTCCCGGCCCTGGTAGCGAATACCGGCCGCGGCGGTTCCGAGACGCACCCCCGGGACCGGCTGATAGGGAATGGCGTAATCGGTCATCTGAAATCCAGTTTATAGACTGCCCCTTCCGGCGCCGGCGAAAATAGCCATCGGCTGCGGCACACAGGGGCGCTTGGACCCTGACTTCAGCTCGCCCGGCCGCAGCAGTGCTTGTACTTCTTCCCGGAACCGCAGGGGCAAGGCTCGTTGCGTCCGATCTTGCGCTGCTCCCGGACGTAAGGCTGATGACGCTCGGCGCCTGCATGCGCGGCTGCAGCCTCGGCGGGCTGCTCCTCGGGCTCCGCGTCCAAGCCGCGAAACTCCTCGTGCTTGAACTCGAACTCCCTTTCCGACGGAACGGCCGGACCAGCGGGAGCCACATCGCCCGAGGTCTGCAGCTGTAACCTCGACAGGGTGGTCACCACTTCCTGCTTGATACTGTCCAGCATGGCACTGAACATATCGAAGGCCTCGCGCTTGAACTCCTGCTTGGGATTCTTCTGGGCGTAGCCACGCAGGTGGATACCCTGGCGGAGGTAGTCCATCGCCGCCAGGTGCTCCTTCCACTGGGTGTCGAGGGTCTGCAGCATGATCCCCTTCTCGAGTTGACGCATGACGTCCGGACCCACCACCTTCTCCTTGTCCCCATAGCGCTCGGCGACCACGCTGCCGATGCGCCCGCGCAGGGTCTCCTCATGCAGCGAGTGATCCTCGTCCAGCCATTTCCGGATCGGCCACTCACCGCCGAAGTCATCCGCCGCGGCCGCTTCGAGCCCGGGCAGGTCCCACTGCTCTTCGAGACTCTGGGGCGGGATGAAGCCGTCGATGACGCGGTTGAGCACGTCCTCGCGCATGACCTCTACGGTGTCGGAAACATCAGTCGCATCCATCAGCTCGCGACGCTGTTGGTAAATGACCTTACGTTGGTCGTTCGCCACGTCGTCATATTCAAGCAGCTGCTTGCGGATGTCGAAGTTCCGCCCCTCGACCTTACGCTGGGCGTTCTCGATGGCCTTGGTCACCCAAGGGTGCTCGATGGCCTCGCCCTCCTCCATGCCGAGCTTCTGCATGAGATTCCCGACCCGGTCCGAGGCGAAGATGCGCATCAGATTGTCTTCCAGCGACAGGTAGAAACGGCTGGATCCGGGGTCGCCCTGGCGCCCGGAGCGGCCACGGAGCTGGTTGTCGATGCGCCGGGACTCGTGGCGCTCCGTGCCCACAACGTGGAGACCGCCGGCGCCAATGACCTGCGCGTGGCGCTGCTTCCACTCTTCGCGGATGGGCTCCTCGGCGGCGGGATCGTTACGCTCCTCGAGCTCCGCCTCCAGATTGCCCCCGAGGACGATGTCGGTGCCGCGGCCGGCCATGTTGGTCGCAATGGTGACCGCACCCGGCTGTCCCGCCTGGGCGACGATTCCCGCCTCGCGCTCGTGCTGCTTGGCATTGAGCACCTCGTGGGGAATCTTCTCCTGGTTCAGCAGACCGGAAATCAGCTCAGAGGTCTCGATGGAGGCGGTGCCCACGAGAGCCGGCTGGCCCCGCTGCACACAGTCCTTGATGTCGTCGACGATGGCCTGGTACTTCTCCTTTTGGGTGAGGTAGACGTGGTCCCCCCTGTCATCACGAATCATGGGCACGTTCGTGGGGATCACCACCACCTCGAGGCGATAGATCTGTTGGAACTCGAAGGCCTCGGTGTCGGCGGTACCGGTCATGCCCGCGAGCTTAGGGTAAAGGCGGAACAGGTTCTGGAAGGTGATCGAGGCCAGGGTCTGATTCTCCTGCTGGATCGGCACCCGTTCCTTTGCCTCGACCGCCTGGTGCAAACCCTCGGACCAACGCCGACCCGGCATGGTACGGCCCGTAAACTCGTCGACGATGATGATCTGCCCCTCCCGCACAATGTAGTCCACGTTCTTCTGGAACAGGGCATGGGCGCGCAGAGCGGCATAGACGTGGTGCATAAGCACGATGTTGGATGGATCGTAGAGGCTCTCGCCTTCAGCGAGCAGGCCAAGCTCCCCCAGCATCTCCTCCACTTGTTGGTGCCCATCCTCACTCAGGTACACCTGGCGCGCCTTCTCGTCGACCGAGAAATCCCCGGGGCCGAAGTCCGGCTGCCCCTCTTCATTCGTGATGGGGGCCTGGCGGGTGAGACGCGGAATGATCTGGTCGATCTGCGTGTAGAGATCGGTGCTCCCCTCGGAGGGGCCGGAGATGATGAGCGGCGTGCGCGCCTCGTCGATCAGGATGGAGTCCACCTCGTCCACGATGGCGTAAAAGGGATCGCGCTGCGCCCGCTGCTCGGCCACGAAGGCCATGTTGTCGCGCAGGTAGTCGAAGCCGAACTCGTTGTTGGTGCCGTAGGTGATGTCCGCCGCATAGGTGTCCCTACGGGTACAGGGACGCATGTGCCGGTAGTCCTGCCCCGCCGGCGGCTCGTAGTCCGGGTCGTAGAGATAGGAGGTCGCGTCCGGCCCCATGCCGCCCGAGGAGTTGATGACGCCCACGGATAGGCCGAGAAAGTGATAGATCTTGCCCATCCACTCGGCGTCGCGCCGAGCCAGGTAGTCGTTCACGGTAATGACATGCACGCCCTTGCCGGGAAGGGCATTGAGATAGGCCGCAAGAGTCGCCACCAGGGTCTTGCCCTCGCCGGTGCGCATCTCGGCGATCTTCCCGTCGTGCAGCACCATGCCCCCGATGAGCTGGACATCGAAGTGGCGCATGCCGAGCACTCGGCGGCCGGCCTCCCGCACCACGGCAAAGACCTCGGGCATGAGGTCTTCGAGGGACGCCCCCTGATCGATACGTTCGCGAAACGCCTGGGTTTTCGCCTGCAGCGCCTCGTCAGAAAGCTGCTGGATCTCGGGCTCGAACGCGTTTATGTCGGAGACCTTCTTCGACATCCGCTTGACAAGCCGCTCATTGCGGCTGCCGAAGATTTTCTTGAGCAGGTTGTTGACCATGAAGGGGGATCGCCGAAAGGGGAAAAATAGCGGAATGATACCCGAAAATCGGGGCAGACGCAGTCGGTGGTCAAGGACGGAACAACCACCGAGCGACGATCTCGCCGGAGGCTGATCGGGGAAGAGGGCGCGAAAACCGGCGAGAATGCCTGACGGGGACGGCCCGGACCGAGCGCGAGGAACGCCGCTCGCCCTAAGAACCGTCGATCGGCTCAACAGATTGCCCGTTACCGGGATTTAGCCTCTTCCCCGACGAGCGCCCGAAAAGGCGCTGGATGTGGAAGAAGCCGAAGCCTGGCCGTTTTCACGCGGCCGACGCCGCCGTCGGAAGAGGGTCGGCCCAGAGCAACCGCCGCGGGACCGAAGACCTCAGCCCCGTTTTTCCGGCTTTTTGGTGCCGACGTACTTCATGGGGTTGACGGCCTTGCCGTCCTTGAGCACCTCGAAGTGCACATGCGGTCCGGTGGACCGGCCGCTGGAGCCGAGCTTGGCAATGGTCTGGCCCTGCTCGACGAGCTCACCCTCCTTGACCAGGTTCTTCTGGTTGTGCGCGTAGCGCGTGATTAGACCGTCCATGTGCCGAACTTCCACCATCCGCCCGTATCCGTTCTTTCGGCCGCTGTAGACAACCAGGCCGTCCGCCACAGCGACCACGGGCGTTCCACGCTTGCCGGCGAAATCGACACCGCTGTGAAAATGCGTTCTCTTGCGGATCGGGTGCTTGCGGTACCCGTACTTCGATGTGATGTAGCCGGAGCTCACCGGCCAGCCCGACGGTGAGGCTTCCTTCTTGAGGTCCTTCTCCATGATCGATCGCTCGAGCTCCGTCAGCTTGCGCTTTCGATCCGTGATGGTGCCGAGCATCTGCGTCAGCTCGCCGGCAAGCTCCGCCAGACTTGTTTCCTTGGTCTCCAGGACCTCGTCGGGGCCGCCGACAGGCGGGGTATTCTCGAAATCGAACTCCTCGGCATCCAGGTCCGCCATCTGCACCAAGCGCTCGCCCAACGCGTTGAGCCGCAGGATCTCCGCCTGCATCTCGCCGACCCGACTGGCAATCGCGTCCAGATGGGAGAGGGATTCCTTCTTCGCCGTCTCCAGCGCGGCGCGCTCCCGGTCGAACATCGACTCCAGCTCGGCCACCGTCGCTCCCGTCGCCTGCTGCTCGGGCGACTGGAGCTGTCCGTACCAGAAGCCTGCGCCACCGGCAACAGCCGCCATGGCGGCCACGCCAAGAAATCCAACTGCGACGCAGCGTCTCGCGCCGCGTCTTGCCCCATACTGTTGTGCGAAGAGTATTGTCATTGCGAGTTCCGCCAACCAAAATCTCTTTCATACTAACAGAATGCGCCGCCACGGACCAAGCCGGAAAATCCTCATTGACGGACAACCCAGTACCTCGTCATGCCAAAATCCATCCAACACGCCAGCCGCTTCCTGAAGCAGAACGACGCCGTTGCGGTCATTCTGCGGGGCATCGAGCGCAACGCGAAATTGCTTCGGGCAATCCGCCGGGTACTGCCGCCGCCCCTCGACGACCACTGCCTACATGCGACCCTTGAAGAGCGGAAGCTGACGCTGGTCACGGGCTCCTCGGTATGGGCGTCCCGACTGCGCTTCTTCGGCCCTGAGCTGCAGCGGGCCCTGGCCGACGCGTATGGGTCGATCGCGACCTGTCGCGTCCGCATCCAGCCGCAGGCCGATCCCAACCCTGCGACTGAGGCGGCACAGCCCGCCCATAGGCTGTCTGAAGGGACGGTGAAACACCTGCTGGAAGCAGCAGGGGGCATGGAGGACGGGGAAATCGCGGCCGCGCTCCGCCGGCTAGCCAAAGCCGGCGGAGACGGCGATTAGGAAGCGGCCAAGGGCTGCATATCGGAGATCGGGGGGGGCTCGGAGTTCTCGAAGGTTACCTCCTCCCACGCAGATTCGTCCGCCATCAGCGTGCGCAAAACCCGGTTGTTGAGGGCATGGCCCGACTTGTGCCCGCGGAAGGCGCCGATCAGGGTGTGGCCGAGCAGATAGAGATCCCCGATGGCGTCGAGGATCTTGTGCTTGACGAACTCGTCCTCGTAGCGCAGCCCCTCCTCGTTCAAGACACGGTAGTCATCCACGACGACCGCATTGTCCATACTGCCGCCCAAGGCGAGGTTCTGCTGGCGCAGGGCCTCGATGTCCCGCAGGAACCCGAAGGTACGCGCGCGACTGACCTCCTTGACGAACGAGGTGGAGGTGAAATCCACGGTTGCAGACTGCGCACGCGAGACGAACGCAGGGTGGTCGAAGTCGATGGAGAACTCCACCTTGAATCCGTCATAGGGCTCGAAGATGGCGTATTTATCGGCGTCCTCGACCTTTACCCGCCGCTTGATGCGGATGAAACGCTTCGGCCGGCTCTGCTCCTCCACCCCCGCGGACTGGATCAAGAACACGAACGGACCGGCACTACCGTCCATGATGGGCACTTCCGGCGCGCTCACGTCTACATAGGCGTTGTCTATGCCCAAGCCGGCGAAGGCGGAAAGCAAATGCTCCACCGTGGAAATGCGCACATCGCCCTTTACCAAGGTCGTTGACAGACGGGTGTCGCCGACGTTGGCCGGACAGGCCTCGATCTCCACCGGTTGTGGCAAATCCACACGGCGGAACACGATACCCGTGTCGGGCGCGGCCGGACGCAGCGTCAAGTAGATCTTGTCGCCCGTGTGCAATCCGACGCCGGTCGCCCGGATCACGTTCTTCAGGGTTCGCTGCCTGATCATCGCTTCGTACCTCCCGTCGCATCCTGGTACTACCCCAAGATCCCGCCACTCGACTGGTCGAACTGCACGCAGCTGAAGGGGCAGTCTGGCCGCTCCACGCCGGCCAGAAACTCGTGGTATCCTTTCGGGATTGCGCGGTTGTTAGCGACTCAGGCCGGAAACCCCACGCACCCCCGGTTAGGGTTTTCCCGCATTTTTATCAGGAACGAACCGCCTTTGCAAGTAAATCTCTTGATTTTCTTCGTGATCCTCCCTTCGGGTTTATCCTATCAGTCCGCCTGGCGGCGCAGGAACGCAGGGATATCCAGGTAATCCAGGTCGGTCTCGGAAACTGCTTCCCCCTGTGCCTGGGCCGCTGCTGCATGGTCCTTGCGATACACCGCAGGGCGGTCCATATCCCGGTAATCCGGAACCACGGATTCGGCCCGTTCATTGGCCACTAGATGAATCGCCGAAGTGTCTTGGGCCGGCTTCTGGACCTGGGCGCGACGCCCTTCGCCAAGCCCGGTCGCAACCACGGTTACGCGTAGCTCATCGTCCAGATCAGGATCAATCACCGTGCCAACCACAACGGTGGCATCGTCGTCGGCAAAGTCTCGAACCGTGTTACCGACCTCGTCGAATTCGCCGATGGACAGACTCATGCCTGCGGTGATGTTCACCAGGATACCCTTCGCGCCGGCCAGATCGATGTCTTCCAGCAAGGGGCTGTTGATGGCCGCTTCCGCCGCTTCCCGTGCGCGATTCTCTCCGCTCGACGCGCCGGTGCCCATCATGGCCACGCCCATCTCCGACATAACGGTCTTCACATCCGCGAAATCCACATTGATGAGGCCCGGTCGGGTGATCAACTCGGCGATGCCCTGGGTGGCGTTCAGCAGCACGTCGTTGGCCGACTTGAAGGCGCTGAGTAGGCTCATTTCCTTGCCAAGTACGGCCAAGAGCTTCTCGTTGGGAATCGTGATGAGGGAATCGACGTACTGCGCGAGCTCCTCGATCCCGGACGCGGCGACCTTCATGCGCTTGCCCCCTTCGAAGGGGAACGGCTTGGTCACCACCGCCACTGTCAGGATGCCAAGCTCGCGTGCCACCTCGGCGACCACGGGGGCAGCGCCCGTGCCCGTGCCACCGCCCATGCCGGCGGTGATGAAGACCATGTCGGCGCCCTCCAGGGCATCCTCGATCCGTTCGCGGTCCTCGATGGCGGACTGCTTGCCCACCTCCGGATCCGCACCGGCACCGAGGCCCTTGGTGATGCCCGCCCCCAGCTGGAGGATGGTCTTGACAGTTGAGTGCTTCAGCGCCTGGGCGTCCGTATTGGCGCAGATGAACTCCACCCCTTCAATGGAGGACTCCACCATGTGATTGACGGCATTCCCGCCGCCGCCGCCGACACCGATGACCTTAATCACCGCATTCTGGCTGTGGGTATCCATTAGCTCGAACATAGCTTTATCTCCTCTTGCGCTCGGTTTGCACCTTCAGGATTGACTGCTTGTGGGCCGCCACCGCGGCCCCCGGCTCGTTACTGCTCGGTCACTCGGAACCCCCCGCTGATTCGAGGGCTTCCGAAGTATTCGGAATTTCCGTCTCTCGAGAGTCCCGAGAAAACGCCTGTCAGAGCCATCAAAAATTCCCTTGGAACCAGCTCTTCATGCGATCCCAGACCGCTTTCAAACCGCGCGATTGCGATAGCTCCGGTCGGCGGGCGAAGCGGTGCTGGTGGGCATACATCAGAAGCCCCACGCCGGTGGAGTAGATCGGGTTGCTCATGACCTCCTCCAGACCGGCCACGTACTGGGGGACACCGAGGCGGACCGGCATGTGAAAAACCTCCTCGGACAGCTCGATGAGGCCCTCCATCTTGGAGCTTCCCCCGGTCATTACGACGCCGCCCGCCACGAGGTCCTCGAACCCACTGCGCCGCAGCTCCGTCTGGAGCAGCGTCAAGAGCTCCTCGTAACGGGGCTCCACCACCTCCGCCAGGGTCTGGCGGGAGAGGCGACGCGCCGGTCGTTCGCCGATGCTCGGCACTTCGATGGTCTCGCCGCTGCGGGCGAGCTGAGTCAGGGCACAGGCGTAATCGATCTTGATCTGCTCGGCATACTGGGTGGGGGTCCGCAGGGCGACGGCGATGTCGTTGGTCACCTGGTCGCCGGCGATTGGGATCACCGCGGTGTGACGGATGGCACCGTCCGTAAAAACCGCCAGATCGGTCGTGCCGCCGCCGATGTCCACCAGGCATACGCCGAGCTCTTTCTCGTCCTCGCCGAGTACGGCATAGCTGGAGCTCAACTGCTCGAGCACCAGATCATCCACCTCCAGGCCGCAGCGGCGAATGCACTTGACAATGTTCTGGGCCGCACTGACCGCCCCCGTGACCATGTGCACCCGGGCCTCGAGCCGCACCCCGCACATGCCGATGGGCTCGCGGATACCCTCCTGGTCGTCGATGATGAACTCCTGCGGCAGGATGTGGAGGATCTTCTGGTCCGCTGGGATGGCCACCGCGCGCGCCGCATCGATGACCCGGTCCACGTCCGCCTGGGTCACCTCCCGATCCTTGATGGCGGTGATGCCGTGGGAGTTCAGGCTGCGGATATGGCTTCCCGCGATGCCTGCATGAACGGAGTGGATTTCGCACCCCGCCATGAGCTCCGCCTCCTCCACGGCCCGCTGGATGGACTGCACCGTGGACTCGATGTCCACCACCACACCTTTCTTCAGCCCGCGGGAGGGGTGCGTGCCGATACCGATGATCTCGATCTGATCATCGTCTTTCTCCTCGCCGACCAGGGCGGCAATCTTGGATGTGCCGATATCCAGACCGATCAGGAGGTTCTTTTCGCCGCGTCTCGACATTCCGTTCAACTCCGATTCCGTGACCCGTCCCGGCCTTTTGCCCGGGTACCGGTTCTTACACCTTCTTCTCCCGCGGCGGGGTCCCCCCCGGTGTCCGACCAACGGACCGCGAGCCCATTGCTGTAGCGCATATCGACAGTCCCCGGCCGTCCCGCCGCCGCCAGCGACGGATAGGCCCGGAGGAATCTGCTTACGCGCTCTTCGATCTGAAACTTGCCCAGCGCTAGGGTGAAACCCGTCCCGCACTGAAGCGTCCAGGCACCTCGGGAATCCAGGCTCAAACCGTCGACCGCGAGCCCCAGCACCGCGAAACGCGGTGCCCACGCCTGGTATCGGCTCACCACCAGAGCAGCCTGCTCGTCCGCGCCGGACAGCTGAGGCAGCCCTTGCGGTAGGGCCTCGCCCTCAGGACGAAAAACCACACCATCGGCGGTCGCCAGGCCGTCTGCGCCCCAGCGGGAGAACGGAACGTTCTCCTCGACGACAAGCGCCAGGCGATCCGGCCAGCGACGCCGCAAGCTCGCCGAGTGCACCCAAGGCAACGCTTCCAGGGCCGTCTTGAGCTCGGCCAGGTCCTGCGTCAGGATCCCTCCGTGGAGGTGGCCGATCACCGTCTCCTGCAACAGCTTTGGCGACAATCGCCGCAGCTCTCCGTCCACCGTCACGACCCGCACCGGCAGTTGTTCGGGTTCCCAGCGCACCAACAAGTAGCCGGCCGCGACCATCAATGTCAGAAGCACCAATGTCGAGAGCCAGCGCAACGAACGCCGCGCGGTGCTTGGCGCCACTTGCCGCGAACCCTTGCGAGCCGCTTCGTCAGTCCCGCTCAAGACTGGTCTCCAGGATCCGCCACACGAGGGCGTCGAAATCGATACCGCGCGCGCGGGCCGCCATGGGCACAAGACTGTGGTCGGTCATACCGGGCACCGTGTTCACCTCAAGCAACTGAGGCTGGCCCTCGCCGTCCAACATGAAGTCGACCCGTCCCCAACCGCCGGCTCCGACGGCATCGAAGGCGGCCAGGGACAGCTCCTGCAGCCGCTGTTCGTCGGATTCGGACAAACCGCAGGGACAGAGATAGCGGGTGCTGTCGGCCTCGTACTTGGCCTCGTAGTCATAGAATGCGCGTGGGGTCTCCAGACGAATCAGCGGCAGGGCTTCGCGACCCAGGATGGCGCAGGTGTATTCGGCTCCGGTGATCCAACGTTCCGCGATGACAAGACCGTCGTACTGCGCCGCCGCCCGCCATGCGGCCGCCAGCTGATCCGGATCGTCGGCCCGTGCCATCCCGATGCTGGATCCCTCCTGGGCAGGTTTGACCATGAGCGGGAAACCCACTTGCGCCGCCAACGGCAGGTCCGTTTCCGCACGCAGGAGGACGAAATCCGCCGTCGACAATCCGCATCCCCGCCAGGCGAGCTTGCAGCGGTACTTGTCCATCCCCAGGGCCGAGCCCAGAACGCCAGAGCCGGTGTAGTGCAGACCGATGCTCTCCAACGCACCCTGGATCTGCCCGTCCTCGCCACCGCGACCGTGCAGCATGATGAACACCCGGTCGTAGCCGCCTGTACGCAAGTGCTCCAGGGTGGCCGCATCCGGATCGAGCGCATGCACATCGACGCCCTGCCGCTGAAGGGCTCCCAGGACGGCGTTGCCGCTCTTCAAGGAGATCTCGCGCTCGGCCGATTGGCCGCCGAGGAGCAACGCCACCTTGCCGAACCTGGACGCATCTGCCCTCATGAGCTCATCCCCCGACCCGGCGCACTTCGGGCATCAACCGAACGCCACTCGTACGCTCCACTTCCGCCTGCACCTTCTCAATGAGCAGGGCGATGTCCCGGGCACTCGCATCGCCCCTGTTGATGATGAAATTGGCATGCTTTTCAGACACCTGAGCGCCGCCCAAGCGCATCCCCTTGAGTCCCGCCGCGTCGATGAGCCGCGCGGCGTGGTCACCGGGCGGGTTACGGAACACGGACCCACAGCTCGGCAGCCCGATAGGCTGCGCCCGACCGCGCTGCTCCAGGAGCTCGCGGATGCGCTCCAGGCAAGCCGCGGCGTCTCCCTCATCAAGCTCCAGCTCCACGTCCAGGAACCACTCCCCGGAAACGCCCTGGACCTGACGGTAACCAATGCGGAACTCCGCCGGCATCCGCTCCCGGACCTCCCCGACCCGGTCAATGGTCCGCACCCGCCGTACCCGGGACCAGGTCTCGCCACCGTAAGCCCCCGCATTCATGGCCAGCGCCCCGCCCATGGTGCCCGGGATTCCGGCCAGGAACTCCACCCCCGTGAGCCCGAACCTGGCTGCAAAACGCGCCGCTTTCGCGCAGGAGACACCGGCCTCGGCGCGGACTGCGCGATCCCCCACCCGCTCCAGGGCACCAAGACAGCCCTGCGTTTGAATCACCGTGCCCGCAAAACCCGCATCGCTCACAAGCAGGTTGCTGCCCAGCCCCAGCCAGAGCAAGGGCTCGCTTGGATCCACTGTCGAGAGGAAGGCCCCCACGTCGGCCGCATCGGCCGGGCGGTAAAAGCGCCGCGCCGGACCCCCCACCCGCCAACTGGTGTGGCGGGCGAGGGGCTCGTCCCAGCGCAGCTCGCCGCGCAGCGTCCCGGCCTGTGGATCCCTTCGACTCATCGGTTGCGCCGAACCCCGCCGGGCGCCGCCGGCAGACGTTTCCCCGTCACCGGACCCGCCGGACGCAGACCGCCCAAACGCAGGCTCGGCAGGTTGCCGCGAAGCGGCTCCCCACAGCCCATGTGTAAACGCCGCCTAACCATCGCCTCCATCCTCACTCCCCCCTTTTTGCATCAGATCGGGCAGCCTGGCCGCAAGGGCCCCAATGTCCCCGGCCCCGAGTGTCAGCACCAGATCGCCATCCCCCACCAGATTGCCCAGCACCCGCGGCACATCCTGCAGGTCCTGGACGAACACCGGATCCACCTCGCCGCGGGCGCGGATCGCCCGGCTCAGACTGCGGCCGTCGGCACCCGGAATCGGCGCCTCGCCCGCCGCATAGACGTTGCACAGAACCAGCACGTCGGCGCTCGAGAGCACCTGAACGAAGTCGTCGAACTGCTCCTGGGTACGGGTGTAGCGGTGGGGCTGGAAGACCAGCACCAACCGTCGCCCGGGCCAGCCGTGCCGAGCGGCATCCAAGGTCGCCATCACCTCGCGGGGATGGTGTCCATAGTCGTCGACCAGCACGAGCCGCCGGCCGGCCGCATCCCTGATCTCTTCCACGACGAAGCGCCGACCGATGCCCTGAAAACCCGCGAGGGCACGACCGATGGCCGCCTCGTCCACCCCCAGCTCCAGGGCAACCGTAATGGCGGAAAGGGCGTTGAGCACGTTATGGTGCCCCGGCAGATTGAGCTTCATCGGCAATGCCGCCTTCTGCCCCGGGAAACGTACCGAGAAGTGCATGTGCAGGCCCTCCTGGCGGATGTCCTCCGCACGCACGTCGGCCTCCGGGCACGTGCCATAGGTCCGCACGGGCCGGGAGATCAGGGGCAGCAGGGAACGCACCTCGTCATCGTCGATGCAGAGCACCGCCAGCCCGTAGAAGGGGAGGTGGTGCAGGAACTCCATGAAGGTCCCGCGCAACCGGTTGAAGTCGTTGCCGTAGGTGCGCATGTGATCGGCGTCGATATTCGTCAGCACGGCCAGCATGGGCTGCAGATAAAGGAAAGAGGCATCGCTCTCGTCCGCCTCCGCCACCAGGTATTGGCTGGTGCCCAGTCGGGCGTTGGCGCCGGCGCTGTTGAGCCGCCCGCCGATGACGAACGTCGGGTCCAGCCCCCCCTCTGCGAGCACGCTGGCCACCAGACTGGTCGTCGTCGTCTTGCCGTGCGTACCGGCTACGGCCACGCCATAATAAAAACGCATGAGCTCGGCGAGCATCTCCGCCCGCCGCACCACAGGGATCCGTTGCTCGCGTGCGTGGCGGATCTCAGGGTTGGCCTCGTCGATGGCGCTCGAGACCACCACCGCGTCCGCCCCCTGCGCCTGCTCCGCACGGTGCCCGACATACAGGGTCACTCCAAGACCTTCCAGGCGCCGGGTCGTGTCGCTCGCACGCAGATCAGAACCGGAGACCCGGTACCCCAGGTTGGCCATGAGCTCGGCGATGCCGCTCATGCCCGAGCCGCCGATTCCGATGAAGTGCAGGTGGCGTATGCGCCCCATGCGGCTGGCACTATGCCCATGATCCCTATTCATGTCCTGCGCGCCTCCCAACAGGCCGCAGCGATGCGCTCCGCCGCCTCCGGCTCGGCGCGATTGCGGGCAGCCTCCGCCATGGCCTCGAGCCGTTTTGGATCGGCGAGCAATTCCGCCAGGATCGCGCCCAGAGAATCGGGCGTGAGATCAGTTTGCGGAACCAGCCGGGCGGCGCCCACGTCCGCAAGATAACGGGCATTGGCCGTCTGGTGATCGTCCACCGCGTAGGGATAGGGCACCAGCACCGAGCCCACCCCCGCTGCGGCGAGCTCCGAGACCGTCAGCGCGCCCGCCCGGCACACGACCAGATCCGCCCAGCCGTAGGCCGCGGCCATGTCGGCGATAAAGGGCGTCACCTCGGCCGTCACTCCCGCCGCTTCGTAGGCGGAACGGGCCGCTTCCAGGGTGCGCTCCCCCGCCTGATGGCGGATCTGCGGCCGCCGCTCAAAGGGCAGCGTCGCCACGGCAAAGGCCACCGTCTCATTCAACACCTTCGCCCCCAGGGAACCGCCGAGTACAAGAAGCCTGTGCGGACCCGTACGCCCGACAAGGCGCTCCACCGGCGGGGGCAACAGCGCAATCTCGGGCCGGACGGGATTGCCGCAAGCCACCGCCCCGCGCGAGGCGGGAAAGCTCCCGGGAAACGCCTCGAAGACCCGGTCGGCGATCCGGGACAGCCACTTGTTTGTGAGCCCCGGGATCTGGTTCTGCTCGTGGATCACAAGGGGCATGCCCAGCGCGCGGGCCATGAGCCCACCGGGCCCGGACGCGAAGCCCCCCATTCCGAGAACCAGACTCGGCCGGCGCCGGCGCAGGATCTCCGCCGCCTGACGCAGCGCCACAAGAAGGCGCCAGGGTACGGCCAGCACCTGCTTGGCCCCTTTTCCGCGCAGACCCTCGATACTGATCCACTCCAGGGAGAAGCCCTGCGCCGGCACCAGGCGCGCCTCCAGACCCCGCCGGGTTCCGATCCAGAACACCTCCATGCCCTGGTCTCTGAGCAGATTGGCCACTGCCAACGCCGGGAAGACGTGGCCCCCCGTCCCGCCTGCCATGACTGCTACGCATGAGCCCATCGCATCCCTCCAACGGGTCCTGTCTCCGCCGTCCTTCGACGCAGATCCGCATCGATGCGCAGCAAGAGGCCCGCCGCCATGCAGGCGACGATCAGGCTGTTGCTCCCGTAGCTCATGAAGGGCAGGGTGAGTCCCTTGGTGGGGAGCAGGCCCACGTTGACCCCGATGTTGACCAGGGCCTGGATCCCGATGCCGAGACCAAAACCATGGGCCGCGTAGGCGGCGAAGCACCAGCCTGCCTGCTCTGCACGGGCGCCGATCTGAAATGCCCGCAACACGATGAAGGCGAAGGCGGCGATCACAACCAGCGTGCCGAAAAGCCCGAACTCCTCACCGATGACCGCCATGAGGAAGTCGGTGTGAGCCTCCGGCAGGAAAAACTGCTTCTGGATGCCGTTGCCGAGGCCCACGCCAAACCATTCGCCGCGGCCGAATGCAATGAGCGCCTGAGAGAGCTGAAAGCCGGTGTCGAACGGATCGGCAAAGGGATCAAGGAACGAAGTGACACGCTGCAACCGATAGGGCTCCAAGGCCACCAGAGTCCCGAGCGCCGCTGCCACCAACCCCATCAGGACGGAGAAGTGGAACACTTGAACACCACCCAGGAACAGCATTCCGAGCACCGTCGCCAACAGCACCGCCGTGGTTCCAAAATCGGGCTGGGCCATGATCAGCGTGCTCGCCGCGACCATGAGGGCCATGGGTTTGAGGAAGCCGGACAGGCGCGTGGCCACTTCCTCGTGCCGGCGCACCAGATAGCCCGACACATAGATGACGGCGAAGAACTTCATGAGCTCGGAGCTCTGCAGATTGAGCGGCCCGAGGGGGATCCAGCGGGTAGCCCCGTTGACCGTGCGTCCCACGCCCGGCACCAGGACCAGGACCAGCAATGCAATCCCAAGGAAGAAAAGGACCGTACCGGACTTCTCCCACCAGACTAGAGGTACAGCGTAAACTGCGATTCCCGCGGCCAACGCAAGGCCGAGCGTCAAAGCGTGACGAATGACGAAATGGAACGGGGCGTCGAACATGCGGTCGGCGATGGGCATGGACGCGGAGGCCACCATGAGGAAACCGAAGCCGACCAGGAACAATACGCAGGCCAGCAGCGCCCAATCGATCTCCATGGGTCGCTCCCTGCGCCGCCGCTGCCTGCCGTTGGGTTGCGCCTCGGCGCTCACGACGGCAATCTCTCCACCGCCGCCGCAAAAACACGGCCCCGGTGCTCATAGTTGTCGAACATGTCGAAGCTCGCGCACCCGGGGGAAAGCAGCACGCAGTCGCCCGGCTGTGCGGCCTCGGCCGCGAGCGCCACCGCTCCGTCCATGTCCTTCCCATGCAGCAGCGACACCCGCCCCGCGAGCACCCGCTCGATCATGAGCGCGTCCCGGCCGATCAGGACCACCGCCCGGGCCGTCCTTTCCACGGCGGCCACCAGAGAGCTGAAGTCCGCACCCTTGCAGTCTCCTCCCGCGATGAGCACCGCCCGGGTGGACCCTCTCGGGGAGATCAATCCGTCCAACGCGGCAACCGTGGCGCCGGGGTTGGTACCCTTGGAGTCGTCATACCAGCGAACGCCACGCTTCTCCGCCACAAGGGCGGTGCGGTGCGGTAGGCCCTTGAAGGTGCGCAAGGCCTCGATCATCGCATCTTGAGGCAATCCGCACGCCTCTCCCATGGCCAGGGCGGCCAGCGCGTTGGCCAGATTATGGCGGCCGGCCACGGCGAGCTCCCGCGCCGCAAGCAGCGGACTGCGGCCCCTGGCAAGCCAGACTTCACCGGCCTGCTCACGGAGCCCGAAGTCGTCATCGAGTGTGGGGTTGCCCAGGGTGAATCCGCACTCCCTGTGCGCGCCTGGGGCCATGGCGCAAACCACCGGGTCGTCTCGGTTCAGGACGGCGGTCCGCGCACCCCTGAAGATCCGCGCCTTCGCGGCCGCGTAGGCCGCCAGATCGGGATAGCGATCCATGTGGTCCGGCGAGACGTTGAGTACCGTCGCGACCTGCGGCTCCAGCGTCTCGGTGGATTCGAGCTGAAAGCTCGACAGCTCCAACACGTAGAGCTCCACCCCCTCGGCGAGCAGGTCCAGGGCAGGGTCCCCCAGGTTGCCGCCGACGGCCACCCGGATGTCGGCCAGGCGCGCCATCTGGCCCAACAGGGTCGTAACCGTACTCTTCCCGTTTGAGCCCGTGATGGCCGCCACCGGCGCCTGCGCCGCGCGGGCGAAAAGCTCGATGTCACCGAGGATCGGCACACCGCGCGCCGCCGCCGCGGCCAACTGCGGCTCGTCCAAGGGCACACCGGGGCTCACAACCAGCCGCTCGGCCGCCGCAAAGACGTGGGGCTCGAACCCGCCGACGAACAGGGCGACGTCCGGAATCTCTTCACGCGCCTGCCCCAGACCCGGGGGACTCGGACGTGAATCGACCACGGCCACCGGCAGGCCCTGGGCACGCAGGTAGCGGGCGCAGGACAGGCCGGTCTTACCCAGACCCACCACCAGGGTCTTGGGTTCCGCCGCTTGCTCTGTCGGTTGCGCCATGCCCATGGTTGGTCTCAGCGGATCTTCAGACTCGCCAGCCCCACCAGGACCAGAATCACGGTGAGAATCCAAAATCGGACGATCACACGCGGCTCGGGCCAGCCCTGGAGCTCGAAATGGTGGTGCAGGGGCGCCATGCGAAAGATGCGGCGCCCGGTCAGCTTGAAGGAGGCCACCTGCAACATGACCGACAGCGTCTCGGCCACGAAAACCCCTCCCATGATCAAAAGCACCAGCTCCTGGCGCGCCGCCGCGGCAACGACACCGAGAGCCGCCCCCAGGGCCAGTGCCCCGACGTCCCCCATGAACACCTGGGCCGGATAGGCGTTGAACCAGAGGAAGCCGAGACCCGCTCCAACCAGGGCGGCACAGAATACGACCACCTCGCCGATGCCTGGGATGTAGGGGATCTTCAGATAATCCGCAAAGTCCACATGGCCCGCGGCGTAGACGAAGATGGCCAAGGCGCCACACACCAATACCGTCGGCATCACCGCGAGCCCGTCGAGACCATCCGTGAGGTTGACTGCGTTGCTGGAGCCCACGATCACGAAGTAGGTCAATGCGATGAACCAGGGTCCGAGCTGGAACGAGACGTCCTTGAGATAGGGAATCAGCAGGGCGGTCTCCGCGGGGGTGGATGCGACGCTGTAGAGATAAACGGCCGCGCCGAGCCCAGCGACCGACTGCCACAGATATTTGTAACGGGCAGCAAGTCCCCGGGCATCCTTGAGCACCAGCTTCCTGTAGTCGTCGACCAATCCGATGGCGCCGAACGCAAGGGTGACCAGCAGCACCAGCCACACGTACCGGTTCGAGAGGTCGGCCCACAAGAGGGTACTCGCACCGATCGCCACGAGCATCAGGGCCCCGCCCATGGTCGGTGTTCCCGCCTTGGAGAGGTGGCTCTGGGGCCCGTCGTCGCGCACCGTCTGACCGATCTTGTATCGGGTGAGACGGCGGATCATCGCCGGCCCCACCAGGAAGGAGATGACAAGCGCCGTGAGCACCCCCAGGATCGCCCGCAGGGTCAAATAACGAACGACGTAGAATCCGCTGTCGAACTGACCGAGCCATTCAGCCAGATAGAGCAACATGTCAGGCCCCCCCCCCCGCGCACAGGGCGTCCGCCACCCGATCCATGGCCGCCCGCCGCGATCCCTTGACCAGCACCAGGTCTCCGGGACCCAGATGCTCGCGCAGCGCGGCGATGAGCTGTTCCTGATGTTCGAAGTGGCGCCCTCCTTTGCCGAAACCGGAGACCGCCGCCGCGCTCAGCTCCCCCACCGCGTGGAGCGCATCGACCCCGGCGGTGCGGGCCGCCGCCCCCATCTCACGGTGCAGGCTCTCCGCGTCGGGTCCCAGCTCCGCGAGATCACCGAGTACCAGCCAATGGCGCCCCGGCAATCCGGTCAGTACCTCGATCGCGGCCTGCAGGGAATCGGGGTTGGCGTTGTAGCTGTCGTCGATAACGCGTACCCCGTTGCTCGCGCCTCTTGGCTGAAGCCGCCCCGCTACCGGCTCAAGCGCACCGATCCCCGATTGCGCCGCCTCCGGCGCAATGCCCAGGGCAAAGGCCGCGGCCACGGCCAGCAGGGCGTTACGCACGTTGTGCATCCCCGCGAGCGGTAGCTCAAGCGCCATGTCGACCTCACCGTAGGAAACGTCAAAGCAGGTGCGAAAACCCCGGTCGTCCCAGGTGGTCGTCACACCGTCTGCGGGAGTGCGCACGTCTGCGCCTGCGTCGAGCCCGCAGGTCAGCACCCGATGCCCTGCCGCCAGATCCCGCCACAGGCCCGTGAAAGGGGAATCGGAAGGGATAATCAGGGTACCGTCGGGCAGCAGGCCCCGTGTAATCTCTCCTTTGGACCGGGCCACCCCTGCAACACTCCCGAAGCCCTCCAGATGGGCGCGGCCGGCGTTGGTGATGATGGCCACGCTCGGACGGGCGATGTCCGTGAGGTACGCGATCTCCCCAGGGTGGTTGGCACCCATTTCGAGCACCAGGAAGTCCTCGCCGCGGGCGGCCAACAAGGTCAACGGCATGCCGATGTCGTTATTGAGGTTGCCCCGGGTAGCAAGCACCGCGCCGGCACGGCTCAGCACCGCTGCGATCATTTCCTTGCAGGTGGTCTTGCCATTGCTGCCTGTAACCGCGATCACTCGCCCGCCGAGCTCCTCCCGCCAGGCGCCCGCGAGCCTGCCCAAGGCCAGGCGCGTGTCCTCCACCACCCATTGCGGAATGTCGGTATCCACAAGGTGATCGACAAGGGCCGCGACGGCGCCACTCGCCGCCGCTTGGGCCACGAACTGGTGCGCATCGAAACGCTCCCCCTTTAGGGCGACGAAGAGCTGGCCCACGCAGTTGCGTCGGCTGTCGGCGCCCACGGAGTCGAATGCCGGGTCGGCGCCCTCGATACGACCCCCAACACGCGCGGCAGCCTGGGACAGGGTCCACATCATCGCCCGGCCCTCCCCCGTTCCTGCAAGGCCTGGACGACCTGGGCGCGGTCGCTGAAATGGACCCGCAGGTCACCCATGTCCTGCATGGTCTCGTGGCCCTTACCGGCCACCAGGACCAGGTCCGGCTCGGCGGCGGTGGCGATGGCCAGGCGTATCGCCAGGGCCCGCTGCCGCTGCACCCGCACCGCGGCCGGTTCGCGCATACCGGCGAGTATCTCTTGAACGATCAGCTCGCCGTCTTCCCGCCGCGGATTGTCATCGGTGAGGATCACCTCGTCGCTCAAGCGTTCCGCGATGGCCCCCATCATCGGGCGCTTGCCCCGGTCGCGCCCGCCGCCGCAGCCGAAGACACAAATGAGGCGGCCGCGCGTATGACCGCGCAGATTCAGCAGGGCCTGCTCCAGCGCATCCGGGGTGTGTGCATAGTCCACGACCACCTGCGGCAGCCCTTCGCCGCCGAAGGGCTCCATCCGTCCGGCCACACCCCGAACCGCAGTGAGCTCTCGCAAGGCGCGCTCCAGGGGGAGATCACGGCAAAGCATCACAGCGAGAACGGCCATCAGGTTGGCGGCGTTGAAGCGACCGAGAAGCCCGACGGTGAGCTCTCCCGATCCGGCGTTTGTCTCCAGACACACACGCAGGCCGCGGGGCAGCGCTTCCACCTCCCGAGCGCGGATCCAGAGATCACAACGCGGCGGCGGGACGGCGTCGGGTCGCAGGCTGAAGAAGGCCGCCGAGACACCCGGCGCCAGCTCGTCCAGGATCTCCAGACTCAAGGGATCGTCGAGATTGAGTATTGCCCAGCGCAGGTGAGGCATGCGGAACAACCGCCGCTTGGCGGCCCCATAGCTGGCCATGTCGCCGTGATAGTCCAGGTGGTCCCGGCTGAGGTTGGTGAACAGCGCATAGCTGAAGCGCACCGCGGCAGCCCGTCCCTGCTCCAAGGCATGGGAAGACACCTCCATGGCGACGGCCCGGGCACCGCGGCCACGCAGCAGCGCGAGCGTTTCCTGCAGGGTGACCGGATCGGGCGTCGTGTGTGTCCCCGGCGCCAGGTCACCGGGAAACCCAACCCCCAGGGTGCCCACGATGCCGCAGGCGAGCTCCGGTGCCAGGGCCTGGGCCAGATAGTGCGTCACGCTGGTCTTGCCGTTTGTGCCTGTAACGCCGATTACCTCCAAGGCAGTACTCGGATGATCGAAAAAGCGGTCCGCCAGGGCGCTGACCTTGGCGCTCAACGCCGGAACCGGGATCACGGGGAGACGGATGCGGCGCGAGAGCGCGTCCATCGCCGACGGCTCCCAGCGCTCATCCGGCTCGGCCAGGATGGCGGCGGCGCCTCGGCGACAGGCATCCTCGGCGAAATCCAGGCCGTGGAAGTCGGCGCCGCCACAGGCAAGGAACAGCCCGCCTGGCTCCACGCGCCGGCTGTCGAGGGTAAGCTGGCCGACCCTGACGTCGGCCACCGACACCCCGTGGGAGAACCCGGCGAGCAGCTCCGAGAGCAGCCAGGGGCGAGATGCGCGATGCAGAGGCATCATTGGAGATCCTCCACGCCGGCCATCAGCAGGGTCGCCCCAGGGTCGTCCGGCGGCACATTATAGAGGCGCAGGGCACCTTGCATCACGCGGGCGAACACGGGTGCGGCCACCCGACCGCCGTAGTAGTGCTTGCCCCGCGGCTCGTCGACCATCACGACCATGACGAAGCGGGGCTTCGAGACGGGCGCCATCCCTGCGAAGACGGCCTGGTAGCGCCTGGCTGCGTAGCCGCCTCTGACCGCCTTCTTGGCCGTACCGGTCTTACCTGCAACCCGATAGCCTTCGATGGCCGCCCGCTTGGCGGTGCCCTTCTCGGAGACGACGGTCTCCATCATCTCCCGGACCTTGCGCGCAGTGTCCGCCCCCAGCACCCGCTCCTCGGGTGGCGGCTCGGCACGTTGAAGCAGGCTGACGGGCCGTTTGATGCCGTCCGCCGCCAACACTGCATAAGCCTGAGCAAGCTGCAGCGTGGTCACCGAGAGCCCGTAACCGAAGGCAAGGGTCGCGTGCTCGAAACGCGACCAGCCCCCATAATGGGGCAGGCGTCCCGCCACCTCGCCGGGGAAGCGGCTCTCGGCGGAACGTCCGAATCCGAGCCGGTCGTAGAGCTGCCAGAGCACCGCCCGATCCATGCGCAGAGCAAGCTTGGTGACGCCGACGTTGCTGGACTTGGTGATGATCCCGGTGGTATCCAGGCGGCCGTAGTTGCGCACGTCCTTCACCCGGTTACGACCCACCTTGAGCGTGCCGGGACTCGTATCGATGGGGGTCGACGGCCCCACGATGGACGCCTCCAGCGCGGCAGCGACGACGAAGGGCTTCACCGTGGACCCGGGCTCGAACACATCCGTGAGCGCGCGATTGCGGCGGGCGCTCTTCTCGCCACCGAGCTTGCCGTTCGGGTTGTACGATGGCTGGTTGACCATAGCCAGCACCTCGCCGCTGGCGACATCCAACACCACCGCTGAGGCGGCGAGCGCTCGATGTTTCTTCACGGCGCGCTTGAGCTCCCGGTAGGCCAGGAACTGCAGGCGCCGGTCCAGGCTCAGGGTCAGATCCTTGCCGTGACGTGTCGGCCTGATTCGCTCCACCTCGGAGACCAGCCGGCTGCGGCCGTCCTGGATCACCCGCCGCTTGCCCGCTTCGGCACCGAGCCAGGCGTTGAACGCGAGCTCGATGCCCTCTATCCCCCGATCATCCACGTTGGTAAAACCGGTCAAATGGCCGAAGACCTCGCCGCCGGGATAGAAACGCCGATACTCCGTGTCCATACCGACATCCGTGAGCCCATGACGTTCGACGACCTGCTCGACCGCGAGGGCCTGCTCCGGGCCGATACGCCGTTTGAGGTACACAAAGGCACGGGTGCTTCTCTCTTCCAGACGCTGCCGCAGAACCTTCGACTCAATCCCGAGGGCCTCGGCCAACGCCCTAATCACCTGCGACCGGCCGACCAGTTTGCGTGGGTCCGCCCACACGGTCGCGACCGGGGTGCTGACGGCCAGCGGCTCGCCGTTGCGGTCGAGGATCATACCGCGGCGGGCCGGGATCTCCTTAATCCGCAGATAGCGCCGCTCTCCTTCATTCTGTAGGAATTCAGTCTCAAGGATCTGGCGATCGAAGGCACTCCAGATCACCGCGAAGAGCGATGCGCCGAGCAAACCGGCCAACGCGGCCCGCCGAAGACGAAAATTGGGCACCAGGCTCAGGCGCTGGGCCCGCCTGCGCCGGCTCTCTCTACCGGTCATGGCCGCCTCCATCGATCACCCGGACATCTCCGCCCCGAGGCAGGTGCATGCCGAGCAGACGCCGCGCCCGCTCCTCAACCCGCGGCTGGGTGGTCAGTGCGGCCTCCTCCAGGCGCAGCCGCCCCCACTGCACTTCCAATGCATCGCGCTCCGCGCGCAGCCCCTGGAGCACCATAAACTCGGTTCGACTCAGGTACTTCGCAAACACGACGCCGACCCCGGAAGCGACCACCCCAAGGATCAGCACCAGCAGGATCCACAGATCGCGCCTTGTCACGAGAGCCGCTCCGCCACCCGCATGACGGCACTGCGCGCCCGCGGATTCGCCGCCACCTCGGCGGGCGATGGCCGAACCGGCTTACCCACCGCCCGCAGCTGGCCTCGGTTCTCCTGCGCCCTGACCGGCACGCCGAGCGGAAACCGTTCACCGCGGGCCTTCTCGCGGATGAAGCGCTTGACGATTCGGTCCTCCAGGGAATGGAAACTGATGACGACAAGCCGCCCGCCGGCGGCCAGGAGACCGCAGACGCAGGCCAGACAGGTCCGCAGCTCCTCGAGCTCGCGATTGATGTGGATACGGAACGCCTGAAAGGTTCGCGTGGCCGGATGCTTGCCAGGCTCGCGCGTGGGGCTTGCGCCGGCAACGATCTCTGCCAGATGGCGCGTGGTCAGCACCGGCCGCTCGCGGCGGGCCCGCACGATGGCCCGGGCTATGCGGCCAGCGTAACGCTCCTCACCGTAGTCGCGGAGGACCCGGGCGATCTCCGCTTCGGACGCCCGCGCCAACCATCGGTCAGCACTTTCCCCGGCATCTCTGTTCATACGCATGTCGAGCGGGCCGTCCGCCATGAAGCTGAATCCGCGCTCCGCTGCATCGAGTTGGGGCGAGGAAACCCCCAGGTCCAACAAGAGCCCGTTGGCCGCGCCGAAGATCCCGTGCCGCCGCGCCACGTCCTCAACAAGGGAGAAGGCGGCATGCTCGATCGAAAAACGCGGCTCCCGGCGCGCCAAGTCCTCGCCCATGGCGATCGCCTCGGGGTCGCGGTCGAGCGCCACCAAACGGCCCTCGGGACCGAGCCGGGACAGCACCCCACGCGCGTGCCCTCCGCGGCCGAAGGTGCCGTCCAGATAGATCCCGTCCGGTTTGATGGCCAATGCCTCCAAGCTCTCCTCCAGCAAAACCGGCGTATGCGCCACGTCGGTTATCAACCTCTTCTGGTTCAGATGGACAGGGCCGCGAAATCCGGGGCCGATTCCAGCTCCTTGAGATCGTCCTCGTCCAGCCACTCCTCACAGCGGCCGTTCCAGGACTCTTCGTCCCAAAGCTCGAACTTCTTCCCCTGACCGACCAGGGCGACCCGCTTATCGAGCGACGCAAAGCGCCTGAGCTCCGGGGGCAGCAAGACGCGGCCCTGACCGTCCATATCGACGTCGTGGGCGTGACCGATGTATAGCCGCTGCAACTTTCTCGCCGTCGGATTGAACGACGGCAACCCCTCGAGCTTGCGCTCGATCTCGGTCCAGTTGGGCTCCGGATAAATCAACAGACAGCGGTCGCTGTCGACGGTCACGACAAGACGGGAGGCACAGCAGGACTGAAGCCGGTCGCGATAGCGCGCTGGTATCGCAAGCCTGCCCTTGACGTCCAGATTGAGGATAGAGACTCCCCGGAACAATGCAGCCCCCCGTCTCGGTGGTTATTCCCTTTTGCCCCACTTCTCCCCACTTTCCATCCATGGTAGGCAACAATACCCCACCCGTCAAGGCATGTATCTGTGTTTTCTTTTGTCCCTCAGAGACTTAAGCAGACCTCTTCACTCCAGCGGAAACCCGACAGTAACCACTTTTGATTCAGCAAGATGCAAGCTTAAATTCGCGCACCCTATAAAGATTAGCGAAAGCGGAGACGCGAAGATGCGGGGAACGACGGGAGGAATGGGAGCCGGCCTGTAAGCCGGGTTCTGTCGGGGACAGTCATTCATCTGGGATGCACGTCACCGCGCACCTCGAGCGACCTACCCGGGAACCCGTGCGGGCCGCACGTTGCGGCCCAAAGGCCGCGTGTTCCGCTATTTGGTCTTGCTCCGGGTGGGGTTTACCGTGCCGCCGATGTTGCCACCGACGCGGTGCGCTCTTACCGCACCTTTTCACCCTTGCCGGCCCGCCGCGGCCCAAGGACGGATCTCCATCCCTAAGCCCGCGAGCTGAGGCGGTCTGTTTTCTGTGGCACTTTCCGTGGGCTCGCGCCCCCCAGGGGTTACCTGGCACCCTGCCCTGCGGAGCCCGGACTTTCCTCCCCATCCGCCGCACTTGAGCGGCGAAGGGGCGACTGTCCGGCCGACTCCCACTACAGAGTTTACACCATTCGGGGCGAAGCTCGCGCGGCTCGACAATGCTCACTGGTCCCGCGCTACGGGCCCGGGCCGGCGGTGCCCTCTTCCTGCCACTGCAGCGCGAGCTTATAGAGGCGGTTCTTCTTCCCTCCCGTGATACGGGCGGCCAGCGCCGCCGCCTGTTTCATTGGAAGCTCGGCGACCAGAGCCCCTAGGACGCGCTCCTCTTCCTTGGTCTGAGCATCGCCGGCGGGCCCCCGGTTTCCTTCAATAAGGATGACGAGCTCCCCCTTGCGCTGGTCCGGATTCCCGCCGGCCCGGCTGGCGAGCTCCTCGAGCGTCCCGTCGAGAAACGTCTCGAATCGCTTGGTCAGTTCCCTCGCCACCACAGCCCGGCGCCCACCGCCGAGCACGGCGCTCAAGTCTTGGAGGGTGGTCACCACCCGGTTGCCCGACTCGTAAAGAATCAGCGTCCCCGGCTCGACCGCCACCGAGCGTATCCACTCGCGGCGCTTCGCTTCGCCGCGCGGCGGGAAGCCGAGGAAAAGGAAACGGTCGCAGGGCAGCCCGGCAGCACAGAGCGCACACAGGGCAGCGTTGGCCCCGGGTACGGGCACGACCCGCAATCCCCGAGCGCGCGCTGCCTGCACCAGGGAGAAGCCCGGATCACTGATCAGCGGAGTACCCGCGTCCGAGACCAAGGCCACGTCCTTGCCCTTGGCCAGCAGCTCGAGCACGCGAGGCGTCGCCTCCGCCTCGTTGTGGTCATGGCAGGACAAGAGTTTCGCAGAAATGCCGTAATGCGCGAGCAAGCGGCGCGTATGACGGGTGTCCTCGGCGGCGATCACCGCCACCTCTGCCAGCACCCGCAGGGCGCGTTCCGTCACGTCCGCAAGATTGCCGATGGGTGTTGCCACCACGTATAGTACGCCCGACCCGTTCATCACCTTATTCGTCTCCGACATCCAAGCGTGGACAGCAACGATGTTACAGAACCCGCCCGCCACCTTCGCTCGCCCCACACGGACACTGTCGACCCTCCTCTTGGCGCTCGTGCTCGGGGGCTGCGCCATGATCGGCGCCGAGCGGGAGACCGACAGAGATCTCTCCCGCGCAGGCGGTTATCGCGGGGGCGAAACCGTGGCGGTACTCTTGCCGGAAACGGGTCGCTTCGCCAGCGCGGCACGCACCCTGCGTGAGGGGATTCTCGCCGCCCAACGCGCCGACGAGCAAGGGAGGCGCCCGAACCTGCGCTTCTACGACAGCGCCGACGACCAATCCGCACCCGCACTCGTGCGCAAGGCGGCGGCAGAGGGGGCAAGCCTCGTGATCGGCCCCCTGCAGAAACAGGCGGTCAATCAGCTCGCCTCGGGACCGGCACTCCCTGTCCCGACCCTCGCCCTCAACCGGGTCTCCTCCGACCGCACCCCGCCCGCAAATCTCTACCAGTTCTCCCTCGCCCCCGAGGACGAAGCCGCCGAGGTCGCGAGCAAGGCCTGGGCCGAGGGGTATCGCACAGCTATGGTGCTGTATCCGGAAGGCAACTGGGGCAGCCGAATCAATCGGGGATTCCGACAGAAGTGGGGCGCGCTCGGCGGGCGCATTGCCGCGAGCCAGATCTACGATCCCAATAAGGTCGACTTCTCGCAATCGGTCGCAGCCCTGATGGGCACCTCCGCCGATACCGCAGGGGAGGGCGTTGAGCGCACGGATGCCGACTTCGTTTTCCTGGTGGCCACGTCCCAGATCGCACGGGGCATCTGGCCGCAGATCCGGGACCAGGCCGGAAGCGATCTTCCCGTGCTCTCCACGTCCCACATCTACAAAGGGCGCTTTGATGTCAAGGGCGACCTTGATCTCGTCGGGCTCTATTTCGTCGACATCCCCTGGCTCGTCACCCCCGAATCCAGTGACGCCGCATCGCGCGGGAGCTCAGACGAGGCCCTCCCGCGTCTTTACGCGATGGGGGTCGACGCCTACCGCATGGCCCCGCTGCTCGACTGGATGGCAGAGCGGCCCGGCGCCGCCGTCCAGGGCATGACTGGAAGGTTGTCGCTGGATTCGTCGAGACGCGTCCGGCGGCAGCTCAGTCTGGCGCGCATGGGGGCTGGTGGTCCCGTGCTGGCAGAGTCCACCGCTCGCCCGGCCCCGCGGATGATCGTACGCATCGGACCACCGGAGGGGATCTCGCCGCTCCTCGCCGCCGTTGGGTCTCCCGGCATTGGCGCTGTTCAACCCTAGCTCAACCGCCTCCGTCGGCGGGGACAAGGAGCGCATGGCCTGCGCCTACCTGGAACGCCGGGGCCTGCGCCTGGTGCAGCGTAACTACCGCTGTCGGCGTGGCGAGATCGATCTTGTCATGCGCGACACCGGTACCCTGGCCTTCGTCGAGGTCCGATACCGGGCAAACATGCGGTTCGGCACGCCCGCCGAAACCGTCGATATACACAAGCAGCGTCGGCTTACCGCCGCTGCCGCCCATTACCTTCAGCATCAGCCAACAACTCTACCCTGCCGCTTCGATGTCATCGCCATCAGCGGCGACAATCGCATCGACTGGATTCGGGATGCCTTCAATGCAGAATAAACGATTCGACCCAAGACCTACCGTCTCTCGAGCCTTGAAACAGAACGCCTTGGTCACGATGCTGGTCCTGAGCCTTACGCTCCCACTGCTGCAGGGCTGTGCGGCGGCGGTGGTTACCAGCGTTGCAGTAGGCGCCTCGGTCGCCCATGAGCGCCGAAGCGCGGGAACGGTGCTCGATGATGAGACCATCGAGCTGCAGGCCATGAATCTGTTGAACGAGAATCCGGATATCGGCCAGCACAGCAGGATTGCGATCACCAGCTACAATTATGTCGTGTTGCTGACGGGCCAGGCGGAGACCCAGGAGCTTAGCGACCGCTTTGCCGACATGGTCAGCCGCCTGCCTGAGGTGAGACGGGTCGTCAACGAGGTCAGCATCGGCCCGTCCGAGAGCCTCAGCCGCGAGAGCCAGGATGTCCTGGTCACATCCCAGGTCAAGCTCGCGCTGGCCAAGGTCGATATCCCCGGATTCGACCTCACCCGCGTCAAGGTGGTTACCGAGGCGGGGACCGTTTTCCTCATGGGCCTCCTGACCCATGAGGAGGCGGATAACCATCTTCGTGCAGACACTGCGCACCGGCAATCGAGTCAAGGCATCCAGTCGTGCGGGCATTAATGGTGCTCCGGCATTTTCGCCAGACGGTCGCAAACTGGTGTTAACGCTGGGTGGCGTTGACGGTAACCTGGATATTCATGTG
>JAYEJW010000696.1:0-4381 GCA_034716535.1 Pseudomonadota bacterium
GGGGGATCATTGCGGACGTCATCGATGAGGAAGGGTTCAAGACGGATCCGTCCGCTTGGCTTCGGCCCCAGAACGAGCACTTCGTGGTCGTCACGCGCCTCCTCTACGCGGCAAATGTCCTGCTCACAGGGGGACACAACCTCGGCTTGACCCTCTTTACTTGGTTGGCGGCGGCGGCCCAGGCAATCATCCTCTCGATGAATCTTCCCGGAAGGGACCTTTCACCAACCGTTGACCGGCTTTACTTTCCGCTCGTCGCCGGGGTCTTCATCTTTACCCCCCTCTCTTGGCACAACTGGATCCTCGGCATGAGCGGCACGGCCTGGATCTCGACCAACCTGTTCGTCGTCTCAGCGATCGCCAGTCTGACGGCCGCGAAGACGCTCAGATCAGCGGGCTGGTTCCGGGCGAGTCTTGGCTTCGCCTTAGTAGCGACGCTCACCTACAGCACGGGTCTGGCCGTGTGGCCCGCGCTGATCATTGGAGCCTTCGTCCTGAGACTCGGGCCCAACCGAATCGGGACCCTGATGCTCGCGGGCGGATTTGCGATCCTCTCCTACCTTTTTCTCTACCAACGACCGTCCGACCACCCAGCGCTGGAGACGGACCTGTTCCGGGTTGTCGAGTACCTTCTGACGCTTCTCGGAAGCACCTTGACCGGCGATGCGGCGGTAGCGCCCGCGGCCGGCGCCTTTGGATTGCTTCTGTCGATTTTCCTCGCCGTGCGCGTTCTTTGGTCCGGGAGTGGGGACCGACGCGGGGTGAGCATCGCGCTCAGCCTGCAAACCTACTCAGTCGTCAATGCCCTGTTGGCGGCCATTGCCCGCTCAGGCTTCGGAGCCGACCAGGCATTCGCCAGCCGATACGCGTCCTTGCCGAGCCTGTTCTGGCTTGGCCTGTTTGCAGCGGCAGCCCTGTCTCTGCCGCCGGCCAGAAAGAGAACCGGTACCCTCCTGCTGTCGGCGATCGTCATCGCAATACTGGTACACAGCTACCAGCGCACCGACATTGCCATTGGGAGCGCTCTGGAGCGTGAACGTCTGAAGCCGCTCGCAGCCGCGGCCATCGTGACGGAGAACCTCGATCTTCCGTTGCTCCAGGCCAGCGTCTCTCCGCGGCACGTCGAGGCCTTTTTTCGGCGACGGGATACGATCGCCGGACTCGAGGCGCTCGGACACGTGCCCTACGGCGGACTCTTCGAAGGCTGCCCGCCACCGGGCAGCCCGTTGCCCGTTGCTCCGAGATCCCCAGGCGCCTCGCAGTCAACCCAGTGGGGCGCACTGGAGAGCGCCCGCGTCAAGGGGCAGAACGTCCATTATTTTGGCGGGCACATCGGGGATCGGTTGCCGCCTCCCCGGTGCATCCTGCTGGTCAACCAAGCCGGGATCGTTCGAGGCATCGGCGTGATTGCAGGCGGCCCGCCCGGTTGGCCGGCACAGCGGCTGACACCCCCGCGTGAATCCCCGGATTGGGCGGGATACGCCTCGATTCGGCGCGAGGACGAGTGGATCGGGGCCGTCGCCTTGTGGGATGACTCGCCGGACACCTGGATGCGGCTCGGCGGGCTTGCGATAATAGCGCGCGGCCAGACGGGCGAGATCTCCTCTCTGGAGCTCGTGACACCAGACTAAAGGGCACCAAACAGAATGCATGGAAAATTCGCAGAGGATAACGCGCCGAGGGATGAATCGGCCGCTCCGAGCTCCGCTTCGTCCGTCAGTGTGGTCGTGCCGGTCAAGGATGAGGCCGCGAGTATCGAGCCGCTGGTTGCCGGACTCCGGCAAGTCCTGGCCGGGAGGTGCCGGCATTTCGAGATCATCTTCGTGGACGATGGCAGTACCGACGGCACTTGGCAGAAGATTGGCGGGCTCCCGCAGGAGGGATTGGACCAGGTCAAGGCTATGCGTCTGCGACGGAACTTCGGCAAAGCCACCGCCTTGGCGACAGGCTTTCGCGAGTGCTCGGGCGATATCGTCTTCACGATGGACGGCGACCTGCAGGACGATCCGAGCGAGATCCCGCGGTTCTTGGAGAAGCTTGACGAAGGCTATGATCTGGTCTCCTGTTGGAAGGAGAACCGGCAGGATCCCCTGTCCAAGACCCTTCCTTCCAAGCTATTCAACCGAATCACGGCGAAGCTTTCCGGTCTCAAGCTGCACGACTTCAATTGCGGCTTCAAGGTATACAGGCGGGAGGTCCTCGAGAAGATCCGACTCTACGGTGAGCTGCACCGCTACGTTCCGGTCCTCGCCCACGACCTGGGTTACAAGGTCGGGGAGATCGCGGTCACCCACCATCCGCGCCGCCACGGGAAATCGAAATACGGATTGGAGCGGTACGCCAGGGGATTGCTCGACCTGATCACCGTGCTCGCCACCACGAGGTATCTGCAAAAGCCGGGACATCTCTTCGGCGGTGTCGGCCTTGCATCCGCGGCGATCGGGGGGCTGATCCTCGCCTATTTGTCGGTGCTTTGGGTATTCGGCCAGGGCCCCATCGGCACACGCCCCCTGTTTTCGGTCGGTATTCTTCTGATCATCTTGTCCATTCAGCTCGTCTCGCTGGGATTGGTGGCAGAGCTGCTCACACGGCACACTGAGGCGCGCACGCCCGACATGATCGTCGCCGAGAGGATCGGCGGGAGCCTCGATGACTAGCCGGTATACCTCTTGAATCTCACGCGAACGCGCGAAGAAATACAGAACCTTGCGGGACGCTTGGCGTACCAGTTGCCGCTGACCATGAATCTTCTGGGGCGAGAAAAATCCATTGGAAAATTGGTTCCTTCGCGGCTTCGCGGCGCACTGAGATATTCTAGCTAGGAACCGCGGCAGCGAGGCAACAGACCGGACAGGCCCATGGCAGGATCGAACAAACAACCCCTGGTGGAAAACGGCGTCGTCGTCGGCACCGGATCCGACAAGTTCGAGCAGAAAAACCCTATCGTGCAATGGGCGCTGCGGCAGTTCGATCAGGCCGTGGTTGACTTGGCCGCGCAGATCGACCCCGGGCACATCCTGGAGGTTGGTTGCGGCGAGGGGCATGTCACGGGCCTTCTGCTTGAAAAGACCCAAGCCAGCGTCCTCGGGTTGGACATCTCGGATCGCATCCTGGAGCTCGCGCGAGAGAACGTACCGTCGGAACGCGCCGTTTTTCAGAAGCGGAGCATCCTGGACCTGGACCCTGAGCGCGACGCGGCGCCGCTCGTGGTCTGCTGCGAGGTGCTCGAGCACCTGGACCATCCGGAGGAGGGACTGCGGCGGCTAGCCCGGGCGGCGCGCCCTCATGCTCTGCTGAGCGTTCCCCGCGAGCCACTGTTTCGTGCGCTGAACGTCTTTCGGGGGGCGCACCTGGCGTCCCTCGGAAACAGCCCGGGCCACCTCCAACATTGGAGCAAGCGGTCCTTCCTGGACTTCGTCCGCCGCGAGCTGGATATCTTGGAGGTGCGGACCCCGCTGCCCTGGACGGTCGTGCTGGCCAAGTCGCGGCGGGCCGCAGGGGATTGAACCGCCGGCACCTGATCCACGGCGCCGGTGTGGTGCTGGTGGCCGTGTCGCTCGGGTTTCTCGCCGATCGCCTTTGGGTTCAGGCAGATAGCCTCCGCTGGGAAGCCGACGAGGGGCTGATCGTCACCGCGGTCCTCGGCAGCCTGCTCTACGCGGTCGCCTGCCTGTTTCTCGCCAGGGCCTGGCAACAACTGCTCGGGTTATTCGGCACAGCGCACATTTCCGCGCTCACAGCCGCCTGGATCTACGCCAAAAGCCAAATCGGAAAATACGTACCCGGCAATGTCCTGCATATCGTCGGGCGGCATTTTCTGGGCCGCACACTCGGCATCTCCCATGGCACGCTTGCACTGGCCGCCGCGGGGGAAATCAGCGGTCTCTTGGCGGCGGCGTCGACTCTGGCCTTGATCGCCGCTGTCGTACTGAGCCTGGGCCCTCAGAAGGGCTCGCTGCTGTGGGCGGCGTTGGGGGCGGTGTCCGCCGCCGCGATCGCGGTATTGGCATTGCCGCGCCTATGGTCTTTTCTGCACCGCCGCTTCCCCGACCTGCCTGAACCGGACGCGGGTTCCCTGCGCCGTGGTCTGCTGGGCGCATTTGGGCTCTATCTCTTGTTCTTCATCACTGCCGGTTCCATTCTCGTCGGCCTGGTTGCCGTCGAGAAGGACTCGCTGACCGCCTCGCTGGGAGCGCTCGCGATGCTCGTCTTCGCCGTGTCCTGGCTCGCAGGCTTCGTCACCCCCGGAGCACCGGCGGGACTGGGCATCCGAGAAGCGGTGATCGTGCTCTTACTCGAACAGCTGGGGCTGGGGGACGAAGCCCTTCAGATCGCTCTGGTCTTTCGTCTCCCAGCCCCAGCTGTTCGAGTAAGAGCACGA
>JAYEJW010000697.1:0-19141 GCA_034716535.1 Pseudomonadota bacterium
GCCGAAGAGCCGGAAAACGACGCCTCCGATGGTCGTCATGACGGGGTCGTCGATGTCGATGTTGGTGAGGTTGTAGAAGTCCAGGAGCCGCATGTCGCCGGGGACCTGGTAACCGCTTTCGTCCTGCTCGTAATCTTCGCTCCCTCTCATCTTGCCGGTGATCTCGCCGAAGAAGAAGGTGAGCACGTCCTTCATCGTCACGATACCCAGTACCTCCCCGAACTCACCCAGGACGATGGCGGCACGGGTCTTGTGCTCTTGGAAATAGTTGAACATCTCGTCCACCATGGTCGTGGGTGGGACGAAGTTTGCCGGGCGCAGCAGATTCTCGATCGTCGCCTTTTCCAGGTCCAGGCCGCCGCGCATCAGCCGCAGTACGTCCTCGGAGTGGACGAAGCCGATGACGTTATCCCAGTGCCCCGAGTAGACGGGGACCCGCGGGTGTTGCAAGTGACGGAAGGTCTGGATGATCTGAGGTAGCGGCTCGCTGGCGTCGAGGAAGCGGATGCGCGGCCCCGGCGTCATGATGTGGGAGATGTCGGTCTCCGAGGCCTCCAACAGGTTGTCGATCAGGACCCGTTCGGTCGCGTCGATGATACCGGTCTCTTCCCCTTCTTCAAGCAGGGTCTTGAGCTCGTCCGGCTGTAGCAGGTTTTCCCGGTCGACCACGTCGCCGACCACCCAGGTCGTGATCCGGTCGGCCACCAGCCTCACCGCCTCGCGCAGCGGCGTCACGATGTAGATCCATTTCGGTAGGATGCGGGAGCTGATGTTCTTGGTGAATCCGACAGGGAAGTTGACGGCAATGGTCTTTGGAGTCACCTCGCCTACCAGCAGCAGCAGGGGAACCATGACCAGGATATTGATCCAGCCCGCGTCCTGGCCGAACAACATGAGCAGAATGGCTGTCATGTTGACAGCGGAGGCGATGTTCACCAGCTCGTTGCCGCAAAGGATGGAGATGATGAGCCGACGCGGCTCGTCGAGCATCGCGTGGATGTTCTCGGAGTGGGGGTCGCGGGTGTTGCGGAGCTGCTGCAGGTCGATGCGGCTGAGTGAGAAGAGCGCCGTCTCGGAGCCGGAGAACAGAGCGGAGCTGACAAGGAAGATCACCTGCAGCATGCTGCGCACGGCAAGCTCCAGGTCGCGGGTGTCGATCTGCAGGGATGTCAGACTGAGCTCTTCCATCTACCCCTCCCACCAAAGGCCGCCTTGGACTGGCTCAAGGTGACCGCGCGGGGCATGGCTGCTCCGCAATATTAGCCAACGCGAGCGCTACGAGACGTTCAAGGTCGGCTCGCCGGAGACGTTAGGATGCTCACGGGGAGCCGTCCTGCCGGGCTGCGCATCGTTCCACGAGTGCCGTTAATGTTACGCGAGAAAGCCTTCGCTTGCCCATGCCAACCCGTGCGGCAACAACGCCAAGAATCGCGCCAGAGTACAGCCCATGATAGGGTCGGCTCAGTGATCTCGAAGATGATTCGCGTCAACGTATATTACGAAAATATTTCGTATCGGTTACGTTTTGATGAAACAATCCCGGAGCGGCGGCACCCAATACTTGGTTGTTCCGAAGTGGCGAGAGTGCGTCCTGCGGGGAGCCGACTGCCAGGAGATCCCCATACCAGAGAACCGAGCCCCAACCGCCGTCAAACTGAAATAAGGAGGAAGGATTTATGAAGTCCACCAACCCCATCGCATCGCTGTTCGGCCACTCGCCGTTCAAGCCGCTGCAGGAGCACATGCGGATCGTGAACGAGTGCGTTGCCGAGGTCCCGGCCCTGTTCGAGTCCCTGATCGCCGGAGATGCAGCGGGTGTCGAAAAGCGCAAAGACGCGATCTTTGCCAAGGAGCACGCGGCCGACGCGGTGAAGAACCAGCTGCGCGCTCACCTGCCGAAAAGCCTGTTCATGCCCGTGGACCGCCGCGATCTGCTCGAGGTCCTCGACATGCAGGATTCCATCGCGGACAGCGCCCAGGATATCGCCGGCCTGCTTGTGGAGAGGGAGATGGAGGTTCCCGCGGACATGGTCGAAGACCTTCGGACCCTGGTGCAGCGCTGCGTAGATACCTGCCAGGCGTCTGCCACCATCGTCGATGAGCTTGACGAGCTCGTGGAGACCGGGTTTCGGGGCAAAGAGGCCTCACGTGTCGAGGACATGGTCGATAAGCTCGGGCGTATCGAGGACGAGACCGATGAGCTCGGCATGTCGCTTGCTCGGACCCTGTTCAAGCAGGAGGACTCCATGAGTCCCGTTTCCGTCATCTTCTGGTACCAGCTTATCCAGTGGATCGGGGACCTGGCGGACTATGCGGAAAAGGTGGGCGACCGCCTGCGGTTGTTGATTGCCCGTTGAGGATCTGCGGCAGAGATTTTTTCGAACCCCGGCATGTCCACGGGAACGGCGGCAGGGTTCTGAGTTGAGAAGACTAATGTGGGGGAGTCATGGAAATAATTGCTGAATATGGGACGGTATTCATGGTTATGGCCGTCATCTTCGGCCTGTACATGACCTGGGGTATCGGCGCCAACGACGTTGCCAACGCCATGGGCACGTCGGTTGGGTCGGGCGCCATCACGGTAAAACAGGCGATCATCATCGCCGCCATCTTCGAGTTCGCCGGCGCATTCATCGCCGGCGGCTCGGTCACCAAGACCATCCGCAAGGGGATCATCGACCCCGGTCCCATTGCCGCAAACCCGGAGCTTCTGGTCTACGGCATGTTGGCAGCGCTGCTCGCGGCCGCCATTTGGCTGATGGTGGCCTCGACGCGGGGTTGGCCGGTGTCGACGACCCATTCTATCGTCGGCGCCATCGTCGGTTTCGCTATGGCGGGCATCGGGATGGACGCGGTCAATTGGGGAAAAATCGGTCAGATCGCGGCGAGCTGGATTGTATCGCCCATGCTCGGCGGGGTGATCGCCCTGCTGCTCATGCTGAGCATCCGAAAGCTGATACTCAACACGGACAATCCCTTCCAGAAGGCGAAGACCTGGGGGCCCGTCTATGTTTTTCTGGTTGGTTTCATTGTCAGCCTGGTCACGCTGTTCAAAGGGCTCAAGCACCTCAAGCTTGAATTCACCATGGGCGAGAGCTTTGTCGCCGCGATCGTCTTTGGCCTCATCGTTGCCGCCGTCGGCAAGCTGTTGATCGCGAAGGTCAAGGTGGACACAAGCGCCGACAAGGGCTTCCATTACGCGAGCGTGGAGAAGGTCTTCACACCCATGATGATCTTCACCGCCTGCGCCATGGCATTCGCCCACGGCTCCAATGATGTGGCCAACGGTATCGGTCCCCTGGCAGCGGTGGTGTCCATCATCAAGAGTGGTGGCGAGGTGGTCCAGAAGGCGGATCTGCCGATCTGGATCCTCATCCTCGGCGGCGCCGGCATCGTGGTCGGTCTCTCAACCATGGGCTACAAGGTGATGCAGACCATTGGCACGAAGATCACCGAGCTGACCCCAACCCGCGGCTACTGTGCGACCCTGGCGGCTGCCAGTACCGTGGTATTGGCCTCGAAGACCGGTCTGCCGGTTTCCACGACCCACATCGCCGTCGGGGCAGTCATGGGCGTTGGGTTGGCCCGCGGCATCGGGGCCCTGGACCTGCGGGTCATCGGCAACATTGTGGTCTCCTGGGTGGTCACTCTGCCGGCCGGCGGCATTCTTGCGGCCCTGTTCTTCTTCCTTTTCAAGGGTATTTTCGGATAGGTCGGCTACCGGGATGCGGTCAGCGGTTGCCGGCCGCCCCGGCCTCAGTCACTCAAATAGACCGCGGGAAGCGCGGCCAGCCGGCTTGGATTCCCAGGGAGCTCGGCTGTGCCGCGCCGGGGGCTTGTATTCGCTCGGCGCGGTACGTCCCTAGGCGATAGAATCGTCGGGTATGTCTACACCAACCGCTCTTTCGTTGGAGCCCGTTACCGACTGTCAGATCATCAAAGGCGTTCCGTTCGCCTTCGGTGTCAAGTTCCGCCAGATCCTCGTCACCGGTCCGCCCGGATCGGGTAAGACGACGCTCATCAATCGTATCGGGGGCTGGCCGGAGGAGGGCTACGTCGACCTGACCTACAAGGGATGGTGGAAGGTCCATTCGCTCAGTCTTCGCCCGCGCGAGATTCACCTCGGCCTGCCTTTCAGGGGGCACGGCGAAGCCCTTGCGATGTTCGAGGAGGAGTGGCTCGCCGCCTGGGACCGGCTCGTCCTGGACCGCGAGCGCATCCAGTTGCCGCCACGCAAACGCTTCCTGCTCTCCGTCGATTGGCGCGCACGTTTCGTCTTCGAGTTCTTATTGCTCAATCCGGAGAGGATCTTCGCGCAGCGCAGGGCGCGTGCGGAGCGCGGTACTCATCCCGTGGACGAGCATCTGAACCTGGCTCAGGTTCGACGGCAGTGGGACGTCTTCGCGGAAACGGCCATGCACTTTCACCGCAACGGTATGGTGGTCTACATTCGCGAAGACCTCGAAGGTCCCCCGTTCCGTATCGCTGAAGAGGTGAGCAACCCCTGAGCATGGCCGGCCCCACCGACAAGTCCCGTAAAGGCTTCCTCAGACGTTTCCGCGAGCTGGTGACGGAATTCGGAGGGTGCGAGGATGTGGATCTCGAGGACACGATCCACATCGAGTCCCGCAAGATCCGGGTGCCGGCGCCGGTCGTCCCGCTGCAGATCCTCCTTGGGGGTGAAAAGGGCAAGCGTCTCTTCCTCTATCCCGAGATCAGGATAACTGAGGACGGTACGATGACGGAGAGCGGGGCTTTTCTCTTGTTCGATCCCGACCAGTTCTTTTCGGGTATCAGCGGCTTTATTCGCCTGTTTCCTGGTGACTCCTTGATACTGGGCCGCGAGAGCGCGGCGCAGAATGACCTGCTCACGTTTCCCAAATCGGTGGGGGAGCGCCACCTGAGTCTAAAGCTCCCCGACAACGGCCTGGTGCTCAAGGACAGGTCACCGGAGCACGGCACCTGCATATCACCGCTCGCGTCGGACAAGAAGGTGAACCGGCTTGCGACCTGGCGGCGCAACAAGCTCGAACGGCTCGCCCGAGTCCTGCCGGGGCCGTTGGAGCCCCTGCCGCGGGAGGTGGCCGGCGACCTGCTCGATGCGGTGATCGACATCGTGGAGCGGGAGCCGCGTCAATCGCTCGACTCCCAGGGTAGACCGGGGGGGGTCGTTGCGCTGCCCCACGACGTGAGTCCCATCCTCGTGGGGGACCTGCATGCCCGGATCGACAACCTGCTGGTGGTTCTCACCCAGAACGGTTTTCTTGAGGCCCTGGAGCAGGGCAGGGCGGCCCTGATCATCCTGGGGGACGCGGTCCACTCGGACGACGAGGGGACAGAGGATCGGATGGATACGTCCATGCTGATGATGGATCTCATCTTCCGCCTCAAGATCAAGTTTCCGGACCGCGTGTACTACCTGCGCGGGAATCATGACAGCTTCTCGGAGGACATCAGCAAGGGCGGCGTGCCCCAGGGCCTGTTGTGGGAACAGGCATTGCACGAAAACCGCGGAGCCAAGTACGCCCGCGCCATGGCGCGGTTCTACGATTCGCTCCCTTACGTCGCCCTCTCGCGGCGGTTCATCGCTTGCCACGCCGGTCCCCCGACCTGCAAGGTGTCCAGGGACATGTTGATCAACATCCGACAGCACCCGAAACTGGAGCGCGAGATCACCCATGTCCGGCTGCAGAAACCAAACTCTCCAAGCGGCTACAACCGCGGCGACGTGAAGCGTCTGCGCGCGCGTCTAGAGCTCGACCCCGAAACGCCCTTCATCGTTGGCCACACCCCGCTGTCTATCGATGACACCTTGTGGCTGAATGCCGGTGGTATCCCCCATCATCACGTCCTCTTCGGCGCCAATCCCGATTGGGTGGGCGTCATCACCCAGGTGGGCAAGCGCCTGCTCCCGTTGCGTTATCCAGCGGAGCCTCTGCTTCAAGTATTCAATCGTCTGCATCAAGACGCCAGGGCGTTGACGGCAGGCACCAAATCTTCCCGGTGATAGCTCAGGGGGACCATTTGTCCCCGGATCCTGGTAAACACACCGATCCAGGGAAGATTTGCGCTGAATACGATGTGGTGATTCTTGATGCCGCCCGCGTTCAACCACAACGGGTCCTCGCGGTTCAGCGGGGAATGGCTGACGAAGAACGGCGTGTTTTCCGGAAGATTCATGGTCTCCCGGAAATGCTTGACGTCATGCGCCGTGTATCCGGCGGGAGAGGTGCGCCGGCGCAGCCGGTTGTGGGTCAGCTCCTGAACGAGCCCGGGGTGCCGGTGAATGTTGACGAGCCTGTCCAAGTTGAACTTGGTCTTGATGGGCGCGGCATGGCAGGCGACGTAGCCATCGGAAAGGACCAAATAGGGAAGCCCGTCGTAGAAACGCTCCATCTCTCTCAGGTATCCCATCCCCCGGCGGCTGCGCAGCGTCGACTCCCACACCAGGCATTGGGCGACGCCGAATTTGAACTCGTTTTGCGAGAAGCTGTCGTGGTTGCCGCGGATGTAGAACACCTGCCTGGGGAACCGAAGCTTCAGGCGCAGGATCAGGTCCATCATGAGCAGGGAGCTTTCCATTTCGTCCATCTGGCCTTCCACTTCCGAGTGGACCGCGTCCCCCAGGATGATCAGGGCTGCCTCGGCTGTCTCCAGGGCCTCGAGAAAACCGTTCTGCGTGAGCAGGGTCAGCAGGTTGTCCACCTGTGCATGAAGATCCCCCACGATGATCGGCGTCAGCCCGTTTGGAATCCTGACGACGCCGCCCGGTCTGCCCCGATCGTCTGGAGTGCGATAGGCCTCGGTTCCCAGAATCTCGTTCACCGCCTCTAGTGTCTGGAGGGCTTCCCGAGGAGACAACGGCTCGAGACGCCCGCCGTATATTGCCCGGATCACGCCCAATCTTTCCCAGCGCCGGTCGGCGTTCCGTTCTACGGCGTTTTCTTCGGCTACCGGGGACAGCTGAACGCGGGCATCCGAAACGAGTTTCCTGAAAATCAGCCCGTCGCCGTCGTGGGTTATCTCCAGATGACGCATGTCGACACTATCGGGGTAGTTGAACATGGCCATCTGCTGTTTGTCCTGATGCCCGAGGACCAGGCTGTCCCCCCGCCTGGCCAGACGCAGAAAACCGTTTATTCCCAAGTGGCAGCATTTCGGGTCCAGCAAGACGAAACCCTGCGGCCGACTGTCGGTGGAATCGTCGAGCGGTGTCTCGGGATAGATATGCAGCTTCGGCCCCTCGGGTCCCAGATTCACGCAAATCGGGACGCCCTCCCATGGTACGCGAACCCTAACCGTACCCAGGGGATAGGGCTCACGCAAGCGCACCTCTTCATATTTTCCCCCGGCGGGGAAGCGGGATCTCAGCCGTTTGAAAAAACCCTCTTTGGCCATAATCGTCACTTCAAGCTCACTTCCTATTGAGACCCCCGAAAACGTCGCAATCCTCCCGTGATGCCCTCCCTAACGTATACCCTGAGCCCGTGGTGATAGAGGTATCTTGCCGCGATCCAGAGCGTCTCCAACTGCCGTTCGACCAGCTTCAGGTCGAAATCCTCGTCGACCCGGTGTGTTTTTCGCCGCGCCCGCAGCACCCGCTGATCGAATACCCATCGCGCGGGGGGAAGGACGAACTCGAAGACGTATCTTCCTCTCCAGTTTCGCTGAAAGAAGTGGCGTTTCGGCGGCGGAATCCGGATCCGGCGCGCGTCGACGATCGGCGCTTCGTGCGCCTCCACCCACCCGGTGTCAAAAATCGTCATGGCCTCTTCAAAGCCGACGAAAGGGAATCCCAGATGAATCTCCCGCGGACGCAGCGACAGCACCCGTAACGCCCACCACCTGTTTAAGCTGAGGTCGATGTAGCCTTCTTCAGGCCAGCCACCGATTTTCCGTATCAGTGAGGATTTGCCGGAACCGGGTGGTCCGGTTACGAGCAACTGGTGGAGCTTCATGTCAGCAGGAAACGGGATGCCACGGTATCGCTGCAGGTCGACGATCGCCTCGGTTTCGAAAGAGCTCAAAGCGCCCACGTATGAATGCCCGTTACAAAGCGGACCTGCGCTGGCCGATCACGGGCGGGCCAGTAACAGGGTCCGGAGACGCTCCACGCAGCCGTCGTGGTCCCCTCGGGGGTCCGCCGGTACCCAGATCGCCGCCCGTCCCTGTCCTCAAACTGTAACATTGCCGCATTAGAATTTAGCAAGATTAACGGCGTATACTTTGCAGATCCGGCGTCCTCGTCACAGGGACTGGCGCGGAGGTGGATCGAAGGGGGGCTCAGAGGACCGCGCGGGCGCTGATGGAACCGCCGGAATACGGGTCCCTGCACGAGAACGCCACCTCGCTTGCCACGAGACGGACAACGATGAAGCTCAAAGACCGCAACGGTATCCTCCTCCCGGCGAAGATGAAGGTTGGGAGTTGGGTGGTCCTGGGTCCGCCCGGTGCCGGCAAGTCGCACCTCGTTCACCAGATCGGTGGGTGGCCCGACGAGGTCTGTATAGACATATCCATGGAGAAGTGGTGGGCCGTAGAGGCCCTGACCCATCGCCCCCGGGAGATCCATCTCGCGCTGCCGTTCAATGGGTTCGAAGAGGGTCTGTCCGTCTACGACGAGAGGTGGAAGGGCGCCGGCGAGCTTCCGGCGGTGGACTTCGAACGTATACGCATCCCTCACAAGAAGAAGTTCATTCTCGCGCCCAATTGGCGGGCGAGGTTCGTTTTCGATTTCATTCTTCCTCCGCCAGGTTGGCTGCTCGAGAAGCGGAGGGAAAGGCTGTCCACTGACGACGTCAGACTCGTTGACATGGATCTCACCGAGGAGTGGATCACCTGGCAGATTCATACCCATTGGAGAATTGCCTCGTATTTTTTCCAGGCCGGGTTGCAGGTGATGCTCAGGCCCTTCAATACGGTACGGCCTTACTCCCTTCCCGTCCTCAAGAAAATCGTCAAGAAAGCCACCAAGCCTTGTGATGAAGAGATCACGCCCGCGTTGGATTGGTCGAAGGTGCGCTGCGTCAAGCGTTGGGTGACTGAGGTATCTCCGAAGGACGAGGAAACGGCCACGGATGTGGCGATCGGGAATCACGAGAACCGAGAGACGGAGGCCCCGGATGGAACGCCGTTCCCGCGAGAGGCCGGGTTCCAAGCAGGTCGGACTGGGCTCTCATTGTCTTTCTTGCGGCAACTTTTGGCCATCGAGGCCGGAGACATGGCAGGGCGCATGCCCAATTGGCGGAAGTGAAGTAAGGAGTCTCAGCGAGGATCATGGACGAGAAGACCTGAGCGCAGGCGCGGTCGGTACATTTGAGTCCCCCTTGCGCCCGTTTGCGGCGCTTATAGACAGACTGCCATTTTCGGCCGCGGCAAGCGGATCAAAATGCAGGCATCCGCAAACCGCGCTCACCGGATGCCGTGACTGAAAATTTCAGGAGCGAGATTCTTTAGCGTTTCCTTCACGCACAGCGTCAGCTGCATCGGGGGCACGGGGCAACGCCGGCCAATACCTCGTTTCGCCTTATTTTGCGAGTATCAGAGCCCGCAGACGATCACGTGTGTCCGCACCGGTCGAGCCCGAGCCGATGGTATTGAGCACCGCGCTCCCCACGCCGCCATCTACGCCCCTGTCCCGAAAATCCCTTTCAAGGTGAAGAAGAAGAACATGGCCAGGATGCCTCCGGCCGGGACGGTGATCACCCAGGAGATCACGATGTCGCGAATCACGCGCAGGTTCAGGGCGCCGAGTCCCCGTGTCATGCCAACCCCCATCACTGCGCCCACGGCGATGTGCGTTGTGGACACCGGAAGCCCGGTCTTCGAGGCGAGCACCACGGTGGTTGCGGCGGCGAGCGTGGCACAGTAACCGCGCGAGGGGGTGAGCTGCGTGATTCGGGTGCCTATGGTTCGCATCACCCGGTAGCCGAGGGTTGCCAGACCCACGATAATGCCGACTCCGCCAAGAACCAGCACCCAAAGGGGCATGGCTGCAGACTGGGTCACCTCTCCTCCGGATTGCACGAGACTGATGACCGCGGCCAGGGGGCCTATTCCGTTGGCCACGTCGTTGGACCCGTGGGCGAAGGCCATGGCGCAGGCAGTGAACACCATCATGGGGACGAAGATCTTCTCCACCATGGCGAACTGTACGTCACGGTCTGCGCTCTCCTCAACCTGTACCTTGTTGATCATGGCTCTACCGACGAGGGCGATAATGATGCCCACAATAGTGGCTCCAATCAGGCTCTCGGCGGGGGACAGGTCGAGATGGAGATGTTTGAGGCCCTTGAACATCGTGACCAGGCAGACGATCCAGCCAACCAGGAACACGTAGAACGGCCCCCACTTCTTCGCTTGCGTCACAGGATCCCGGGTTCGCAGAATCAGCCGCTGCACGCTGACCATGAGGAGGAAGCCGAAAAATCCCCCCAACAGCGGCGACACCAGCCAGCTGGCCACGATTTGGCTGATCTTGCCCCAGTTGACGGATTCGACCGCGATACCGACGACCGCGAAGCCGACCAGGCCGCCGATGATGCTATGCGTCGTCGAGACCGGCCAGCCGTTCCAGGAGGCGAGCATCAGCCAAATGGCCGCGGCCAGCAGCGCCGCCAACATTCCGTAGACGAGAAGCTCCGGGGAGCCCGCGATCATGTCGGGATTGATGATTCCCTTGCGGATGGTCTTCGTCACGTTGCCGCCGGCAATGAAGGCCCCGGCGAACTCGAAGATTGCCGCGATGATGATGGCCTGTTTGACCGTGATGCCGCCGGAGCCGACCGAGGTTCCCATGGCGTTGGCCACGTCGTTTGCCCCGATGCCCCAGGTCATGTATAGGCCGAATACGATGGCCAGTATGAGAAAAACCGTGCCGTATTGAGCGATGATCTCCATGACGGTGGCCCCTCAAGGTGGTTCGTGAGTGTGTGTGAGTTATCGTGTAAATACGCGCTGAAGGCGCTCCTCGTCCCCCTCTCCCCCTGGGAGATGGCCGGGGTTAGGCGGACAGCCTTCAGCCTCCGACGAGCAGCCGCATGCGGCTCCCCACCAGCTCCGCATGGTCCGCGAGCTCGCCGAGCCATCGGGTCAGCTGGTAGGTGAACATGGTCGACAAAGGGTCCTTGTCCTTGTGGTGTTTGTAGAGGCTATCGACCAGATCGATGCCCAGCATGTCGGCTCCGTCTTCGCTCTTGGATACCTCGTCGATCAACTGGTGCACGCGATCCACATCGGGTCCTTTGAAACCCGTTTCCACCAACGCGTCCAGGGTCTTGATGACTTCGAGCGCCTTGTGCACCGTTTCGACGGATTTGTTTGCCAAGGTGAGCAGGGGCTCCCGCACCTCGTTCGAGACGTCGAGATGGATCAGCAAGAGACCGGCGATGTCCTGGGCGGTGTCCGCGATCGACTCCTGCTCGCGCAACACCGCGAGCAGGTCATGGCGATGCACTGGTAGGTACTTGCTCTCGGGAAGCTGGGAGGAAAGGGAATCGAATATCTGATCCGCCTGGCTCTCGAGCTCGAATACCTTATTTCTCGCATCGAGGAGCGCGGTCTCGTCCTCGTCGAACAAGGCCTGGAGCATCTTGGGTATCTCTTCGACACACTTGGCGGAGAGCTTCATGTGTTTCTTCATCGGAGGGAATGGAGAACCCCCAAGTAGCTTCTTGAAATTTATTGTCGTAGGCATGGATGTCGCTCCTCCTCTTTGCTCGACGGGTCCGATTCAGGGGCTGGATTGGCGCAAGCGATGATCAGATCGAGCGGTTTCGGCTCCGACCTGGAGCCCGGCTTGCGTTCGCACCCCAATTATCCGCCATAAAAGTGCGTTGCACGCGGGCCACTGGGATGGGTAGCCCGGTGGCGGGGGAGAGCTCGAACCGCAGATCTGGACGGGATCGGTTCAACGCAGCGATCGCTTGTGCCACACTGCCAATCCCCTACTCAGCATGCGGTCTTTCCCGTCTCTTGGAATGGGGCGCCGCGTCCCCGGGACTGCCGGCGGACGCGCAGTCTGGCGCGTGTCCGCTTACTCGATTGTGCTTCCCGTTCCGTTACCAAGGGACCGCGTGTGCGATCGTCATCAGATCGTGACAGATCGGTAATAAAACTGTAGCAAATGCTAGTTCGAGGGAGGGGGGATTGCAAGGTGGTGCGCACCGACACTTGCCGCGGTTCCCCAGCGGTGCGCAAAACCGCTCACACTGGTTATCGAAACTTGAGAACGCAGCCAGACGAACTGACCCGACGCCAACAGAACCGAATCAGCCGTACCGTCCCTCGATGTAGTCCGCTGTTTCCTTGCTGGCAGGCGTGACAAATATCTGCTCGGTGAGGGCGTGCTCGACGACCTTGCCCATGAGCATGAAGATGCATTCCTCGCTGGCTCGGCGGGCCTGGGCCATGTTGTGGGTGACGATGAGGATGGTGTACTCGCCTCTGAGCTCCCAGATCAGCTCTTCCACCGCCTCGGTACCCTTGGGATCCAGGGCGGAGCAGGGCTCATCCATCAGAAGTACCGTCGGCTTCACCGGAAGCAGGCGGGCGATGCACAGTTTCTGCTGCTCCTCCAACGAAAGCTCGGTGGCCTTGCGGTTGAGCCGGTCCTTGACCTTGTCCCACAGAAGCACCTGGCGGAGCGCCTGCTCCACGATCTCATCCGGCTTGGCGCGCCTTGCTCCCCGGCCCTTCATGTGCAGCCGATGCCCGAACAGAATGTTGTCTCGAATCGAGATGGGCAACGGATTTGGCCGCTGAAACACCATGCCTACCTGCTTACGTACCTGAACCAGTTCCACGCCGGGGTCGTAGATGTTCTGCCCCATCACGTCAATCGTGCCCTCGATCCGTACGTAGCCTAGACGCTCGTTGATGCGGTTCACGCTGCGCAGGAAGGTGGATTTTCCGCAGCCGGAGGGGCCGATCATCGAAGTGATCATCCCCTTGCGAATATTGAGATTGACGTCGTACAGGGCTTGAAAGGTTCCGTACCAGAGGTTCAGTCTGTCGGTTTGAATGGCGTATTCAGGCTCGGCCGTTTCGGCTTCAACCTGCTGAGCTGCGGTGTTCATAGGCGTCTTCAGTTGGCTGTCGGATTACGGAGCGCGGCGAGCTCGTTCAAGGGATCGAAACCCCAGTGCATAGCGCGCGCAACCCAACCTAGGTTTGATTTTGTCAAAAAACACAGTCTGAAAATCCGCAGGATTTTCTGAACTAGCCAAACCGTCCCTCGACGTAGTCGCGGGTGCGCTGGTCCTCGACCTCCCCGGTGAACAGGTCCTCGGTGACGCCGATCTCCACGCACTCCCCCTCCAGGAAGAAGGCGGTCCGGTCCGCCAGGCGCCGGGCCTGCTGCACAAGGTTGGTGACCAGCAGGATGGTCATGTCCTGGCGCAGCTCCTTGAGGACGTCCTCGATGCGCATGGTCGTCACCGGATCGACGGCGATGGAGAATTCATCAAGTATCAGGAGCTCCGGTTCCTGAGACAGGGCGCGGGCGATGGTCAGACGCTGCTGCTGACCGCCGGAGAGGAGACTGCCCAGGGCGTTCAGGCGGTCCTTGACCTCGTCCCACAGAGCGGCGCGGGCAAGGCAGCGCTCCACGATCATGTCCAGCTTTACCTTGTCCTTGATGCCCCGAAGACGCGGCGACAGGGCCACGTTGTCGTAAACGGTCATGGGCAGGCCCACAGGCAGGGGAAAGACCACACCGATGCGGCTGCGCAGGGCATAGACGTTGTTCAAGTGGCGGATGTTGCGGCCGTTGAAGTGGATCTCTCCGTCCACCCTCATGCCGGATGCGAACATGTCCATCCGGTTGATCGCCTTCAGGAACGAGGTCTTTCCGGCATTGGCCGGGCCGATGATGCCGAAGATTTCGTGCTCCCTGACCTCCAGGCTCACACCCTCCAAGGCGACCGCACCGCCGTAGCGGATGCTGACGTCCTTGACCGCCAGCTTGACCGGCACCTGAGCCCGATCGGTCGCCGTAGACTCGCTCGTGGGGCCCGATTCAATGCTCGCTGCTGCCTCCGTTACCATTTCTTCTTTCCTCGCAGGTACATGCGGAAGGCGATGGAGACGCTGTTCATGATCAGCACCATGCCGATGAGGACCAGGGCGACCCCGAAGGGCAGATCGTCCGGCACGCCCGGGACCTGGGTCGCCACCACGAACAGGTGAAGCGACATGGCCATGGTCTGGTCGAGCACGCTCTGGGGCAGGAACGGCGTGAAGAACACCGCCCCGGTGAACATCACCGGCGCGGTCTCGCCCGTGGTGCGCGAGACCTCCAGGATCACGCCGGTCAGGATGCCGCTGATTGCGTTCGGCAGCACCACCCGGCGGATTGTCTGCCAGCGGGTCGCGCCCATGTTCCAGCAGGCCTCGCGAAAGGCCAGGGGCACCGCCTGCAGGGATTCGCGGGTGGCCACGATCACCACCGGCAAGGTCATGATCGCCAGGGTCAGGCTTGCGGCCAGGATGCTGGTCCCGAAGCCGAAGAAGATGACGAAGGCGCCCACTCCGAACAGGGCGTGAACGATCGAAGGCACGCCCGCCAGGTTGATGATGGCGAGGTTGATCACCCGCGTGAACCAGTTCTCCGGAGCGTACTCGCTCAGATAGATGGCGGCTGCTACCCCGATAGGCACGGAGATCAGCAACGCCACCGAGACCAGCCACACGGTGCCGATCAGGGCCGGAAACACGCCGCCTTCGGTCATGCCGTTGGTGGGGTGGGTGAAGAGGAAATCGATGGAAAGGGCGGAGCCGCCTTTGTAGATCAGCATCCCCAGGATGATCAGCACCGGCGTGATGAGCAGCAGCGTCATCAGACCGAACAGGGTCCGGTACAGCCCCTGGACCCGGTGGTTGCGCCGATTCAGGCCGGTTGCTTCGAAGGTTACGCTGTCCATGTCTCTACCCCTTGCGGATACCGCGCACAATCAGGTCCGCGGTGAGGTTGATGACGAAGGTGATAAGGAACAGGAAGATGCCGATGGTGAACAGGGCCTGGTAGTGCTCCGAGCCATGTGCGGTCTCCCCGAGCTCGGCCGCGATGGTCGCGGTGAGCGCCCGCACCGGTTCGAACAGGCTGGAAGGGATGTTCACGGCATGTCCGGTTGCCATGAGCACGGCCATGGTCTCGCCGAAACCGCGCCCGACGCCGAGCAGGATGGCCCCGAGCAGGCCGTTCTTCGCCGCGGGCAGCACCACCTTGAAGATCACCTGCCAGCGGGTGGCGCCCATGGCCTCGGCGGCCTCCCGGTAACGGTCCGGGACCGCCTTGAGCGCGTCCTCGGCGATGGATGTCATGATGGGTGCAGCCATCAGGCCCAGGATGATGCCTGCGTTGAGCACGTTGAGGCCGACGGGTACGTCGAACCACTCGATGATCAGGGGGTTCATGATGGTCAGGCCGATGAAGCCCCAGACCACCGAGGGGATGGCCGCCAGTAGCTCTACCAGCACCTTGAGCGCCTCGCGGGTCTTGCCGGTGGCGAACTCGCCGACGAAGATGGCCGCGCCCAGGGAGAAGGGGATGGCAACGACCATGGCCAGCCCGGTGACACTGGCGGTGCCCGCGATCAGGGCCAGGATGCCGTACTCGGGGGCGTCCTCGTCGCTCGGCTCCCAGTAGGGCGAGGTGAAGAACTCCTTGAAGTCCATCGTCTCGAAGATGAACACGATGCCTTCTTTGGTAACGAAGATGAAGATGCCGAGGACGAAGATGATCGCGGAGATACCGCCGATAAACACCAGGATCTGGACCAGCTTGTCGATGTACCAGTCCAGGTTGCGGCGGTCGAAATCCACCGCGGCAGGGGCAAGGGCCTTTTCGGTCATCTCACGCGCCCTCTGCGCCGTGCAGCGTCTGCATCAGGTCACGCAGATTGACCGCGAGCTGGCGGTAGATCTCCTCCCAACGCTGCTCGGCATCCGGATCATCGGCGGCAGGGGGGGCGCCCAGATCCCACTGCAACGCCACCGTGTGGAAGGGGACGCGATCCATGTAGTCCTTCACGGCCTCCTGCAGGCTGAGGATGACGTGGTACTCGGCCAGCTCGCCTTCGATGGGCTCCAGGGTCCTGGGCGTCTCGCCGCTCAGATCGATGCCGCGTTGCGACAGGAGCTCCGTCATGACGGGATCCATGGCGTCGGCCGCACGGCGCCCCGCACTCGCGAACACGACCTGGTCCGGATAGGTCTTGCGGCCCAGGGCCTCGGCCAGCTTGCTCATTCCGGCGTTGTCCTGGTCCAGGAACAAGACGCGATAGGTCTTGGGCGCCTTGCCCTGGCCCGTCACGGAGAACACCGTCTCCTCGCAGATATTCTTGGCCTGGTCGGAGACACGCTCCAGCATGTTGAAGATGACCAGAAGGGCGAAGACGTCTCGTTTGGTCCATTGACCGTTTTCTCCAACCAGCTCCTCGAAAACGGTGGCGAAGGTGCGTTCCACCTGGTCCGCCATCACCATCGTCGCCTTGGCGGCCTCGGCGTTCGATTCCGAAAAGGCCTGCATGGCCTGATGCAGCATTTGGCGGGATTCGTCCGCCATCAACTCGACCTCCCGGGCGAGGATACCGTCGGGGGCCCTGGGCAGCTGAACCGCCTCCCGGCAGATGGTGACGGCGTAATCGCCGATGCGCTCGAGCGCGATGCCGATGCGCATGACCGCCGAGGTCCAGCGCAGGTGCCCCGCGCTCGGCAGGTGTACCGCAATGAACCCGTGGCAGTCCCGGTCGAGCTTGCGCACCGCGCGGTTGATCGGCAGGTCCCCGAGGATCGTGGCGTAGGATTGCTCGTGGTTGCCGCTTAGCAAGGCGTGCACAGCGTGCTTCAAGGCATCCTGAACCTGGGAGGCGATCGCATCCAGCTCTTTGCGAATTCGGTCGAGATCATGTTCCAGACGTGCTTCGTAGTGGCTCATCCCGGTACCCCGAAGTGAGGAGGACTGTGGAGAAATTCGGCGGCTGGGGGAGGGCGGCCCTCAGGACGGGGCGCCCTCGGAGTCCTCAGCCGAGAAGCTCGCGATGCGTCAGTCGCACTTGACGTCGCGCACCGGCGCGTAGCCCTTTTTCTGGATAATGCACTGCCCTGCATCGCTCATGATCCAGTCCAGGTACTCCTTGATGGCACCTGTCGGCTCGCCGTTTGTGTACATGAACAAGGGACGGGCGATTGGGTAGCTGCGGTCGCTGGCGGTCTGGACGGAGGGGCTCACGCAGCCGCCGCCTTCCTTCTCGATGCAGGCCATCTTGAGGTGGTCTGTGGCATAGGCCAGGCCGCTGTAGCCGATGGCGCAGGGGGTCTTCTCGACCAAATCGACCACGTCCTTGGAGCCGTGCATGTCCAGCGTGCCCTGACGGAACTTGCCCTTCTTGCCGAGCACCGCCTTGCGGAAGTAAGCATAGGTGCCGGAGTTGTTCTGGCGTGAGACCACCACGATCTCGTCGGAATCGCAGCCGGGGACGCTGAGCCCCAGGTCGCTCCACTTCTCCGCGTCGCCGCCGCGGCCGTAGATCTTTGCGAGCTGCTCGATGGACAGGCTCTCGGCTGGGTTGTCCTTGTTCAGGAAGACGGCCAATGCATCGTAGCCGACGACGTGCTCGATCGGGTGCTGACCCTTCTCCTCCGCTAGCTTGATCTCCCTTTCCTTCATCTTGCGGCTGGCGTTGGCGATGTCGACCGTGCCGTTGATCATGGCGGCGATGCCGGTGCCGGAGCCGCCGCCGGAGACGGCCACGGCGACGTCGGGTTTGATCTTCCCGTACTCTTCGGCCCAGGCCTGGGCCACGTTGACCAGGGTGTCAGAGCCCTTGTTCTGGATTTCGGTGCGTGCCTGGACCGAGGTGACGGCAGAAAGCAGGAGACCGGCGACGGCGAAAGGGATTGCGGCTTTGGTGATGTTCATTTCGATTCCTCAGGGTGGTTTCCCCTCTGCGGGGGATAGAACTTCGGAACATTACAACTGTACGTCTGTTTTATTACGGTTTAGTTACAATGCCCCTCGGGCGCGAAAAAAACGCGACTGTGGCCTGTAAACTCCGTAGCGGCCGCATCCAGGAGGACGGATGTGCGTTCGGCACCTGGTTGAGCGGTTCGTCGCCGAGGAGGATGGTGACGATCAGGCGCCGGGGCTCGCCGGGCGGGCGCTCGATCAGGCCGACGGGGGGATTTCCCTCCGCGCTCGTCGTCCCCATCCGCGTGCTGTCGAGGGAAACAGACGCCTGGTCGCGGCAGGCGCAAGCGCAGGCTGAGCGGGCGACTGCTCAAGCTTCCCGCTCCGCTGGTTGGCCGTCGTTCTCGCCGGACGATGGCAGGCGGGTAAGACTCACCTGTCGGATACGGCGCTCGGACGCGTTTTTTATCCGTATCTCCAGCCCATCGAGCAGGAAGCACTCGTCCTGGGAGGGGATGCGAGCCGTGTGGCCCAGGATCCAGTGGCTGACCGTGTCCGTCGGCTTGCCCGGGAGCTCGGTTCGGAAGAAATCCTCGACCACGCGCAGCTCCACGTCCCCGTCCACAAGGATGCTGTCCTCCGACAACGCCATGTAATGTTCCGGCAGCTCGTCGATCTCGTCGTAGATCTCGCCGACCAACTCCTCAAGGAGATCCTCCAGCGTCACCACGCCCTGTAGGTAACCGGTCTCGTCGACGACCACCGCCATGTGCTGCTTGTTCTTGCGCAGCATGGAAATAAGCTGGTCGATTTGCTGGTTCTCCGGCACGAACAGCGGCATGCGACCTATTTCGAGGGCGGAGATGCCCCTATTGCCGGCGACCACGGCCTCAAGCAGATCGCGGACGAACAGCACCTTCAGGATCTCGTTGGGATCCTCCCCGTAGAGCGGGATGCGCGAGTAGGTCGCCTGCAACACGTTGGGCAATATATCTGCCAGGCTGCGCCGCCCGTCGAGGGAAAATACCCGCCGCACCGGGGTCATGACGTCGCCCGCCTTCAGGTCGTTGAGGATGAACACCCGCTCGATCATCTCCCGTTCGTCGGACTCGATGGTGCCTTCTTCCTCGCCATGCTCCACCATGCTGATGAGCTCCGCCTCGGTGACCATGGGATCGCCCTCTCTCCCCGTCACATGCTGAACCCAGTTGGTGAAATGTTCGAACAGCCAGA
>JAYEJW010000698.1:0-4373 GCA_034716535.1 Pseudomonadota bacterium
GCGCGAAGTGCCGAAGCTGTGGCCCCGGAGCGGGGCGAACCGGGGCATAAAGGCTGTCGCCGAGCGGAAGGCGAAAGGGGGACTGGGACGTCCCGTTTCGCATCCTGAGCACGGCGACACTCCGAGCTCTGGATGGACGAAGGCCGGGTCACCGACGTGTTCAAAACCGGCGAAGGCATCGCCTGGAGCGAGCATCATCATCGCCTCTTCTGCGGCAGCGAGTCCCTGTTCCGCCCAGGCTACAAGGCACACCTGGCCACAGGCTGGATCGCCGCTCTCGAAGGCGTCTCTGAAAAACTCGCGGCGGGAGCGAAGGTGGCAGACGTGGGCTGCGGACACGGCGCATCCACCATCATGGCTAAGGCCTTCCCCCACTCGACCATTTTCGGCTTCGACTACCACGAGAAATCCATCGAGACTGCACGCCAGCGCGCAGCGGACGCTGGGATGGAGGGACGCACCCGGTTCAAGGTCGCCAGTGCGAAAGACTATGACGAGCGGAATTTTGACCTGATCTGCTTTATGGACTGTCTACACGACATGGCGGACCCAGTGGGGGCGGCCCGGCACGCGAGGCAGGCACTGAAGGACGACGGTGCCCTGATGCTGGTGGAGCCTGCGGCGGGTGACGGTGTCGAGGACAACATCAATCCGATCAGCCGTCTCTACTATGCCGCGTCGACGGCTGTGTGCACGCCCTGTTCGAAGTCTCAGGAGGTTGGCCTGGCCCTCGGCGCCCAAGCTGGCGAGGCTCGATTGTCAGAGGTGTTGCGGGAGGCGGGATTCGGACGTATCCGCCGAGCCGCGGAGACTCCGTTCAACCTGATCATTGAGGCCCGAAAGTAACGCACAACCAGCTTGTCACCGGTCGGGGCGACTCGCCCCGGCTTCGAGGAAGACTCACGAATTAGGCGTCTTGCGGGAGAGGGGGACGAGGAGCGCCTTCGGCGCCCATTTACACAGCGACGCAAGACTTTGGTTCCGCGACCGCGCTGGAGTCATTCGTACAGCTCGCTTAGCGCGATAGAGAGATCGACGGATTGCAGCCTTAGAACATCCGCCGCGTTCTCCAGCCGTTCAGCGCCTCCGGGCGCACTGCGTCGGTAGACCTCGACCTGCAACCGATCCTGGGAGATCAGGACGTACTCCTGCAGTGTCGAAAGGCTGAAGTACGCCAACCGTTTGTCACCGCGATCGTAGCGTTGGGTTCCCGGCGACAGTACCTCTGCGATCATGACTGGGTCGGTCTTGAAGTAGGGGTCCCCAGGTGCTTCGCCGCAGCGCACAAAGACGTCAGGGTAGTAAAAGTCGTCCGCGACTCGAATCTTGAGGTCACCTTTGTAGGCTCGGCAGGTGGTGCCACGGAGATGGATCCGCAGAGCAGCGGCGAGATTCAGCGCAATCTCCTCATGCCGATCGGTAGCGCCAGTCATCGCATAGAGATAGCCATCGACCAGCTCGTGGCGGACAGGTTGATCCCGCTCGTACAGCAAGTACTCATCGGGACTCATACGGGGAAGCGCTTCCGGAGAGCTCATGGGACAAGTATGTGCCTTAACCTTTTGCGCAATATTGGATTACCACGCTACGCTTGGCCGTCCTTGGCGTCAATATACCGCCTGCGCGCTGCCGTAGCGCGACCAATCGGTAAACCGCCGGGGTAAACACCAATCCCAGCGTGATGCTCAACCCGACGCCCCGCGCGATGACGATCGCGAGCGGCGGCCAGAAGTCGCCTCCCGAGAAGAACAGCAGGGGCAGGAAGCCGCCGATGGTGGTGAGGGTCGTGGAGTGGAGCATGAGTTTCAATCCTTGTTCTATTGGATTGAGCATTTTGGCCAAAGTGATTAGCGTCGAAACTCAGCTGAACCGTAGGTCGGGTTAGCGGAGCGTAACCCGACATGCCCGGGAGGAGTCGGGTTACGGCGCGCGCGAGGTTCGTCACAGAAATTCAATACCTTACGACCGCGTCTAACCCGACCTACGGCTTCGATCCGCCTTGATCGTTCCGGCTGAGGAATAGCGCTAATCACCTTGGCCAAAGCTTGCCGTACTTCCGCCGCCGACCCGAACTCGGTTTCAATCCTTGTTCTATTGGATTGAGCATTTTGGCATATGCGTCTGTGCTCTTTCCGATTTGGAATTTGGGTTTCAATCCTTGTTCTATTGGATTGAGCATTTTGGCTTTGGCTGCGCCCGCCTTGGGCTAATCGAGCGGGTACTCGTTTCAATCCTTGTTCTATTGGATTGAGCATTTTGGCTCGGCGATGTGGTCACGATCAATGACGTCGATTTCGAGTTTCAATCCTTGTTCTATTGGATTGAGCATTTTGGCCGCCAAGATAGAGAAACGTGAGAAAGATCAGTAAGTTGCGGAAGTATCGGTCCAGTCATTTCGGATCTGAATCTACGTCTAGGGGGAAGCAATTGTCGGTGAATCGGTTGCCGCAGCAGCCCGCGGCTTCTGTTTTCTTGCTCCGAAACAACCCATTAGCGTCGACGCCCTATCATACGCAGATATTTCTGTAACAGCAGTCCCGGCAACGGACGGCGTAGGGGGTTCTGCGAGGCAAGCGACCTGTTTGGATAGTAGCAAAGATCTCGTCGACGTGCTGTTTAACCACGCGTTCCGCTTCGTCCGTGATCGGAACCTCCAGGAGCTTGCACGACCCTCTGATGTAGGCAACATATCCCGTGTCGACAGGCATGGCGTAGGTTTCCCGGATGAGAAGGGCATACAGGGTGATCTGGGTACGATGAGTCTTAAAAACGGTCTCCCGCGGCTCCGTGAACTTGTAGTCGAGAGGGGCCATCGTGCCGTCCTTGAGCCACAGGACTTCGTCGACGACTCCGCGTAAGCGCAATGCGGGAGAGGCGAGGTAGACGGAGGTGCACTTCTTGACGGCACCGATCTTCCTGCGTAGATATGCTTTGTTCTCGGTCTCCCGCCGGCGATGCATTTCCCGCCCCTTGAGTACCTTGAAGCGCCGGTCCTCGAACTGTGGGATCTGCTGAACCTGCATGAACCAGGTAAAGCGCGGGCAATAGATGTGCTCGATCACCTCCGAGGGGGTGATCATCGGGGTCTGCTCGGTGTCCTCCTGTCTGTCGGGATCGGTGCCAGGCGGGTTCATAGCAGGAGCGCACGGATCTCGTCTGTGACGAGCTTGCGGTCAAATGCCTGACCCTTGAGGATGACCTTCTTGAAGTCCGGCTGGCACATCGGAAAGATGTAAACGGAATCGCACCCTTCGTCGATGTGCTCGTCGATCGCCAGGCTAAGCTCGTCCAAACGATTCCGCTCAATGGTGCCGAGGAAGACGGATTTCTGGACGCGATAGATGCCCGCTTCTTTGCACAATTTTGCGACTTTGCCGCGCGGACGGTCTTCGCTGATGTCGTAGACCACCCAGACGAGCGTTTCTGTTTGTTTCATGTGCCGGAAAAATCTTTTCTGCCGATCAAGTCGTTGGCGATGCGGTGACAATCGAGCTGAACCGCGTCCCGGCGTTTGACGTTGCGGCCATGGTGACGAATTCCTTCCTCTAGGAACAGCTCGTAGCGCTCCATCAGAACACCCTTTCCGGCCTTGTTGAGGGTCAACCCTTTGTGTAGAGAATCGAATAGCTCTGTGGTGATCTTGCGCGCGGCGAAGAGACCCACCACGGTCTGATCGGCCCAGATGCGGTAACGTTCGATGAGGTCGAAGACCAGAGAGGGTTTGTTGTAGTTGTCGGTGTGGATGAAGCCGACGTAAGGGTCGAGCCCAGCCAGAACACAGGCCCGGTCTACAGTTCCGTACAGGACGCCATAGGCGTAATTGAGTAGACAGTTGAATTCATCCTGGGCCGGGTTGCGGGATCGACTGGTGAAGCGGAAGCGTTCCGGCAGCAGCAGGTTGATACTCTTCCAGTAGATGCGCCCGGCTCGTCCCTCCAGACCCATGAGCCGATCCCGGACCTCGTCCATGGTCCCGTCGAGTCCCTCTAGTTGGGATGGGTAGGCCCTGAGTTGCTCGATCTGCTCGGTGAGGGCGGCGCTCAGGCGGGTGCGGCGCTTGCGTGCGTCTTCGAGAAAGGCGATCTGGTTATTCAGTTTTTCCAGCATCCAACCAGCGGCCAACTGTAGGCCGGCGTTCTGATCGGCGATGCGCAGTTGGGCACGCCGAATGGCGGTGGTGGACCCGGGCCGACCGTGCCAGACCCGGCCGTAGGGATTGCCGTACTTGTCCAGAAACAGGATGTCGATCGCTGCGCGCCAAGGAAGTGCGAAGCACGAGGCGCGTAGTCCCCGGTAGCCGTAGGCGCGGGCATGTTGCCGCAGTGGCGTAGGGGCCGTAGGTCCCGGAGCGTGTGACCGGCATGCTCGCCGGC
>JAYEJW010000699.1:0-4353 GCA_034716535.1 Pseudomonadota bacterium
AGGGGTTGGGGAGAGGGGAAGCAGTACGACTTGTTCGCCGACTTCAACGGCGTGCCGGAAGAGGCCGACAAGACCGACTTCTACCGGCACGACGCCAACTGGTCCAACCGCATGATCCTGGGCGACAGCCTCCAGGTCATGGCCTCACTGGCGGAGCGCGAGGGGCTGCGCGGCAAGGTGCAGTGCATCTACATCGACCCGCCCTACGGCATCAAGTTCAACTCCAACTTCCAGTGGTCCACCACCAGCCGGGACGTCAAGGACGGCAAGCCGGACCACATCACCCGCGAGCCGGAGCAGGTCAAGGCGTTCCGGGACACCTGGCGGGATGGGATTCACTCCTACCTGACCTATCTGCGGGATCGGCTGACCGTGGCGCGGGATCTATTGACGGACTCCGGGTCCATTTTTGTGCAGATTGGGGATGAAAATGTGCACCGGGTTCGGGCTTTGATGGATGAGGTATTTGGGGATAGGAATTTCGTCAGCCTTATAACTTTCCTAAAAACATCGAGTTCAACCGCTAACGAATTGGCAAGTACCGGCGATTACATTGTCTGGTACGCAAGAAATCGGGCCAAAATAAAATATCGCCCACCAACAATATCTAAGACCTTGCATGGCGTCGGTGGTGGCGAATATCGATCTGTATTGTTCGATGATGGGTTCAAAAGGCGTTTGAGTAACGTGGAGTTACTGGCTCCGGAAAACTTGCCAGGCGATGCGAAAATCTTTCGGCTTGATACTGTTACAAGTCAAAGTCCGGGTTCGAAATACAATGTTTTGTTAGAAGGGCGGAATTACTATCCGACTGGATACTGGAAGACAGAAGAACCAAACATGCAGCGGCTAATTAAAGCTGGAAGAATTGTGCCGCGTTCTAACTCACTCGGGTATCTGCGTTTTTTCGACGACTATGCCGCTGTTGTCCTAGCGAACACTTGGACAGATACTCAGATAGCTGGTAGGCCGGGGGACAAAATATACGTCGTTCAAACCCTTCCTAGAGTTGTCCAACGCTGCATCTTAATGACCGCTGACCCCGGCGACCTGGTCCTGGACCCCACCTGCGGTTCCGGAACCACCGCCTACGTGGCCGAGCAATGGGGCCGGCGCTGGATCACCATCGACACCTCCCGCGTCTCCCTGGCCCTGGCACGCGCCCGCATCATGGGGGCGCGCTACCCCTACTACCTGCTGGCCGACAGCGCGGAAGGTCAGAAGAAAGAGGCCGAGATCACCCGCACCGAGCCTTCCACAGCCCCGACCCGCGGCGACATCCGCCAGGGCTTCGTCTATGAGCGGGTGCCCCACATCACGCTGAAGTCTATCGCCAACAACGCCGAGATCGACGTGATCTGGGAGCGGTTCCAGAGCACGCGGGAGCCGCTGCGGCAGCAGCTCAATGGGCTGCTGGGCGAATCCTGGGAGGAATGGGAGGTCCCCCGCGAAGCCTCCAACCCCTGGGACGGCGACACCCGGAAGCTCTTCCAGCAGCTCAGGGCCGAACAGGACAAGGGCGACAAGCGCAATCCCAGCAAGCTCGGTCAATACCTGGCGGCGATCAACCACAACCTGGGACGCACCTACACTCTGGAGACCCTGCCGGACCAACCCGCCGATCCTTGGCCCGAGGCCGCCGCAGCGGTGCATGCCGAGTGGTGGGCGCAACGCATTGCCCGGCAGAAGGAGATCGACGCCTCCATCGCCGCCAAGGCCGATTCCGAATACCTCTACGACAAGCCCTACGAAGACAGGAAGAAGGTGCGCGTAGCCGGTCCCTTCACGGTGGAAAGCCTGTCGCCGCACCGGGTGCTGGGTGTGGACGAGGACGACGAGCTCATCGACGGGATCGAGGAGACTGGGGACGGTTACGGCGAGGGGCAGGGGTTCGTGGGGATGATCCTGGAGAACCTCCGAACAGCCGGTGTGCAGCAGGCCCACAAGGAGGACAAGATCGACTTCGCGTCCATCGCGCCCTGGCCCGGCGACCTAATCTGTGCCGAGGGGCGCTACATCGAGGGCGGTGACGCGGACTTGGAATCCGACACGGGCATCGAGAAACGCGCCGCCATCTTCGTCGGCCCGGAGTTCGGAACCGTCTCGCGTCCGGATCTGGTTCAGGCCGCCCGCGAGGCCGGCGATGCGGGCTTCGACGCCCTGATCGCCTGCGCCTTCAACTACGACGCCCATTCGACCGACTTCAAGAACCTGGGGCGCATCCCGGTGCTCAAGGCGCGCGTGAATGCGGACCTGCACATGGCCGACGACCTGAAGAATACGGGCAAGGGCAACCTGTTCGTGATCTTCGGCGAGCCCGACATCGACATTCTGGATAGTGGCGACGGCCGCATCCAGGTCAAGATCAACGGCGTGGATGTCTTCCACCCCAATACCGGCGAGGTGCGCAGCGACGGGGCCGAAGGCATCGCCTGCTGGTTCATCGACACCGACTACAACGAAGAGAGCTTCTTCGTCCGCCATGCCTACTTTCTCGGTGCCAACGATCCGTACAAGGCGCTGAAGACCACTCTCAAGGCCGAGATCAACCAGGACGCCTGGGACAGCCTGAACAGCGATACCTCGCGCCCGTTCCGCAAACCCTCGTCGGGGCGGATCGCGGTGAAGGTCATCAACCACCTCGGGGATGAGGTGATGAAGGTGTATCGCGTGTGACGACAGGCGTTCTTCGTTAAAGGGATTCCATTCTGGCGTTGGGTTTTCTCCAGCCGCCGCCAGGAGGGGGGTTCGAAACAGGGTGACAGGGATTCAAGAAATGTTGACAATCGCTGAAACGACACTATATATGGTGTCATGTGGTTAGATGCGGGCTGGTCGGTCAGGTCGTTGACCATCTGCACTCGGCGAGCTCCACGATTCGTTGTCAGGAACTGGCGGACATGCTGAGGTCACTGGGATTCGAGGTCCGAGACGGCAAGAAAGCCGGGCACAAGGTGTTTGTCCACCACGGTATCGCCGCTTTCAGCTCGGGTGGCTATACCTGCGGGCACGGCAAAAACCCCGAGATCAAACCCGTCTACGTGAAGAGGATCGCCAGGCTTATCAAACAGTACGAGGTCGAGCTGCTTGCATATTTGGGAGAGGGCCAATGAGTATCGATCCGCATGCCTACAACATTACGATTCGGCGCGATAGGTTCGAGGGCGAGGTGTTGTTCGAGGCGCGTGTGAAAGAATTGCCCGACGTGGCGGAATACGGTGAAACCTACGAAGACGCCTATAGCTTGGCCCTGGATACCATCGAGACCGCGGCGGAGGCCTTCGCCGAGAGAGGGCGCGCCTTTCCGGCAGCGTTGGTCCCGGCGGAAGACTACAGTGGCCGGGTGACCCTGCGTCTTCCACGCAGCCTTCATCGCGCCCTGGCCGAGGCGTCGGAAAGCGAAGGCGTCAGCCTGAACCAGCACCTGGTCAACGTTCTGAGCTACTACTCCGGTTTCGCGGCCGGACAACACATTGACAGTGGTGCTCCGTGGCGCGCGGTTCCCCGGCAGCACGAAAAACCAACCCGCAAGCCCCATCTGCGCGTGGTCGATTCTCAGGACTTGCAGGCCGTTGGCTAGGTCCGAATCGGCAATATGAGCGAGCAACTGCAGAGGGCGATCGAGAGCCTGGAGATTCACGACGTTTATCTGCGCTCGTCGGAATCCAGGCTGTCAGAAGGATTCGAGCCCAAGTACGCCCCCGAGCTAGAGACGCTGGACGTTCAGCTTAAACACGTCGTTACGCACTCAAACACTCTGCTGCTGGAGGAAGATGAAGGCGAACCAACCAAGTTGTTTCGCGTTTTCATCGAGCTCGGTACGCGTTGGGTCGACGCAAGGGGGGACGAGTCCAGCGATGATGACGATGCGCGCGTCAAGGCGAAGATCGAGGGAATCATGGTTGCGGAATACAGGGTGGAAGGCGATCCCGGAAAGGAGGCTCTGAAGGAATTCGCTTTACGCAATGCCAGCTATCACGTTTGGCCTTATTGGCGTGAATACCTGACGACTCAGTGCATGCGGATGAACCTGCCGAAGATCGTTTTGCCAACGACGCAGATCGCCCAGAATCAGCGTCGTTCAGAGTAGATCCCTGCAGCGACGGACTGATGGAATTCCGCATCGCCGACACCTTCACGGACAGCCTCGCTAAGCTGAACAACGAGGAACAGAAGGCCGTCAAGACGACGGCCTTCGACCTGCAGATGAATTCTGCCAATCCGGGCCTGGAGTTTCACAAGCTCGATCGGGTGCGTGATCCCAAATTCTGGTAGTAAAAACAGCTCCTACTACCATAAGAACACCTAAAATAAACATACCTAAAACTATAGGCATCTCTAGGAAATTTAAAA
>JAYEJW010000700.1:0-4325 GCA_034716535.1 Pseudomonadota bacterium
AGAAGGTGTTCTTGCCCGTGCCCTCCGGCCCGTGCATGAGGATGGCGGTGCGCATCTTGGCGCCCGGGTGTTGCAGCGGGTACGCCGTCCACCTGAGCACCCAGTCGAAAACGTTGTCGCTCTCCCCGCAGAGGTAATACAGCAGTTCCAGCAGGCGCTCGCAGCGTCCCTCTCGCGGCACGACCGGCCAGCCGCGGAACAGGTTCACCGTGGTGGCCGGCAATGACTAATACTTTTTGGTCCATAAGTGGTCCATGATGGTCCATGAGTGGTCCATGAGTGGTCCATGACAAAAACCCACGTAACTATCTAATCCCATTTGCTTTTCTTCCTGGTCCATGATGGTCCACCATTTTTCTACAAACTTCTGGAGAATTGGATTGAAAGCCCTCGTACGCGCGCGAGAAACCATGGACCTCATGGACCATAAAAAATATACCAATGATAATAATTGCTTACACAGCATTGTTACCGTGGACCATGCGATGGACCATCATGGACCATCATGGACCAATCCCATACTTTAGGTGTTGGTATACATATCATCGAGTCACTTTCGTGGTCTCCGACTCGGGCGCTTCCAGACTCGTGGACGGTAATCATCCGCCCCCCTGGGACGACCTTCCTTCCAGCCCAGATGACGCATGACCGCATTCACCCGTCGCTTGTCCAGTTGTGAGTGTTTGCCCGTTTCGATTCCGAGTGCGTACTGCATGATCTGGGCAGTCGTTACCACATCCAATGGCTTGCCTTGATTCATGGCACCAAAGATCTCCGCGGGGTATCTCACCGAATCCATCTCCCCGTTCAGCCAGGCCACGACCGGCTCTTCCCACACATCGCTGTCGTACCGCGCGTCCTGTTCATCGGCCGTGCAGGCCGGAAACTTCCACCAGGAATCGCCGCGTTTGAATCGGCGATCGGCCTCCGCCCAGAACTGGTCGCGCAGGTTCTCGATGGCCTCCAGGTTGATCTCAGTACACTTGACCGGCAGAAAACGCCGGGCGCCGGTCTCGTCCTGCAGATAGGACTCGTCGTTCGTCGTGCCGACGAAGATGCATTGCCGCGAGTGCTGACTGGCGTGGTGGCCGTAGCTCGGGCGGTAGGTGTCCTCCTGGGCGGTAATTGCCTGCTTGATGCGATTACGGTCCGCCTTCGAGAAGGACTGCAGCTCGGCGATCTCGACGATCCACCTGCCGGAGAGGATTTGGTAGAAGTCCTTGTTCTGTGGGGATTCGAGCATCTCGGCGAACCATACCGGCCCACACAGGGTGCGTACGGCGGTGGACTTGCCGACACCCTGCCCGCCCTCCAGGATGACCATGGTGTCCACCTTGCAGCCGGGCTTGCGCACACGGGCCACGGCCGAGACCAGCCAGCTCGCGCCGACCACCGCGGTGTAATCGTTCTGCTCGGCGCCGAAGAAGTCTGACAACATCGTCGGCAACCGCTCGATGCCATCCCATTCCAGCCCGTCCAGATACTCGGTCACCGGGTGATAGGCATTGCGCGAAGCGGCGACCAACACCGCCTCTGAGACCATCGAGCTCGCGACGTTGAGGCTCAGGTTGTAGGGCGAGCCCAGCCAGATCGCGACCTCCGAGGCATCGACGTCGACGAACTCGCCCGCCTCGCCCCCATAGGGAGGTTCGCGCGTCTTGTAGATCCGGTTCGCGAATGCGTCGTAGCGCAGCACGTCCCGCCACTCGGGATGCGCGGTGAGGATCTTCACGATGTTGTACAGCGTGCCCTTGATGCTGCCATCGCTGTTCTCCACCAGATCCAGCCGCCAGTCCGGCTGCTGCTTGCCGCTGAACAGTTTTCGGATCTTCGGTTCGCCTTCGGGTATCTCGTCGTCGTTATCCATCATCGTCCAGCCTTGTCAGTGCCACTTGCGCGGTCTTGATACCATCCGCCGCGAACTCACGAATCAATGCCTTCACCCGCTCGCCACCGGTCCCTTGCGCACCGCGCACCAGCAGATTGATCATCACCCCCTGCTCCGCCTGGCGGGCTGCCGCGATTACGCCCGGATCGAAGCGCGGCACGGGCTGGGACAGCGACAATCCCCAGGACGCGGCCCTTTCCCGACCGATCGTATAAAGCGTCACATCCCGCACCCCGTCGCGCACCAGCGCCGCGCACAGGCCATCCACATCGGTCCCGCCCGTGTCCACGACCCACACCACGCGATGCCTTACCGGCCAGCGCAACGCGGCCGGATTCTCCCCAGGCAACAACACCAGCGTGGTCCGCTCCCGCGCCTTCAGGATCCCACCCGCCTCGACGAAACGTCCGGCGTCGCGCCAGGCATGCCGACCGCAGAAGACCTGAATCCGGTACCCCCGCCGCCAGTAGGCAGCCGGGGTTTGCCGAATGCGCGAGGACCAGGGCGCCCATTTCAAAAGTGTGAAGCAGCATGAAATGTAGAGTCACGCCGCTGAATAAAAAACCCCGCCGGCGTTGCGACGGCGGGCACTACCTCGGGGACGGCTGAATGGTTGTTTTTGTTATTGGCTGACGAAAACATGGCTAGCGCCGCAGCCCCTTTTCCCGTTCCATGCGCCGCACGGTTTGCGGGCTGCGGGACTTCAGCGCCTGCTCGAACTTGTCGTGCGCGCGCTTGCGCTGGGCGCGGGTCTGCGCGCTCGCGAACTGGAACCAGGCGATATCGATCTCCACCTCGATGGCGGCATCGTGGAATGCTTGATCTTCGTCCGTCCCCACGGACCCTCCCCTGTGACCACCGGTGACCGGTGATGATTGGTGCTCTTCTCAGTGCGGTTCCGTTCGATCCGGGACTACCTTCTCCTGAAACCGGTCGAGCGACTGCTCGATGATGTACCGAGCAAGCTGCTCCACCGTCATCCCCAGACTGGCCGCGGCGGCCTTGATCTGCTCGGTTTCGATCTCGTCCAGCGCGATGACGATCTGACCGTCCATCGAGAGGCCCTCTCAGGGCCTTCCGTTGTCCAATTCCGGCGTGAGCGTTGCAGCGCCTGGCGCACGATCGCGCGCGCCAGGGCGGCGGTGGGAATGCCCATCCGCCTCGCCAGGGCCCGCAGCAGACCGGCATCCTTGTCGGTCAGGCGGACCTTAATTTCATGATCGTGCACGTCGCTACCTCCTTGTTCACGACCCGATAGGGAGGAGGCCGTCCGATGCGTAAACGCGGAGCCACCAGCTCATCATTCACAGCCACCGGAGACCTCCATGGAAAACCTCACCCCGTAGTCCCGACACCCTCGATGTCACGGAAGTCGACCACGCGTGCCTCGACCGCATAGGGAGGCGCCGCGTTCGTCAGCGCCAGGGCGCCCGGTGGCAGTGGCCCACCCTCCCACGGGTCGATCACCACCTCGCGTCCGAAAACCCGCCGCAGATGCCCCACCGCGCGTGTCTTCCCGCACCCCTGCGGCCCATGAACGATCACTGGAGACTCACGCATGGATCACCTCGTCTTCCACTACGCCACCTCCCTGGAGGAACCGGCCCCGGCCGTGTCTTCCGGCTCCAGCGGCGGCAGCCAGTCCGGATCCGGATACAGGTCCGGGCGAAGCTCGTGGAGCGTCACCGCGCCACGGGTGGCTTGGTAGATGGGGAGGACGCGTTCAGCTGGTATCGGCGCATCGCTGCCTTTCCATTCCTGAATAGCCTGACGGGTTATCCCGAGTTTCCGCGCCGCCTCTGCAGGCGTTCGAAACCGGGTCAATACCTGGGAGCGGGTGATCATGGTAGATAGTCAATCATGGCTTGTCTCGCTCAGTCAAGCTAGTTTGTCGGATTCCCAAATACTATGGAGGCATGCCGGTTTGTTAAACGCATCCCTACTACAGTCCCGCCACTCGCGGGCTTTTTCATGCCTACCAATTTGTTAATACGCTAACAAATTCTCAAAAAAGGACAAGCATGCTTGATCCTAAAAGACAAACATGCTTTACTTCGGTCTCTGAGAACCAGCCACCGACGACACCACGGCGCCACACGGCCCGTCGTCACCGGCAAACCGACAAGGAGACAGTCATGCCCACCGAAGCCAGCGACCCCATGGAAGAAGCCCAGCGCGCCTTTGACGCGATACAGAAGAAGAGCACTGGGACACTGCGCCATGCCTTGGCCGATCTCCGGAAAGCACTCGACGCCCTGAAGGCGGCGGGAATCCAGACACGACTCTAAAGACCAGCATGCCAAACATCATCTCCGCCAGCGAATCGCGCAACCCCTCAATGGGCTGGCCCGCGTCGGCCTCGATGGCCTTGGCAATACGATCAATATCCATCTCACCTCACCTCTTTAATTTCGTTTGGGCGCATGTTCTCCCGTTC
>JAYEJW010000701.1:0-46448 GCA_034716535.1 Pseudomonadota bacterium
GCGGTGTGCACGTCCACGGCCTTCGGGCGCCGACCTTCCATGTCCAGCGAGATCCAATCGGGGCCGGTCTCGATCTTGGCCCCCGCTTCGCGCAATTTCATCAGCACGGCATCCAACAGATCCGGCCGCGTGTCCCGGACCAGGATACGCCCGCCGGTCATGGCCGCGCCGACCAGGTAAGTGCCGGTCTCGATGCGATCGGGCAGGACCCGGTAGCTGGTACCCTCGAGACGCTCAACGCCCTCGACCCGGATGCTGTCCGTGCCGGCGCCCCGGATCTTGGCGCCCATGCCGTTGAGGAAATCGGCGAGATCCGTGATCTCCGGCTCCCTGGCGGCGTTCTCGATGACCGTCTCTCCATCCGCTAGGGTCGCCGCCATCATCAGGTTCTCGGTGCCGGTCACGGTCACCAGCTCCATCAGAATCCTGGCGCCGTGCAGCCGCTGTGCGCGGGCTCTGATATAGCCGTTCTCCACGCTGATCTCGGCGCCCATCGCCCGCAGCCCATCGATGTGCAGATTCACGGGCCGGGCGCCAATGGCACAGCCCCCCGGGAGAGAAACGTCCGCGCGGCCGAAACGGGCCACCAGGGGACCGAGTACCAGAATCGAGGCCCGCATCGTCTTCACAAGCTCGTAGGGAGCGGAGAAGCTCCTCACATCGCGCGCATCCGCCTGAATCTGCATGCGCTCGTCCACCGTGAAATCCACGCCCATGCGCCCAAGCAGCTCCATGGTGGTGGTGATGTCCCGCAGATGGGGCACGTTGGAGAGGGTTACCCTGCCATCCGCCAGCAGAGTGGCGGCCAGAATCGGCAACGCGGCGTTCTTGGCGCCGGCGATGCGAACCTCGCCGTCGAGGGGAACGCCGCCTGTGATGAGGAGCTTGTCCATCGGCACGCCTGAGGAAGTTTCGGGTTGCCCGTCTAGCGGCTCGGGGCGGGCCGCGACGGCGCTACGCACCGCCCTTGACCACCGGCAGCACGCCGATGAGATTTGTGAGCGCCGCTAGCCGGGCCAAAGATTCGGGCAGGTTGCGGTACCGCAGGTTCAGATTGCGCCGCCGCGCCACACCCATCCACTCCAGCAAGAGGGCAAGACCGGCGCTGTTGGACGTACTCACGCCCTGCAGATCGATCTCGAGGCGCCCTCTCCCCCTCAACAGCCGCTCCCCCTCCGCCAGCAGAGGCGTGACGGTGGAGAAGTCCAGCACACCCTCGACGCCGAAACGGCCCCCTCCCCTACTCGTTATCGATGCACTGCTCATCCCTTCCCCTTCACGTTCATGTCTTCGAGACGGCGGATCAGGCCGTCGATGCCCCCCTTTCGAATCTGCGCGTTGAAGCTGCTGCGGTAATTCGACACCAGACTGACGTTGTCGATGACCACGTCAAAGACTTTCCAGGCGCCACTCTTACGATAAAGCCTGTAATCCACAGGAACCGGCGGCGCGCCGGGCTCGCGTACCTCGGTGGAGACCGTCACGGAAGATGGGCGGGATCCGGGCTTCTCGGGCAGATACCGGATGTCCTCACCGGAGTAGCTCAGCAGCGCCTTCGCGTAGGTGCGGATCAACACTTCCCGGAAGCCGTTGGTCAAGTCCTTGCGCTGCTGCGGGCTCGCCTTGCTCCAGTTCTGTTTGCCGAGCGCCCCTTGCGTAATCTTCTCAAAGTCGAAGCGGGGCACGAGGATGTCATCCACCAGCCCGTAGATCAACTGTGGGTTGCGGTCGACGTCTGAACGACGCTTCTCCAGAGCGGCCAACATCCGCTCGCTGGTATCGCGGACCACGGCAGACGCGGACTCGCCAGCCGCAAAAACGCTGTTCGCAAAAATCAGTCCAACAATCAGGATAGCAAGCTTTTTCATTCAGAGCCCTCCTCAGCCTTGCTGAATAGAAACTGACCGATCATCTCTTCGAGCACCAAGGCCGACTGGGTGTGCATGAGCTCATCGCCGTCGACCAGGAAGTCCTCGCTCACGCCGGGAGCCAGACCAACGTACTGTTCGCCCAGCAGACCGGCCGTGTAGATGTTCGCAAAGGTATCGGCCGGGATGGTGTCGAACTGCTCTTCAATGTGCAAGGTCACCACCGCCTCGTAGGTCCCCTTGTCGAAGCGCACGTCCTGCACGCGCCCGACCCGCACCCCCGCCATACTCACCGGCGCCCGCTCCTTGAGGCTACCGATATTGTCGAAACGAGCGCTCAGGCGGTAGCCTTCTCCCGTGGTGGTGGCACTCAGATTGCTGACCTTCATGGCCAAGAAAAACAGTGCCAGGAATCCGGCCGCCATGAAGGCGCCAACCAGAATCTCTATCATGCGCATCCGCGCCATCGCTCACTCCCCGAACATCAGTGCGGTCAGCACGAAATCAAGCCCGAGCACGGCCAGGGCCGAATGCACGACCGTGCGGGTGGTAGCCCGGCTGACGCCCTCGGACGTCGGAGTGGCGTCGTAGCCCTGAAATAGCGCGATCCAGGCGACCACGATCCCGAACACGAAGCTCTTGACGACCCCGTTGTATACGTCCTCGTCGACATCGATCCTCGCCTGCATTTGGCTCCAGAAGGCACCTTCGTCAACCCCCAGCAAGCCGGCGCCGACGAAGTAACCCCCGACAACGCCGACGGCGCTGAACATGGCCGCAAGTATCGGCATGGCCACCAAGCCGCCGAAGAAGCGCGGCGTAAGAATACGCTTGACCGGGTCCACGGCCATCATCTCCAGGCCCGAGAGCTGCTCCGTCGCCTTCATCAGACCAATCTCGGCGGTCAGGGCGGATCCGGCGCGCCCGGCCACGAGCAGCGCGGTCACCACCGGACCTAGCTCCCGCACCAGCGAGGCGGACACCATCACGCCCAGGCTCTCCTCCGCCCCGAACTGAGACAGCACGTAGTAACCCTGCAATCCCAGCACCATGCCCACGAACAGGCCGGACACAGTGACGATCAACACCGACAACAGGCCGATGTTAAAGATCTGCATCAGGAGCAACCGCGGGCGCGCCGCGAGACTCGGCAGGCCGCCAACGATGCGCACAAGCAACAGGTGACCGCGGCCGATACGCTCCAGCGCCTGCAACCCGAACCGACCCAATCCCGCCAACGCACCCAACACCGATTCCTTACCCAAGAAAGTCCGGTTCCAACCGCGGTGCCGGATAGTGCAGATGCACGGGTCCGTCCGGCAGCCCGTGCACAAACTGATCCACCCAGGCGGACCTCTCGGCCTGGACCTCGGCCGGAGTACCGCGGGACATCACCTTTCCGTTTGCGACGATGTAGAGGTAGTCGGCGATGCTCAAGGTCTCCTTGACATCGTGGGAGACGATGATACTCGTCAGCCCGCTGGCGTCGTTGAGGTGGCGGATCAGCGTCACAAGAACGCCCTTGGAGATCGGGTCCTGACCCGTGAACGGCTCGTCATACATGATCATCATGGGATCGAGCGCCACCGCGCGCGCCAAGGCGACGCGTCGGGCCATGCCCCCGGAGAGCTCGCCCGGCATCAGATCCCGTGCGCCCCGCAGCCCCACCGCCTCCAGCTTCATCAGCACCAGCTTGCGGATCATGGACTCCGGGATGCGGGTATGCTCGCGCAGTGGATAGGCCACGTTGTCGAACACGCTGAGATCCGTCAGCAGAGCGCCGCTCTGAAACAGCATTCCCATGCGGGTTCGCAGGCGGTAAAGCTCGCTCAGCTTGAGCCGATGAACGTCCTTGCCGTCGACCTCCACCGCCCCCGCATCCGGGTGCAGCTGACCGCTCATGAGCTTGAGCAGGGTCGTCTTCCCGGTCCCGCTTGGCCCCAGGATGGCGGTCACCTTACCACGCCGGATGTCGATATCGACGCCGTCGAAGATGAGCCGTTCAGCGCGGGAGAAGCGCAAGCCCCTGACCCGGACCAGCACTTCGCCCCGAGCGCCCGGATAGGGTCTGACCGACGGGGCTGGCGCCACCACCGGCTCCGGCTTGTGGGTGCCCTCCTCCGGTCCACGCGGGACGGCGGGTCGCACGGGGTCTTCATCCCGGGACCGACTCAGCCGGGTTGCACGGGAACTGCGTCGCCGCATCTCGGTATGCTCCGCCCTCGGCTCATCGAACACAAAGGTTGGTCATTGTCTTAGCCGCCTCGAAGGGCGTCAAGCGGCCGCGGGCAGCGAGGCGAAGCTCCCGCACCTGCAGATCCGCGATCCTGAGGTTCCCTCCACCCGGTTGCGCGCCTGTGGCGCGTCTGAAACAATGCGCAACGCAACTCTATTTGGCGAAAGGACCGACCCGAGACCTCATGCAGTCTAGCTCAGACATCGACGGCCAGAGCGTGCCGGGCGGCCTTGCCGGTCACCGATCCGCGCTCGTTCATGCTGTCTAGAGCAGGGATGAAGTCTGAGCATCCAAGCCCCAACCGGGGGCCGGGCAGAGCACCGACGCCCGGCGAAGCGGACAAAATCCGCCAGCTCGGCCGAGCGGTGATCGAGACCGAGGCCGATGCCGTCGCCGCCCTGGGCCGACGCATCGACGACGCCTTTGCCCGGGCCTGTCTTTACATGCTGGACTGCCGGGGGCGGATTGTGGTCCTCGGCATGGGCAAGTCCGGGCATATCGGCAGCAAGATCGCAGCGACTCTCGCGAGCACCGGCAGCCCGGCATTCTTCGTACATCCCGGTGAAGCCAGCCATGGCGATCTGGGCATGATCACTCCCGGTGATGTGGTGCTCGCGCTCTCCAATTCGGGAGAGACCGAGGAGATGCTCACGATCTTGCCCCTGATCAAGCGCCTCGGCGCACCGCTCGTCAGCATGACCGGAAACCCGAGCTCGACGCTGGCAAAGGCGGCTGAGGTCAACATCGACGTCAGCGTGGGCAAGGAGGCCTGCCCTCTGGGGCTGGCCCCCACGGCAAGCACGACGGCGGCCCTCGCGATGGGGGACGCTCTCGCCGTGGCCCTGTTGGAGAGCCGTGGCTTCACGGCCGAAGACTTCGCCCGCTCTCACCCGGCAGGCAGTCTCGGACGCCGGCTGCTGCTGCACGTCGGCGACATCATGCACGTGGACGATGCGATCCCACAGGTGCCGCGAGGCACGCTGCTCCGGGATACCCTGGTGGAGATGTCCCGCAAGGGCCTCGGCATGAGCGCAGTGGTCGATGCGGACGGGCGTGTGGACGGCGTTTTCACCGATGGTGACCTGCGGCGCACATTGGACCGCTCCGTCGACGTGCACAGGACGCCGGTGGAGGCGGTCATGACTCCAGGCGGAGTCACGGCTCGCGCCGAGATGCTGGCGGCCGAGGCCCTGCGTATCATGGAGGATACTCGGACCAACGGCCTGCTTGTGGTGGATGATGATCGCCGCTTGGTGGGCGCACTGAACATGCACGACCTGCTGCGCGCAGGGGTGGTCTGAAAGAGGCAGCCTTTTATGCAGGACATTCTGGAACGAGCAAGACAGGTCCGACTGGTGATCTTCGACGTGGACGGAGTACTGACCGATGGCAGCCTGTTCCTGGGCGACGACGGCCAAGAGTACAAGGCGTTCAATTCCCGCGACGGCCACGGCATGACCATGCTCCAGCAGACCGGTGTCGTCCTCGCGGTCATCACAGGGCGAACCTCGGAGGTGGTCCGCATTCGGATGGAGAGCTTGGGAGTGGAGCATGTCTTCCAGGGGCGCCGCGACAAGATCCCGGCCTATGAGGAGCTGAAACAGGCCCTCGGCCTCCCCGACGAGCAGATCGCGTACGTGGGAGACGACGTGGTCGACCTGCCCATCATGCGCCGGGTGGGCCTGTCCATCGCCGTGGCGGACGCCCATCCGATGGTCCAGCAACACGCCCACTGGCAGACCCGCTCCGCCGGCGGGCGCGGAGCGGGCCGGGACGTCTGCGAGCTCATCATGGAGGCCCAGGGCAACCTGAGCAGCATGATGGAGCGCTATCTCTGAGTGTGAGCGGCGGGCGCACAGGGAGCCTTGCGGGTCGTGTTAACGCTGCGGCAACTCATCCTGGCACTGATCATGGCGGCGGGAGGGGCATTGGCCTGGTGGCATCTGCCGGACGAGGAATCGGCGCCTGTGCGGGAGGTCGATCTCGAGCGCAAGCCCGACTACACGGTCGATAACTTCACCGCGACCATGATGGGTGAGACCGGCACACCGCATCGGCGGCTCTCGGCTCGGGAGCTGCGCCATTATCCGGATGACGAGAGTAGCGAGCTGGAACAGCCGATGCTGACGCTCTTCAATGAGGAAGGCCCGCCGTGGCTGGTGCGGTCGCAAACGGGATGGGTATCCGCCGACGGCGACCGGCTCGTCCTGCGTGGTCAGGTGCTCATCAAGCGGGAGGCTGGGGAAAGGACCCGACCGTTGGAGCTCCAAACGGCTGAGCTGCAGGTACAACCGCGTAACAAGTACGCGGAAACGGATCAGCCGGTGCGTGCCACGAGCGAAGCGGACTGGCTGACCTCCGCCAATGGCGCCCGAATCTGGTTCGGCGATCCCGTACGCGTCAAGCTGCTGGGGCGCGCACGCGGCGAGTTCGTCGTCCCCTGAAACCGGGGACAATGGCCCGAACGCAAGGCACGCCGAGTTATTCTAGGAGACACGATGCCCGCACTCACTCTACCGCCGTCGCTTCGGCGCCTGCTGGCGGCGGCACTGATGCCTGTGCTGCTTGCGGCACCGACCCTGGCAGCGGCCCTCGAGGAGGACCAGGAGCAACCGGTCTACCTCGAAGCCGACAGCGTGGAGCTCGACGAGCTCAAGGCAATCAGTATCTACACGGGTAACGTGTTCATCCAACAGGGCAGCATGCAGATCCGGGCCGACCAGGTCACCGTCCATCATTACCCCGATCGACGCCCCGAGCGCATCATCGCGGTGGGCGCACCGGCCAAGTACCGCCAGCAACTCGAGGACGACGAACGCGAGGTCGAGGCCGAGGCCCTGCGCATGGAATACGAGGCAGGCAAAGACGAGATCACCCTCATCGACCAGGCAGTGCTCTTGCAGGGCGAGGACAGATTCAGCAGCGACCGGATCGTCTACGACCGCGCGAACGGCAGGGTTAGCGCCGGCACGAAAGCCCAGGGCAAGGAACGGGTGAAGATCACAATCAACCCGTCACAGCGATGACGACCCTGAACGCCAATAACCTCGTCAAGAGTTATCGCCGGCGCCGTGTCGTGCAGGGCGTGAGCATGAGCGTGGAGGCGGGCGAGGTGGTGGGGCTGCTTGGGCCGAACGGGGCGGGCAAGACCACCTGTTTCTATCTCATCGTGGGCCTGATACCCGCCGATGAGGGAACCATCAACCTGGACGGCCTGGACATCACCCTCTTACCGATGCACGCCAGGGCGCGGAGGGGCTTGAGCTATCTCGCGCAAGAGCCTTCGGTGTTCCGCAAGCTGACGGCTCAGGACAACCTGCTGGCGGTGCTCGAGACCCGCAAGGACCTCAGCCGCGCTGAGCAGAAGCAATGCGGGCTCGACTTGATGGAAGAGCTGGGCATCGCACATGTGAGCAAGTCCCTCGCCCTGAGCCTTTCCGGCGGAGAGCGGCGGCGCCTGGAAATTGCCCGCGCCCTCGCGGTAGAGCCGAAGGTGATGCTACTCGACGAGCCCTTCGCGGGCGTTGACCCCATTGCAGTGGGCGACATCAAGAAGATCGTCTGCCATTTGCGCAAACGCGACATCGGTATCCTGATCACCGATCACAACGTCCGCGAGACTCTCGACATCTGCGATCGGGCCTATATCATCAACGAGGGCAGGGTCATCGCCGAAGGTACGCCAAAGGCGCTCCTCGAGAACACGGAGGTTCGGGCCGTCTATCTCGGCGAGCACTTCACTCTTTGAACGGCCGTCAAGACGCCCTGCGGTGCGGCGCCAGGCGCCTTCTCTCTCGGCCCGTTGCCCTTTCCCTGCTTCACCGCTTTCCCGTGGAGAGCGCAGCCAGTAGCCGTCGATGAGGCTTTCGCGACTCGGCCCACCCCCGGAATGAAGCGGTCGTCGCCTTTTGCGGCACCCTGGTTTGGGCTAGAATCCAACTAGAAGCATTCAAGTTGCGTACCAGATCCAGTCAACCGTTTCTATGAAGCAATCGATCCAGCTCCGGCTCGGTCAGCAGCTCACCATGACGCCGCAGCTGCAGCAGGCGATCCGCCTCTTGCAGCTGTCGATGTTGGATCTGAGGCAGGAGATCCAGGAGGCGCTCGAGTCGAACCTCATGCTGGAGAGCGCGGAGGAAGGCGAGCGTCTGAACGGGGAGGACACGCCCGACACCCTGGCGGATGCGCGGGAGCCGTCGAGCAAAGACACTCATCTGGAAGGGGAGGTGAGGCCGGAGAGCACATCGATGCCGGAAGAGCTTCCGGTGGACAGTGAGTGGAGCGACCACTACGACAGCTATCTTCCAAGCGGCGGTTCCACGGCCGACCAAGCGACTGAATTCGATCCCATTTCGCAGCAGAGCCGACCGCTCACCCTGCACGACCACCTCCATTGGCAGCTCAACCTCAGCCGCCTCGAGGGGACCGATCTGGCCATCGCCACCGCCATTGTCGACGCCATCAACGAGGACGGCTACCTCAAGACGACACCCGAAGAGCTGCTCGCGATTCTCGACGACGAGGAGCTCACGCTCGCAGAAATCGAGGCGGTGCTGCACCGAGTGCAATCTCTCGATCCCCCCGGGGTGGGCGCGCGCGACCTGCGCGAATGTCTGCTGATTCAACTACGTCAGCTCCCGGAAGAGACGCCGCGGCGCGATCTGGCGATTGCCGTGTGCGAGCGTAGTTTCGAGGCACTGTCGAAGAACGATCTCGACCAGGCACGGCGTCAGCTCGGAGTATCCAAGGAGGAGATGAGGCTGGTGGCGGGGGTGATTCGTTCTTTGCACCCGCGGCCCGGGACCTTGATCGCAGAAATCCAGCCGGAGTACGTTATTCCGGACGTCCTCGTGCGCAGAAAGAACGGAACCTGGTCGGTGGAGCTGAATCCGGAAACAGCACCTAGACTGAGGGTAAACTCGGACTACGCCAAGCTCATCCGGCGCGCGGATCAGAGTGATGATAACACCTGCCTGAAGAACCATCTTCAGGAGGCGCGCTGGTTCATCAAGAGCCTGGCGAGCCGCAACGATACCGTGTTGAGAGTGGCCTCGAAGATCGTGGAGCTGCAGCGGGACTTTCTCGAATTCGGCGACGAGGCCATGAAGCCTATGGTCCTGCGCGACGTGGCCGAGGCCCTCGAGCTGCACGAGTCTACGGTCTCGCGAGTGACGACACAGAAATTCATGCACACCCCGCGCGGCACTTACGAGTTCAAGTACTTCTTTTCGAGCCACGTCGGTACGACCTCCGGCGGCGAGTGCTCGTCGACGGCTATCCGAGCCTTCATCCGCAAGCTGGTCGCTGCCGAGGCGCCCAATAAGCCCCTGAGCGACAATAAGATCGCCGGCATCCTATCGGATCAGGGCATCAAGGTCGCACGGCGGACGGTCGCCAAATACCGAGAGGCGCTGAGAATCCCACCCTCGAACGAGCGCAAACGGCTCGTTTAGGGAAGCGCTGCACGAACCCGATCGGCGTTTGTCAGCGCACGGAATCCGAGTACTAAGACCGTCGGATTCCTAGCATCTTCGACGCCGGCCAGGCGTGGAAGATGGTTGTGCGTCACTGCACCACGGGAACCGCCGAGTTGACCGGTGGTTCTCGAGAAGACCGTTTGGAACACAGGAGTCCAGCTATGCAAATCAACCTGTCGGGCCACCATATTGACGTCACCGACGCCCTCAAGGGCTATGTCGACAGCAAATTCGAACGCCTGGCGCGGCACTTCGACCATGTCCTCGACGTTCACGTCATCCTGAGCGTGGAGAAGCTGCGCCAGAAAGCGGAGGCGACGCTGCACGTCAACGGCGCCAAAGTCTTTGCCGACGCGGTGCATGAGGACATGTATGCTGCCATCGACGGGCTCATCGACAAGCTCGACCGTCAGATACTCAAGCACAAGGAAAAGAAGAGCAGTCACCGCGGCAACGGGTACAAGGGGATTGAATCCGCCTAAGCCCGCTGCTTCGTGCCATAATCTGTCGAGAACAGCCAAGGAACGCGCCGCCGAGACCCTTTCACAGCGGACCCGGCGGCGCGTAGAAAACACCTCCACCCGCATTCAACGGGAGCGGCAACCGATGTTTCCTCCCCAATTTATCGTCGCCCGCCGTATCGGCCATAATTTGGAGATCGGCAGCAAGAAGCGCTTGCTGGAGGCGCTGGGCGAGCTGCTCGCATCGGACGAGCCCGCGCTGAATCCCGAAACCGTGTTCGAGCGGCTGCTCGAGCGCGAGCGTCTCGGCAGTACCGGACTCGGCCACGGCATCGCCCTGCCCCACGCGCGCATCAAGGAGGTTCGCGAGACCGTCGGGGCCTTCGTCCAACTCGCGAGCGGCGTCGATTTCGACGCCATCGACGACGGGCCGGTAGACTTGGCCTTCGCGCTGCTGGTGCCGGAATCGGCCAATGAGGGACACCTGCAGCTGCTCTCCCAGCTGGCGGCCATGTTCAGCGATCCAGGGCTGCGTGAGCATCTGCGCAACGCCGAATCGGAGGTCGAGATCCTCCGACTCCTGGAGGAGTGGGAAGAAAGACTGCAGAACGCATGAACCCGGTCCAGTCCCTGCAGGACGTCATCGAGTGTATCGGCCCACGCCTGAAGCTGCGCTGGCTGACGCGGCAACCAGACGGGCCGCGACCGCTACGCAACAAGGACCGGACAATCGCCGGTCAATCCCTCGTCGGCTCGCTCAACTGTATTCACCCGAGCCGCCTGCAGGTCATCGGCCACGCGGAGCTTGTCTACCTCACCGATCTAGGCCAGACCGCCTACATGGAGACAATCGAGAAGTTGTTCGGCGGCCAACCCGCCGCCGTGATCTTTACGGACAACATCGACCCGGAACCGACCTTCGTCTCCACAGCACAACGTACGAATACCCCCCTGCTCGGCTCTCCGTTGGCCGACGAGGAGGTCATCAGCCACCTACGGTACTTCCTCACCAATGCACTGGCGGAGCGCATAACGGTCCACGGCGTTTTCATGGAGGTCCTGGGCATGGGTGTGCTGCTCACCGGCGATCCCGCCGTGGGCAAGAGCGAGCTGGCCCTCGATCTGATCAGCCGCGGCCATCGCCTGATCGCCGACGATGCCCCGGAGCTCGCCCACATCGCGCCGGAGACCCTGAATGGCTCTTGCCCACCGCTCTTGCGCGACTTTCTCGAAGTCCGGGGGCTCGGCATTCTCAACATTCGGGCCATGTTCGGCGAGAGCGCCGTGCGTCAGAGCAAGAATCTGAACCTCATCGTCAACCTGCGCCCCCTCAACGAGCGGGAGCTGGCCCTTATCGACCGTCTCTCCGGCAGCCCGTCGGCACGTCGCATCTTGAGCGTTGCGGTACCCGAGATCACCATTCCGGTGGCGCCCGGACGCAACCTCGCCATCCTGGTAGAGGCAGCGGTCCGGCACCAGATCCTGCGCATCAGGGGCTACGATGCAGGCGTCGATTTCTCCGAGCGGCAGACACGTGCCTTGCATGACGCTCCCCCTCGGCCGGTCGGGGGCACCGAATGAACGCGCCAACGAGGAAGGCACTCCGTCTTCCAATGCGGCAGAGCGGCTTGCACGCTGCTCTGGAGGTCATCCGGGGTGACGCCGCTTTCCACCAATGCATCTTAATCAGGTCCTCGGCGCCGTGAAGCTGGTTGTCGTCAGCGGTCTATCAGGGTCGGGTAAGAGTGTGGCCCTGCACACACTCGAAGATCTCGGCTATTATTGCATCGATAACCTGCCCTTGTTCTTGCTCAGAGAGCTGGCCGTCGGACTGGAAGAGGCGAGCGGCACCCTGCCCTCCAACACCGCCGTGGGAATCGACGCTCGCAATCAGCCAGAGCGCCTGCAGGAGCTGCCGGGGCTGGTCGCCGAGCTGCGACAACGGGCATTCGACTGCCGCGTCCTCTACCTGGAGGCCCAGGCGGAAACCCTGATAAAGCGATTCAGCGAGACCCGCCGCAAACACCCCCTGACCGCCGAGGATCGCCCGTTGGCAGAGGCCATCGAGTTCGAGCGCAAGCTTCTCGAGCCGATCCTCAGCGACGCAGACCTGCGGATCGACACGACCCATACGAATGTCCACCAGCTGCGGGACCTGGTGCGCGATCGCCTCGGCGACGACGTCCCCCACCAGGTGTCCGTTCTGATAGAGACCTTCGGCTACAAACACGGCGTCCCCCAGGACGTCGACTTCGTCCTCGATGTCCGTTGCCTGCCAAACCCCCACTGGCAGCCTGAGCTGCGGCCCTTGACGGGCCTGGACGCGGCGGTGGTGGAGTTCTTGGAAGGCACGGCCGAAGTGGGGGAGATGCGGGACGATATCGCTCACTTCTTCGACCGCTGGATCCCGCGCTTCGAGGCGGACGGACGCAGCTACCTGACCATCGCCGTCGGCTGCACCGGTGGCCAGCACCGTTCGGTCTACATGGGGGAGGCGCTGCGCAGGCACTTCGAGGCGGGGAACCGCAAGGTGATGATCCGCCACCGGGAGCTGTCATGAGCGTCGGCCTGCTTCTGATCACGCACAACCAGCTCGGTTCCGCCCTGCTGGAGACCGCCACTGGAATGCTCGGGGTCTGCCCTTTGCGGGCGGAGACTCTGTCCGTGACCGAGGACACGGAACGGGACCAGCTTCAGTACGAGGCTCAGCAGATGGCCGAGCGGCTCGACACTGGAGAGGGGGTGCTGGTGCTCACCGACCTTTTCGGCTCCACCCCTGCCAACGTGGCGAACCGGCTGCAGGATCGAGCCGGTGTGCGCGTGCTCACCGGAGTCAATCTTCCCATGTTGGTGCGGGTGCTGAACTATCCCGGGCTCCCGCTCGCCGAGATGGCGGCCAAGGCGCTGAGCGGCGGCAAAGATGGCGTTCTGCTCTGTCCCCTCCCTGATTCGCAGGCGGAGTAGAGGTGATTCGCAAGGAGATCGAGATCGTGAACAAACTCGGGCTCCACGCCCGGGCCGCAGCAAAATTCGTCAGCTGCGCCGGCGGGTTTTCGAGTCAGATCCAGGTTGAGCGGCTGGGCCGGCGGGTCAACGGCAAGAGCATAATGGGCGTGATGATGCTCGCCGCCGCCCAAGGCACCTCGATTACGCTGTTGATCGACGGAGACGACGAGAACAACGCCTGCACCGCCATTGAGCAGCTCATCGCCAACCGCTTCGGGGAGGGCGAATGACAGTCGCCTGCAGCGGACTCGGCGTTGCCACAGCGCAGGCCGTTGCGGTCGGCCCGGCGTTTCTGCTTGATCGCAGCACTCCATCTGTCAGTGCGCGACGCATCCGCAGGGAAGAGGTCGCCGCGGAGCTGAAGCGGCTCGACGAAGCCCTGGAGGCTGCGCGTAGGGCGCTCGAGGCAGTACGCGCCCAGATTCCGCGTGCGACTCCCGTCAACATCGCCGAGTTCATCGACTCCCATCTCCTCATGCTCGAGGACGCAGCCCTCGTCGACCCCGCGCGTGAGCTCATCCGGGAGCAACAGTACAACGCCGAATGGGCGCTGCAGCAGCACCGCGACAATTTGGTGCAGGTGTTTGAGGAAATGGACGACCCCTACCTGCGCAGCCGCCGGGACGATGTCGACCACGTCGTCCACCAGATTCTGAGCTTCCTGCTCGGCGGCGGCACCCCCGACGAGACGGCGAACGAGGACTTGAGTGGACGCGTCATCATCGCCCACGACCTCTCGCCCGCGGACACCATCGTGCTACGCCACCGGGGCGCCGCCGCCTTCGTCACCGAGTTCGGTGGCCCCATGTCCCACACCGCCATTCTGGCGCGCAGCCTGAATATCCCCGCCGTCATGGGCGTGCACAACGTCATCCGCTACTTCCGCCAGGGAGAGACCGTTGTTGTGGACGGCGAGATGGGCACCGTATTGGCGGATGTCGATGCGAGTATCCTGGCTCACTACCGAGTGCGGCTGCGTACGTTGGAGGAGCGCCGGGAGCGCCTGCGGGGCCTGGTTTCCAAGCCCTCGATCAGCGCCGACGGGGTCCCCATCGCACTGTTCGCCAATTTGGAGCTACCCGAAGACACACATACCGCCCGCGCCAATGGGGCCGCCGGCGTCGGATTGTATCGCACCGAGTTCCTGTACATGAACCGCGACAGCCTGCCGGACGAGGAAGAGCACCTCGCGGCCTATCTGGAGGTCATCCGCGGCCTCGACGGCATACCCATCACCATCCGCACCCTCGATCTCGGGGTCGACAAACAGGTGGACGGCAGCCCCCTTACCTGCCCACCGGTATGCAACCCGGCGCTCGGTTTGCGTGCAATCCGACTGTGCCTCAAGGAACCCGAGCTGTTTCGCCCACAACTGCGGGCTATCCTGCGCGCCTCCGCGGACGGCCCCGTACGCCTGATGATCCCCATGCTCTCGAGCATGCACGAGGTGAATGCGGTACTGGCCCTTGTTGAGCAGGTACGGCGGGATCTACGCAAGGATGGGCTTCCCTTCGACCTACGCATGCCTGTGGGCGGCATGGTAGAGGTACCCGCGGCAGCCCTGTCGGCTGCGGCCTTCGCCCGCAAGCTGGACTTCCTGTCGATCGGCACAAACGATCTCATCCAGTACACGCTGGCCATCGACCGTATCGACGACACGGTGAACTACCTTTACGACCCACTGCACCCGGCAATCCTGAGGCTGATCCGCATGACCATCGACGCTGCACGTGCCCAGGGCAAGGCGGTGAGCATGTGCGGGGAGATGGCCGGCGAGCCCCGCTTCACGCGCCTGCTCCTGGGAATGGGCTTGCGCGAGCTCAGCATGCAGCCGGGATCGCTGCTGGAGATCAAGCAGATCGTCCGCGGCGCCGACATTCGTCGGCTGACGCGAAAGACGGCGGCCCTGCTCGCGCACATCGACGACGAGGAGCCTCAGCGGCTCCTAGATGCCATCAACGGGATCGAATTCTGATGCCGCACTTGCACCTCCTGCCGCGCATGCTCTGTACTGCATGTAGGACATTCATTGAATGCCCTTCCTCCTCGGCTAATACTTACTGACAAGACCAACCGTCTGAAACTGCGCCGCGACCGTTGCCCGAAGCGTCGGTTTCGGGGTCGGGCAGTGGGTCCCGTGTCTGTTAACGAGTAGCAAGGAGGTGTACCCATGCAACCGCAACAATGGTTCTTTGCAGCCCTTCCCGTCGTCCTGATCGCCATCGGCGGTGCCTGGACACTCGCCGGAGAGGACGTCGGGACCGCGGCCGAATCCCCCGCGCCGAACACGGTGCCGCAGGCGGCCCCGACGGATGCGCCGGCGATGATCCCGGAACAGGCCCAGGTTTCCGTGCAAGCGACCGGGACTGTGGAACAGCCGCAAGTGCCGGAGCAGAACCGGATTCCGGAGCAGGCCGACGTTCCGGAACAAGTCCAGATCTCCGAGCAAACCCAGATCCCCGAGCAAGCCCAGATTCCCGAGCAAACCCAGATCCCCGAGCAGACCCAGATCCCCGAGCAAGCCCAGATTCCCGAGCAGGTTCAGGTTCCCGAGCCGGCACCGGCCCCAGAGCAGGCGACAGCGGAGCTAGAGCAGGTTCAGGGGAAGGATCATGCCCTCTTCTTGTTGCCGCCCGCACCCCCGCCCAGTCTCCAGACCCTGGTCGACGAACGGCGTGACCTGCTGCGCGAGCGCCGCGAGGCCATGTTCGACGCTTACAGTGGCCGTCACCTGTACATGCCGCCCTGGTGGGAGGCGTACGACGAGGGCGTTGAGCGGTATCGCGACGCAACCCGACTGCGGCACCGCCAGCGACGCGACTACTCGCGCCGGCAGCACGACAATTGGATGAATGCCATGTGCCCTTGGTCCAAGCCTTCACGTGATTTGTCGGCGCAGCGCAACTACCTGAGGCAGATGGAACAGCTGGACCGACAGGCGTATCGGGACGCGCTCATGTATCGGGGGCCGTTCGGATTCACCGGCCCGGGCGGGTGGTAGCCGGCGCGAAGCGCATTCGGCAGCAAGAGGCGCCCGCCGTTCGACGGCGAGCGCGAGCTCACTCCCGCCAGCTGGACAGGATCCCCATGCAGATCCGGTTCATCGCCTGCGCCCTTTCCGGGCTCGCCGCCTCCGTGTAGGCGCGGAGCTCCGGCGCGTTGCCCGAGGGTCGCAGGTGAGCGATTTCGCCGCTCCCGAAGGTGATGCGCAGGCCGTCGGTCGTATCCAGCCCGGCAACCTCGCCGAACTGATCCTCGAAGATATCCTCCAGAGCCACCTTGTCGTGCGCGAAGTCACCGGTTGAAAGAGCCGCCAAACGGGCCTGGCTAAGCTCGGTGGGGAAGTTCTTGATCCGGTCGCTGTAGGTATAGCGTTTGGGCAAATCGGCGGCGAGGCGGGACACGGGCTTCCCCTGCGCCTTCGCCGAGAGCAGGACGCTGACCGCCACGAGGACCGCGTCCCGGGTCGGCAGGGCGGGCAAACGCCGGCCATCGCGTTCGATATCCGAGGCCAGAAGGAAGCCGCCATTCGCCTCGTATCCCACAACGGGGGCAAGACCCCGCTCCACCAGCTCGTGCATGCCGGCGATAACGAAGGGAGAGCCAATTCGGGTGCGCATCACCTTGGCGAACCAGCCGCACTTCTCCACCGCGGTGTTGCTGCTCACCGGAGTCACCACCCCCTCGGCGCCGAGGGACTTCGCGCACAGGATGCCGGCGATGTCGCCGCGCAGCCACTCGCCGCGCTCGTCCGACACCAGGGGACGATCGCCGTCCCCATCCGCCGAAACCAGGGCATCAAACTCCCCCGTCGCACCCCAGCCGTCGGCCAGCTCCACGTCCTCCGGACGGATGGCCTCGGTGTCAACGGGAATGAAGGTCTCCGAGAAACCCAGCCTATCCACCCGTGCGCCAAGACCGATCAAGACCGCATGATAGGCATCGCGGGCCACGCTGGAATGCTCGTAGAGGCCGATACGGACCCCTGCAAGGCAGTCAGCGGGAAAGAAATTCAGGTAACGCGCCACATAAGCATCGAAAGCCGTCGTTTCCTCTACCGGAAGGACGGATTCGGTATCGATGGGAAAAGACCCGACGGTGTCGAACAGACCCGCCGGAAGGCTAACGTCCTGGCCGCGGATCCCTTCTTCGTCCTCCTTGAGGATCTCCCCCGTGGGCAGGTTGAACTTGATGCCGTTGCGATCGTCCGGGATGTGGCTACCGGTCACCATCATGCTCGGCATGTGGCGATCGATACCGAAGGCAGCAAGGGCGGGGCTCGGGATGCGACCGAAATTGCGTGGCTTGAAGCCCAGATCGGCCACCGCCCGTGCACAAGCACCCATAATCCGCCCCGTGCTGGGACGGAAATCACCGGCGATTCCCACGTCACCCCCGGCGGCGAGATCCCCGCCCCGAGACAGATGTTGGAGGAAACCCAATGTGTACGCATAGCAGACCAGGTCCGTCATGTCTTCGGCCATACCGCGAGCACCGCTGGTGCCGAACATGACCCCGCTCTCCACCATCAGATCGCCGATACGCATGATCTGCCTCCCACGTCCCAATCGGGAACACCTCTAGCAATATGCGCATCTTATCTCGAACGAGTCGGGAATCCCCCTCGCGGCAATCTCCATCTACTCGGAGATTCACGTGCCACGGGGAGTGGCGGCTTGGATGGCCCCGCCGCCATCGAGATCGTAAGCGCCGGGCTCGAGCCCGATGCATCGGCACAGCTCGGCGATCTCACACCGCTCCGCAGGCGGTATCGCGCCCTCCCGCTCGCTGACCGCGAGGCAGATCCGAGCCAGCAAGCGGGCCTTGCCCAAATCCTGACCCACTTCACGCGCGACCACTTCCATCGCACGCCGACGTCCGGCGTCGGCATCCTCGTTCAGTCCTTCCACGAACTCGTTGAAGAGCTCAACACCCTCATGGGGATCGAATATCTTCAAGGCGTCCAGCGTCTCCATCACCCGATCGACCCTGACCCTCTGACGCAGCGACACCGCACCATTCGCCATGGACACCAGCGCACATGCAGCCATGGCAGCACGCAGGAAAGGACGATTGCGATGGCGCACCAGCTGCGATCGATAGAGTAGATTGACGTTATGAATGAACTCCGGCATCTTTTCTGACCCAAATCGTCTCGATGAGGCATGGGTTACGGGGACCCCGTTTGCGGCGCTCGGTCCTCGGATGCAAACGCATATGACACGGCCTTGATCTCACTCTATATTTTACTACGATCCCGACCGGGGAACCGTGGCGAGGCTCTCCAACGACGAGTCTACACCGCAATACCCGGCCAACTTGCCCGTTCCGGCCGAAATACGGCGCGAGCGCCCCGTTGGGGCGCTGAAAAAGAAGCAAGCCGTCTATGTTCCTACGGTGCGCGGATCGGTTAAGCTTTGCGCGCCGGAGTCGCAGGCCCGGGCGAGCAGTGCACCACAACCTGCTATCCGACAAAACCACAGATTAGGAGTGAGGCAATGACACAGAAAAAACCGATCATGCTGCTCGCATCCGCCGCAGCGTTAACGCTGGCGTTGTGCCAAAGCGGACTGGCCAGCCCCGCCGCCGGCAACCCCGAACCCTCCGCACCCGGAGAGAAAGCTGAGCAACAGGCACCGCCTGCTGTCGAGGCGGCGACCCCAACTGCAGCTCGGGGCACGGCGGGCGAGCCTGCCCCCGTCTCGCCTTTGACAACCGCAGAGCCTCAAGAGCCGTCGGTCCCCGATACCTCTCCCGTCGCCCCTCCCCCAGCCGAGGAACCACAAGAGCCGCCACCCCCGGACACCTCCCGTCTCTTGTCCGCGCCAGCACAGGAGTCGCAGGCGCCCACCGCGGCGGCCCCGCAACCGCCGTCTCCACCTCCATCCATCGCCGCCGCCCGGGAACGTATGGAGCAAAAAAAGGCGGAGATGATGGCGGAGCGGAAGCGCCGCTATGAGGATCTGCGCGCGCGCGCCGCGGAGGTAGGACTGGAGCTGCCGGAGACACCGCCCTGGGAGCAGGCAGGCATAGAGCCACCGGCGATGCCGACCCCGCCCGAGCCGCCGACACGAGATATGCCCCCGTCGGTACCAGGCGGCATGTCGGCCGAGGAACGCGACGCCATGCGGGAGCAACGTTACCAGGCCATGCGCGAGCGTGCATCGCAGCGCGGAGTGGAGCTCCCGGAAACCCCGCCCTGGAAGCTGATGAGCGACGAGGAACGCCAAGCCCATCGGGAGGCTATGCGCAGCATGACCCCGGAGCAACGTCGTGCCATGCGTGAGACACATTGGGAAGAGATGCGCGAGCGGGCCCAGGAGCAGGGTATCTCCATGCCGGAGACGCCCCCCTGGAAGCAGGCGGCGCAGCGCCGGCAGGAAATGCAGGCAAAGCGGGAAGCTTATCGAAAAATCATCGACGAGATGACGGCGGAGCAACGGGAAGCCGCCGAGGCCATCTTCGGCAAGAGGTCGCGGCCGGTCGGACCGTCCCCCATGGGCCGCCCGATGGCGCCGATGATGCCTCGGCAAGGTCCCTATGGCGGTGATTACCGGATGCCCGGTAGCATGCCGTCCGCCCCTATGATGCCGGGCTACGGCGGCCGAGGCGCTGGACCATCGGGATACGAAGGTATGCCGGCCGCTCCCTGGTACGGTGGTGAAAAGAGCATGCGCCAGGGCCCTCCGCCGCCGGAGGCGGGTTACAATCAGCCCTGGTAGTCGCACAAGTGGACGGGTTGCACGGGCGCGCACCGCGCCCGTGCGCCGCCGGCCACCTTTCTCGACCGGCCCAGCGCCGTACTTTTTCTACACAACGGCGACGTCTCCGGGGATCGACAGCGAAAAACTCAAGGTCTGCACTTGCCGTTGAGCCTAACCGGCAACTGCAAGCATCCGCACTTTCCCCTTACAATAACGCGGATGACAGGTTAGATTTCGGACCTGATCCCGAAGACGCGGGCGAACGCCGCATCATGCCCTGTCGACCGCCGCAAGACCCGCCCCTTGGAACGCTTGCGATACGCTCAACCACGACGAGGAGAAATCGATGAAGCTCATCCGCAACCTGTTTGCCCTGATCGGGCTCGTCGTCGTACTCGTGGCAGCCGTCTCTTACGTCCGACTGGCGCCCTCGCTCTCGGAGTTCGATAACGGATTCCTGAAAGTCTACACCGACTTCGGCGCCAGATTGCTGGAGACGGGGGATCCCGGCGTGTCCATGATGTGGGCCGTGCCTGTGGACGAGGGCCTCAGCGCAGACGACGTCATCGAGTCCATGAAGAGCCTCGCGACCTCCCGCAACTTCCTCTTCGTAGGCGAATCCCCATTCTACAAACAGATCAAGGCGATTACCGGCGAGGACTACCGCTACGTCAACTTCCTCTCTTTCTGCGACGCCCGCGTCGGCAAGATGATGCTCGAGTACCGCGACCAGTACAGCGGTTTCATGCCCTGTCGCATCGCCATCGTGGAAAACCGCGACGGCAAGCTATGGCTGTACTCCATGAACCTGGATCTGATGATCCACGGCGGCAAGGCGCTCCCCGCGGATCTCAAAGAAAATGCCCTGCGTATCCGCGACACCATACAAGAAATTATGGAAGGAGCTGCGGCCGGCGAGTTCTAATCGAGGACGTCGACGCCGAGCCATCGGTCCAGCAGCGCATGGACCGCCTCGACGCCCTGCCGCGAGTGCGCCGAGAAAAGCGCAACCGTCACGCGATCTCCCTCGGCCGAAACCTCCCGCCTGACCCTCTGAAGCTCCACCCGGGCGGCCCCGCGTTTGAGCTTGTCGCTCTTGGTAAGCAGCAGGAGCAAAGCCAGATCTGCCCCGCGAGCCCATTCCAACATCTGTTGATCGAAGGGCGTCAACGGATGGCGGATGTCCATCACCACAACGAGCCCGGTCAGCGAGCGGCGCCGCTGCAGATAATCCGCCATCACTCCTTGCCACTGCCGTTTGACGGCCTCGGAGACCTTCGCGTATCCGTATCCGGGGAGGTCCACTAACCGACGCGTCTCGTCCAGACTGAAAAAGATCAATTGCTGGGTGCGCCCCGGGGTCTTGCTGGTGCGTGCAAGCTGGCGCTGGTGGCACAGGACGTTGATGGCGCTCGACTTCCCGGCATTTGAGCGGCCGGCGAACGCTACCTCCCGACCCACATCCGGCGGGGCCTGTTCGAGGCGAGTGGCCGCCGTCAGGAAGCGGGCGCGCTGATAGAAGGGGTTCACCGAAAAACGGGCTCCTACGCCAGGCGATCGAGAGTGAAAGAGCCGCTAACGCCAAACGCGAGCGGAGCTCAGCCGTGTAGGTGCTCCCACAGGCGGAAGGTCCAGGATTTTTTCTTCAACCGCGGCTTGGCGCCAGCCTTGAGGAAAAAATCACTATACTCACGATCAGTCTCCATGATGTGTTTGGTCAACCAGACCTTAAGGAAGTGCATGAGCTCGAAACCGATAGCGGTCTTTCGGGTATCGACCTTGTGCTGCAGCTCGTTCATCTGCTGAACGAGGGCCTCGTGTTCTTCTTTGTGAGCATCATAATCCGGGTATCCGAGGATGCGCATCAAGCTCTCTTCGACGGCAAAATGGATGCGCGTGTAATCCACAAGGCTTGCCAGAACACCGCGAACCGCGTCGCTGCCGTGCCGTTGGTGGATCGCGTCGTGCATTTCATTGACCAGACCTACAAGCACCTTGTGCTGGTCGTCGATCTCTTCGATACCGACACTGAGATCGTCCGACCATTCAACAAATTTCGCCATCTCGTGCCCCTTCGGTAGCGGCCGCAGCCGAACTCCCGTTCGACGCTGAGACTGCACACGGGCGAGCGGCTGAGAACGAATTATCGATTCTGGGGATCCGACGAATCTCGCGACCAGTCGCCTGACTTACCACCGGATTTCCTGAGCAGGCGGACGGACTCAATCGTCATGCCGCGATCCACCGCCTTGCACATGTCGTAGACAGTCAGAAGGCTCACCTGCACCGCGCAAAGGGCCTCCATCTCCACACCGGTTTTCCCCCGGGTCTCCACCAGCGCACGGCAGTATACCGCCGATTCCTCCGGAATGGATTCGAGGTCGATCTCAATTCTTGTCAAGGCTAGCGGGTGACACAAGGGTATCAGGTCGGCAGTCTTCTTCGCGCCCATGATCCCCGCAACACGCGCGATCCCGAGCACGTCACCCTTCTTGTGACCTCCATGCTCAATCAGCTTCAGCGTATCGGGTCGCATACGTATCCATCCCTCCGCCACGGCGATCCGATGGGTCACGTCCTTGGTGCCCACATCCACCATGTGGGCATCACCTGATTCGTTGAAGTGTGTTAGAACGCTCATCTCTCGCGACACTGGGCTGGAACGCCGATATTTGGCAACATTAGGTACCGGTCAGGGGCAGGGTCTGCTGCTCCAAGGACTTTGGCACCTCTCGGAGATCGAACTGAAGGGATTCGAGGTCCCCGAAAAGATAGGTCGCCGGCACCTTGCCCACACCGCCGACCGTACCCGGGTTGAGCAAGAGGGTGTGACCACCGCGCATGTTGGGTACCAGCTCTCGCGCCGACTTATGGCTGTGACCGCAACAGACCAGGTCCCAGTCTCCCGTGGCGGCCATGGCGCGGGCGTAATGAGGGAAGTGGACCAGGAAGATGCGTCGCCCGCCGAGCTCCAGCCCGGCGTCCATCCCATGGTACTGAATGCGGCTGCCGGGATCCGCTGCAAGACGCCCGAGCGTGTAAAGATCCCCCGTGTTGTTGCCGTGGATAAGGTGCACAGGCAGTCCGTGCTTCTCGAGACATTGCAGCGTGCTGGGAGCGACCACATCGCCGCAATGCAGCACAGCCTGGGCCCCGTCCGCCTTGGCGCGCTCGACGGCCGCGTCGAGCAAGGCGATGTGATCATGGCTGTCGGAGAGGATGCAAATCTTCATAGGGAGAGGACCAAGAACCAGAGACCGCGAACCGGAAACCGAGGACCGTTCAGCCGGAATAGACTCCTCGGCCCTTGGTCCCGGACCCTTCGTCCATCAGAACGCCGGCTTCTCCGGGGCATCCTGGTACATCTTCACACTAGCCATGATCTCCTGTTTGGCTTCGTCCACACCGTACCAGCCATCCACTCGGACCCACTTGCCCTCGTCGAGGTCCTTGTAGTGCTCGAAAAAATGGGCGATGCGGTTGAGCATTTCGCCGGACAGGTCCCGGAAATTGTCGACCCCCCGGTAGGTCTTGCACAGCTTATCGATGGGCACCGACAGAACTTTCGCGTCATCGCCCGATTCATCGGTCATCTTCAAAACGCCGACCGGCCGGCACTTGATCACCGAGCCGGGGATCAGCGGGTAGGGAGTCAGCACCAGCACATCCACCGGGTCCCCGTCCTTCGACAGGGTGTGCGGAACATAGCCGTAATTGCATGGGTAATGCATTGCGCTGGACATGAAACGGTCTACATACATGGCCCCCGTCTCCTTGTCGAGCTCATACTTCACCGGATCCGAGTGGGCAGGAATCTCGATGATCACATTGATCTCGTTGGGCACGTTACCGGAGCCGACTCTGTCCAGATTCATGGTTCCTCCTGCGGGTGGATGCCACCGGCCGGTCCGCGGCGGCAGCAAAAAAAAGGGCCGGTGCGCACACCGGCCCCTCGGATTTTCGTCCATAGCTGGACTGGATTACAAGAAAGCCGACCTATCGCGCTCCTCGCAAGCCGACTCCCCCCCTCACCCCATTCAGGGCGAGGGATGGGTTGACGGGCGGCGCAACGGCCGTCCGTCCTTGGCCAACGCCTTGAGCACAGCTTTCTTCGAGTTCTACAGCACCGGCACGATCAGCAAGGCTACGATGTTGATGATCTTGATCAGCGGGTTGACGGCGGGACCTGCGGTGTCCTTGTAGGGGTCGCCGACGGTGTCGCCGGTGACCGCCGCCTTGTGGGCCTCGGAGCCCTTGCCGCCCAGGTTACCGTCCTCGATATACTTCTTGGCATTGTCCCAGGCACCGCCGCCGGTGGTCATGGAGATGGCGACGAACAGCCCGGTGACGATGGTCCCGATCAGCAGGCCGCCCAGGGCCTCCTTGCCGAGCAGCAGACCGACGACAACAGGCACCAGCACAGGCAGCAGGGACGGGATCATCATCTCCTTGATGGCGTCCTTGGTCAGCATGTCCACGGCCTTTGAATAGTCCGGCTTCTCGCTGTGATCCATGATGCCCGGCTTCTCGCGGAACTGACGGCGCACCTCGTTGACGATGCCGCCTGCCGCACGGCCCACCGCCTCCATGGCCATGGAGCCGAAGAGGAAGGGCACCAGACCGCCGATGAACAGGCCGATGATGACCATGTGGTTGTTGAGGCTGAAGTCCAGTGCCTGGTCACCCAGGGCGTGGGTGTAATCGGCGAACAGCACCAGGGCGGCCAGGCCGGCAGAGCCGATGGCGTAGCCCTTGGTGACGGCCTTGGTGGTGTTGCCCACCGCGTCCAGGGGGTCGGTGATGGCGCGGATCTTCTCGTCCAGCTCGGCCATCTCGGCGATGCCGCCGGCGTTGTCGGTGATGGGGCCGTAGGCGTCCAGGGCGACGATGATGCCGGTCATGGACAGCATGGAGGTGGCGGCGATGGCGATGCCGTAGAGACCCGCCATCTCGTAGGCGCCCCAGATGGCGGCACAGACCGCAAGCACGGGCGCGGCGGTGGACTTCATAGCCACACCCAGGCCGGCGATGATGTTGGTCGCGTGACCAGTTGTGGACGCCTCTGCGATGTGCTTGACGGGTTTGTACTCCGTGGCCGTGTAGTACTCGGTGATCACCACCATGAGCGCGGTCAGAACCAGACCCACGACGGCAGCGCCGTAAACGTCCCACTGGCCGTAGGTCTCGCCGCCTACGGTGATGCTCTCCGGCACCAGCCAGAGGGTGACCGGAATGAACAGGACGGCGGCGATGACGCCCGCGACGATCAAGCCCTTATAGAGGGCGATCATGATCTTGGTGTCGCCCTCATGGGCCTTGACGAAAAAGGTGCCCACGACGGAAGCGATGATGGAGACGCCGCCGAGCACCAGCGGATAGATGACCGCATCGGTGGTGCCCACCAAGAGCGAGCCGAGCAACATGGTGGCGACGACGGTCACCGCGTAGGTCTCGAACAGGTCTGCGGCCATTCCGGCGCAATCGCCCACATTGTCGCCCACGTTGTCTGCGATAACCGCCGGGTTGCGGGGATCGTCCTCGGGAATGCCGGCCTCCACTTTGCCAACCAGGTCCGCGCCCACGTCCGCACCCTTGGTGAAGATGCCGCCACCGAGCCGGGCGAAAATGGAGATCAGAGAGCCGCCGAAGCCCAGGCCCACAAGGGCGTGCAGAACATGGTCCTGCGCGACACCCATGCTCGTGAGTACCAGGTAGTAGCCGGCGACACCTAACAGGCCCAGGCCGACCACCAGCAGGCCGGTGATGGCGCCGCCACGAAAGGCGACCTGCAGGGCGGCGTCAAGGCCGCCGTTGGCCGCCTCGGCGGTACGAACATTGGCGCGCACGGAGATGTGCATGCCGATATAGCCGGCTGCACCGGAAAGGAGGGCACCCAATGCAAAGCCCACGGCCGTTTCCCAGCCAAGGCCGAAGAAGATGATCGCAGCAAGAATGACGCCGACGATTCCGATGGTTGTGTACTGGCGGTTGAGATAGGCCTTTGCGCCATCCTGAATGGCACCGGCAATCTCGCGCATGCGCTCGGTCCCATCCGGTAGCTTCAGAATCCATTGCACCGACCAGACGCCGTAGCCTAATGCCACAACGGCACAGACCAGGGCAAATATCAAACCTGGCATGGTTTCAGTCATGAAACGTACTCCTCTTTTGTCGCTATGATCATGTTTGACGATACCCGCCGTCCGAGTCTCAGCGCCCGACGCCCGAGAAGTCGGTCCCGGGCTTGAGCCCGAATGCCTGCTCGAGATCGAGCTCGCGGATCAGCCGGTCCACCGCCTCTTGGCCGTGCTCCCGCTGGATCTCCCCCAAGAGCAGCCGCACGGCGTTGCGGTTGTAGCCGCCGCCGAACTGAAGCTGGGTCGAGATGAGCTCGCGTGCGCGGTCCAGGGTCATCGCTCGGCTCCAAGTATCGCCACAGAAGAAAGGGGCTGAACGCCCCCTTCATCGCTTGGTCGTCTACAGCTCGAAGGCGCCGAGCTTCTTGGCCACGGGCGCGTTCTCGAGGGTGACGTACTTGGGCATTCCGTTCTCGTAGGGCGGGTAGTCCTCGCCCTGGATCAGCGGATAGAGGTACTCGCGGCACTTGTCGGTGATGCCGTAGCCATCGTCGCTGATAAAGTCCTTGGGCATGAACTTCTCCACGTTTGCCACCTCGGACAGGGGCGCCTTGCCGATCTTCCACTCGTAGGGCGAGGAGGAGATGCGATCCACCGTGGGCATGATGGAGTTGTGGCCCTCCAGGGCATACTCGACCGCGGCCTTGCCCAGGGCGTAGGCCTGCTCCACGTCGGACTTGGAGGCCAGATGGCGGGCGGCACGCTGCAGGTAGTCGGCCACCGCCCAGTGGAATTTGTAGCCCAGCGCATCCTTGATCATGTTGGCCACCACCGGCGCGGCGCCGCCGAGCTGGGCGTGACCGAAGGCGTCGCGGGTCCCCTGCTCGGCCAGGAAGCGGCCGTCCGGCCAATGGCAGCCCTCGGAGACGGAGATGGTGCAATAGCCGAATTGCTCGACCTTCGCCTTGACCGCGGCGAGGAACTTCTCCTGATCGAACTCCACCTCCGGGAACAGGGTCAGCACGGGGATCCCCTGATCGGCGACCAGGGCGCCGGCGGCGGCGATCCAGCCGGCGTGGCGGCCCATGACCTCGATGACGAAGATCTTGGTGGAGGTGGCCGCCATGGAGCGCACGTCGAAGGACGCCTCCAGGGTGGAGGTGGCGATGTACTTGGCCACTGAGCCGAAGCCGGGGCAGTTGTCGGTGATGGGCAGGTCGTTGTCCACGGTCTTGGGCACGTGGATGGCCTGGACCGGGTAGCCCATGGAGTCGGACAGCTGGGAGATCTTGTAGCAGGTGTCCGCGGAGTCGCCGCCGCCATTGTAGAAGAAGTAACCGATGTCGTGGGCCTTGAAGATCTCGATCAGACGCTCGTACTCGCGCTTGTTGGCCTCCAGACTCTTGAGCTTGTAGCGGCAGGAGCCGAAGCCGCCGGAGGGGGTGTGGCGCAGCGCGGCGATGGCCTCGGCAGACTCCTTGTTGGTGTCGATCAGGTCCTCGGTCAGGGCACCGATGATGCCGTTACGGCCGGCGTAGACGTTGGCGATCTTGTCCGCGTGCTGGCGCGCAGTCTCGATCACGCCGCAGGCGGAGGCGTTGATCACGGCGGTAACGCCGCCGGACTGGGCATAGAAGGCGTTTTTCGCAGTCATGGTTCTCCCCTCAGTTTCTACTCGTCAGGTCTCTCGGACTCGCCGCCCGACCCCGCGGACGGTGATGGAATCTTCTGGCATGAGGAACCGCAGCTCAGCGCCGCTTCGGCTCTACCTCGCCGGCCTGCTCCGCGGCGTAGTCCGCCTGGACCTGGAGCAGAGAGACGACGCACTCGCTCAAGTCGTCGTACTCGTGCACACCGGTACTCATCTGCCTGTAGGCCTTGTAGAAGAACTGGCAGCGGTACTTGCGCTCGCCGGTCTTGAAGATCACGAAGTTGCAACCGTCTTCCGCCTTCCAATAGATGACCGGACAGGTGCTGAGCTCCCGATCGGAGGGCGACAGGCGTATCTCCGCATCGGCGAGCTGGATCTCCGTATCGCGACCGTAACGCTCCTTGAGCGTGGTCTGCATAATCCACTGCTCGGTCTCCGTGATGTCGGGAATCTCAGCCATGGACGGTACGTTCACCCGGGCGAACTGCGGAAAAAATCGTAAATCGCAGAACAGTAAGGGTAACCAATGGACATTACGGGGCCTAATCCAAAACTTGGATGTCCTTATGGAATTTCCTAATTTGCTGATCGAGGGTGACGAGCGCCGAGAGCTTCGGCCTGGTCAATGCATCAAGGGCGTGCGAGCGGCGGAAGCTCGTCCCCGAGCCCCAGGGCGTGGCGCATGAACAGCTGCTTCACAGGCGCCAGCCGGTCGGCTGCCGCCAACCCGGCGCTGCGCAGGACGGCCAGGGGACGGACACTGTTGCTGAACAGGCGCTTAAACCCGTCCATCGCCCCCAGCATGAGCATGTTCTCCCCGCGGCGGGCGCGCTCGTAACGGCGCAGGGCCCACATTCCGCCGATGTCCCGCCCATGCTCCCGGGCCTCGTCGAGTGCCGCCGCAAGCTCCGCCGCGTCGAGGAAGCCCAGATTGACCCCCTGCCCCGCCAGCGGGTGAACGGCATGAGCCGCGTCGCCGATCAAGGCCAGCCGCGGCTGCACATAGTGGTCCGCGTGCTGCAGCCGCAGTGGAAACGCGGCTCGCGGCCCGATCTTCCCGATCGCTCCCAAACGCCTCTCGAAGGCCTCCTCCAGCTCAGAGCGGAAGCCCGCATTATCGAGCGCCAAGAGCTCCTGCGCCCTTGGCTCGGTTACCGACCAAACGATGGAACAACGTCCGTCGCTCAGCGGCAGGAAGGCCAGCGGCCCGCTGGGTAGGAACCGCTGCCAGGCGGTCTCCCGGTGCCAATCCTGCACCTCGACGTTGGCCACGATGGCCCGTTGGTCGTAAGCCCACCCGCGGGTGGCGATGCCGACCCGGTCGCGCACGCGAGAGTCCCTGCCGTCAGCCCCCACCAGCAGGCGCGCCGAGATCCGGCGCCCGTCGACAAGGTCCAGCAGCGCCGCGTCCGGCGTCAGCGAGATCTCGTTCACCGTAGAGGGACACAGCAGCGTGACCTCCTCGGCCTGCGACAGGCGCTCCCACAGGGCGAGCTGGGTGACCCGGTTCTCGACGATGTGTCCCAGATTCTGCTCCCCGAGATCTGCGCTGTCGAAGTGGATGCTTCCACGGCCGACCGCATCCCACACCCGCATCTCCCGATAAGGGCTCGCTTCCAGCTCCAGCATGCGCCCCCAAACCCCGAGGCGCTCCAGAATGCGCTGACTCGCACGATTGAGGGCGGAGACCCTCAGATCGACCTCTCCGGCCGGCCAGGCGCGTTGAGGCTCCCGGGACTCCACGACCGCCAGACGCCAGCCCTTGCCGAGGCAGGCGCAGGCGAGCGCGGCACCCACCATGCCGGCACCGACGACAACCAGATCGAACTGCAGATCCTGATCACTCATGACCCCTACCTCGAGAGCAGCTGCCGACGGCGCGCCTCGTCCGCCTCTCCGGCCGGGAGAGGACCGCGGTGCGGGGACACCAACGGCAAGCCGCGGGCAAGCCGCGGCTGGCTGCCCCCAAGCCCCATGAATCGCCGCGCCAGCAGATGGCGCAGCCCAGGCGAAAGATCCAGACCGAGCATCCCGAGATCCCGAGCCACGCGCAGCGGAAGCCAGGGATTGACGAAGAGCCGGGCCAGAGCGTCGGTGGCAGCGGCAGCGCTGTCCTGGTCGCGACCACGCAGACGGCGGTAAGCGTCGAGGGGTGCGAAGCCGCCGGGGTCGCCCCCCTCTCGGACCGCGTCCGCCAGAACCTCCGCCAGGGCTGCCACGTCCCGCAGACCCAGGTTGAAGCCCTGCCCCGCCACCGGGTGCAGGGTATGGGCCGCGTTGCCGATGAGCACGAGGCGCTGACGCGCCGGCTTCCGCGTCAGCAACAACTTGAGCGGATAGGCTGCGCGCCGTCCGAGACCCGACAGGCGGCCCAACCGATAGCCGAAGCGCGACTGCAGCCTGTCCAGAAAGTCTTCGTCCGTGAGACGGAGCAGATCGGCGCTCTCGCCCTCCCGGACCGTCCAGACCACCGAGTAGCGCCCCTGCGTCATGGGCAGCATGGCCAGGGGTCCGGTATCGGTGAAGCGCTCGAAGGCCACGCCCGGTCGGGGGTGGTCCGGCGTCACCGTGGTGATCACCGCCTCGTGACCATAGCTGCGCTCGCGCACCGCAAATCCGAGGCGTTTGCGGATCCCGGATTCACCTCCGTCCGCCGCCACCAGCAATCGGGTGCGGATGAGCCGAGACTCGCCGGACAAGGCAACCTCCAGGTCCACCCACTGGTCGTACAGGCGAAAACCCAACAACCGCGCAGGACACAAGACCTCGACACCCGCGAGCCCGCCTTGAATCGCCCGGCCGAGGAGCCGAGCCGGCGCCACATAGCCGAGGGCCTCGACCCCCTCGTCGCGATGATCCAGACGAGAAAACCCGAAGTGACCTCGATCAGATACATGGACCTGCCGGATGGGCGCCGCCTCCGGTGCAATCTCCTGCCACAGACCGATCCCCTCCAGGATGCGGCGGCTGCCCCAGGAAAGGGCGATGACCCGTTCGTCGTAGCTCGGCTGGGAGGCGGACGCCGCCGGGACGGCCTCCACCACACAGACGCGCAGACCCGTGCCCCCCAGGGCGCAGGCGAGGCTGCCGCCCACGAGCCCGCCGCCTATGATGACTAGGTCGTACTGATCCATTCTTCAATCAAACCGGTGTTCAACCGCCGATCATGGCCTCGACATCTTCGATGGTCTTGGGCGCATCGGCGGAGAGGACCTCGTGACCGTCTTTGGTGACAACCAGGTCGTCCTCGATGCGGATGCCGATGTTTCGGTAAGCCGCCGGCACCTCGTCCCGATCGGCGGGGACGTAAAGGCCCGGTTCCACGGTAAGCACCATCCCCGGCTCCAACAGGCGCCACTTGCCGTCCAGCTTGTACTCGCCAGCATCGTGAACGTCCATACCCAGCCAATGGCCGGTACGGTGCATGAAGAAGGGCTTGTACTTCTCCTCCTTGATGAGTCTGGGCACGTCCTTCATGCTGCCGGGCAGGATGCCGAGCTCCACCAGCCCCCGGGTCAGGGTGCGCACGGCCGCCTTGTGCGGATCGACCCAGCGGTTGCCGGGGCGCACCTTCTTGATCGCCGCCGTCTGGGCCGCGAGCACGAGCTCATAGAGATCCCGCTGCGGCGGACTGAAGCGCCCGTTGACCGCGAAGGTGCGGGTGATGTCCGAGGCGTAGCCGCCGTATTCGCAGCCGGCGTCGACGAGCACCAGATCACCGTCACGTAACTGGTGCCGATTGTCCACGTAATGCAGCACGCAGGCATTGGCGCCGCTGCCCACGATCGGCGGATAGGCCTGGAAACGCCCGCCGCGGGCGGCACAGGCGTGGACGAATTCAGCCTCGAGCTGGTACTCCCACAGGCCGGGCCTGCACATCCGCATGACCCGGCGGTGAGCGGCAGCCGAGATCCGGGCGGCGCGCCGCATGGTCTTGATCTCCGTCTTGCTTTTGACCAGGCGCTGCTGGTGCAGCGGCTGGTCCAGCGTAACGAACTCCACAGGCGCCCGAACGCCCGAACGCACCTTGCGGCGCACCGCATTCACCCAGCGCATGACGCGCCGATCCAGCTCCGAATCCGCGCCCGCCGGATAGTAGACCCGCTCCCGGTCCTCGAAGAGCCCGGGCAACAGCTCATCGACTTGGTCGATGGGATAGGCCTCGTCCGCCCCGTACTGATCCCGAGCACCCTCGACACCGGCCCGTCGGCCCTCCCACAGCTCCCGCTGCTCGTCCCGAGGACGGCAGAAAAGGATGAATTCCCCGTCCTTACGTCCGGGGGCCAACACCAAGAGCGCATCAGGCTCCGGAAATCCGCTCAAGTACCAAAAGTCGCTGTCCTGACGGTAGGGGTAATGAACGTCCCGGTTGCGCACCGCCTCGGCCGCCGCTGGCAGGAGAGCGACGCTTCCCGGTGCCATGGCCTCGGCAAGACGCCCGCGCCGGCGCTTGAGCTCCGCGAGGTGCATCAGTTGGGCTCCTCCCGACGGCTCCGCTCCTCGTACATCAACATGGCCGCGACCCAGGCAAACTCCGTGAGCTCCGTCAGAGACTCCTCGTCGTCTTCGCTCTCGTCGAGGGCGTCCAGGTCGAGCCGTGTAATGGCCGCGAAGTCGTGAAGCACCTCCCGCGCCTGGTCCGAGATGTCCTTCTCATCCACCCCGGCGATCCCCAAGCCATAGAGAAAACCGCGGCTCCAGTCGTATAGGCCCAGCGCACGCTCCGGCAGCGGCCGCTCATCGCCGGGCAGCAGAAGCGTTAGGCCGACCCCAGGCCCTACGATTTCCTCGCGGGTCTGGTCCGCCAGGGCCTGCAGAGACTGCCGGCAGTCCTGCGCCGTTAAATCGTTCAGATCTGTACCGGCGAGAAGCTCCTCGACCCAGGTCGCCTCGGCTTGTGGATGACCCGCACAAATCAGGCCACAGAGCATACCGTGTGCCTCGGAGGCACTGGGAGTGAGCTCGAAGACGGCGAGGCGCTCGGTGAGCCGCTGATAGTCGGTTGCGCTGGCTGGGTCCATTTGAGGAATCGTCGCGGGTGCGCGAACGGACGCACACAAAGAACAGCCCGGATCATACCACGGGGCACCATGCATTGACCGGGGCCCTGGCGCCTTCTATAGTGCGGCCAACAACACTCGGAACGAAAAAACTGTGCCGAATTTCGACCTGGACACCCTCGAAAGTCAGGTGGAGGAGCTGATCCGCACCTGCCATCAGCTCAGAGAAGAGAACACGTCCCTGCGCGCTCGCCAGGAGAACCTCGTAACGGAACGTGCGGAGCTCATCGAGAAGACCGAGCTCGCACGAAGCCGAGTGGAATCCATGATCTCGCGTCTGAAATCCATGGAGGAAGGGCTGTGAGTGAAGACGCCGTCCCCGTCACGGTCCGCATCCTGGACAAGGAATTTCGCGTCGCCTGCGAGCCGCAGGAACAGGAAGGCTTGATTGAGTCCGCCCGCCTGCTCGACCACCGAATGCGTGAGATCCGCCAGACCGGGCGCGTGATCGGCCTCGACCGCATCGCGGTGATGGCCGCACTGAACATCGCCCACGAGCTTCTCCAGATCCAGCAGGGCCAGGGGAAAGACCAGCAGGACCTGGGCCGGCGTCTGTTCGATCTGCAAAACCGGCTCGGCGAAGCGTTGGCCACGCAACCTCAACTGGACGAACAGAGCGATTCGGTATAGCCTGTAGTTAAGACATTCCCTGCGGTGTACGAAAGCGGCCTGGGTATTTTCTTGAGCCTAATTTGTACCCCGGGGGCATGAAGGTGAAGCTGTTGAGCATGTCCGTCCGCGAGCGGAAAGCCTGAAGCGGCATCGGGTGCCCCCACTTGAACCGACCGGTTCAAGAACAAAGGCAAGCGTCGGCATCGGCGGGGAATGTCCCTCCTCAGCCTCTCCCTCCATGAGTCCGCGCAACACACTCAGGCGCCAATTGCGTGCCGCACGCAGAGGGCTCCGTCCCCGCGAGCAACGCCAACACTCCCTCAAGCTCGCCCGCGTGCTGGGCAGTCATCGGGGCCTGCTTCGCGCCCGCAACATCGGCGCCTATTGGAGCGGGGACGGGGAGCTGGACCCCCTTCCGCTGTTGCGCCTGACCCACACTCGGCGCAAGCACCGCTATCTACCTGTACTCAGACCGCACCCCCGCAGGAAGCTCTGGTTCGTAAAATACAGGGAAGGGGAGCCTCTTAGGACCAACGTCTTCGGCATCCCGGAGCCCAGGCTTCGCAACCGGCGCATCTTCTTGCCCTGGGCACTGGACCTGCTGCTGGTCCCGCTTGTGGGCTTCGATTCGAGCTGCAACCGCCTGGGGATGGGCGGCGGATTCTACGACAGCACGCTAGCCTACCTGCGAGTGCGGAAGCATTGGCGCAGACCGCTGCTCGTGGGTGTCGCCCACGAGTGCCAACGGGTGGAAAGACTGGAGCCGAACCCCTGGGACATTCCGCTGGACGCGGTGGCCACCGAAGAACGGATCTATGTGAGGAGAGCGACGAACAGCGCTTAGCGAGGTGAGGGGTGATACTCTCCGCACTCGAAATCCTACTCCTCAGCCCCCGCGAATATCTGGTACGCGGGATTCTTCGTCTCCTCCCAGTAACGGTAACCGAGTCCCTCCAATAGACGCAGGAGCTCGGACCGCTCGTCGTGCGCGACCTGCAGACCCATGAGCACTCGCCCGTAGGCTGCACCGTGATTGCGGTAGTGAAAGAGGCTGATGTTCCAACGCCGGCCGAGGCCGGAGAGGAAGCTCAGCAGGGCACCGGGACGCTCCGGGAACTCGAAGCGGACCAGCATCTCGTCGGCGACGCCCCGGGCGTGCCCCCCCACCATGAAGCGGATATGCAGCTTGGCCGTCTCATTCTCCGTCATGTCGACGACCGCGAACCCCTTTTGCTCCAATCTGGCCATGATCTCCCCGCGCTCCTCGTCCCCCCGTGCGAGCTCCACGCCGACGAACACCCGGGCACGGCGTGCGTGTGAATAGCGGTAGTTGAACTCGGTGATCTGGCGCTTTCCGAGGGTGCGGCAGAAGCCGAGAAAGCTCCCGGGGCGTTCCGGAATCTCGACCGCAAACAGGGCCTCCCGCCGCTCGCCCAGCTCTGCCCGCTCCGCCACGTGACGCAGCCGGTCGAAGTTGATGTTGGCGCCGCTCTCGATGGCGATCAGCTGCTCGCCCCGGACCCCGTGCGCCTCAACGTAACGCTTCAACCCCGCCACACCCAGAGCACCGGCCGGCTCGGCAATACCGCGCGTATCGTCAAAGATATCCTTGATGGCAGCACAGATCTCGTCCGTACTCACCAGAATCACCTCGTCCACGACCCTCCGGGCCACGCGGAACGTCTCCTTGCCGATTAGCCGGACCGCCACACCGTCGGCAAACAGACCCACCTGCTCCAGCTCCACCCGGCGGCCCGCTGCCAACGACCTGTGCAAGGTAGGCGCCTCCTCGGGCTCCACGCCGATGACCCTCACCTCCGGACGCACATACTTCACGTAGGCCGCCACGCCCGCGATAAGTCCGCCGCCACCCACGGGAACGAAAATGGCGTGGAGCGGGTCCGGGTGCTGACGCAGGATCTCCATCGCGATGGTGCCCTGGCCGGCGATCACGTCCGGGTCGTCGAAGGGGTGTATGAAGGTCAACCCGCGCTCCTCGGCCAACTCCATCGCATGCGCGTAGGCCTCGTCGTACGAGTCCCCCTGCAGAACCGTCTTCGCCCCCAGCTCCCGAACCGCCCGCACCTTGATGGGGGGCGTGGTGCGCGGCATGACGATCAGGGCCTGCGCCCCCAGACGGGCGGCCCCGAGTGCGACACCCTGGGCGTGGTTCCCGGCGGATGCGGCGATCACCCCCTTTGCGCGCGCCTCCGGACCAAGATGCACGAGCTTGTTGTAGGCACCGCGCAACTTGAAGGAGAAGACCGGCTGGAGGTCCTCGCGCTTGAGAAACACGCCATTGCCGACCCGGCGAGACAGGGTTTTCGCCGGCGTCAGGGGAGACTCCCGGGCCACGTCGTAGACACGCGCCCGAAGTATCCGTTCGATATAGGTTTCCGGCATCGGCTGTTATTCATTGATTGTATAAATTCTGAAATTCTACCGCAGCCAGGGCCCTCTGCTATGATATTCGGCGGTTTATTCTTTGCTTGAGGAGGACACCAATGAACCAGGACGAAATGAAGAAGCTCGCCGCACAGGCGGCCTTGGACTACGTGGACGGAGGCATTGTCGGCGTCGGCACCGGTTCCACCGTCAACCACTTCATCGACTTTCTGGCCACGATCAAGGGACGTATCGAAGGCGCGGTCTCGAGCTCCGAGGCGTCCAGTGACCGCCTCAAGGGCCACGGAATTCCTGTGATGGATCTCAACGCGGCCGGAGAGCTCGATCTGTACGTGGACGGCGCCGACGAGTCGAACCACCAGCTTCAGCTCATCAAGGGCGGCGGCGGCGCCCTGACGCGGGAGAAGATCGTCGCGGCCGCGAGCAGGAAGTTCGTCTGCATCGCGGACGGCAGCAAGCTGGTAAAGGTCCTGGGCGATTTCCCCCTGCCTGTGGAGGTGATCCCCATGGCCCGCAGCTATGTGGCACGGCAGCTCGTCAAGCTCGGCGGCACCCCGGTGTGGCGGGATGGCTTCGTCACGGACAACGGCAATCTGATCCTGGACGTGCAGAACCTGGAGATCATGGAGCCCATGAAGCTCGAGCAGCAGATCAACAACATCGCCGGCGTGGTCACCGTAGGACTCTTCGCCCTGCGCCCGGCGGACGTGCTGATTTTGGGCACGGAAGAGGGAGCCAAGACCGTGACGGCCTAAGTCCATTTACCGAAAACCACAAAAAAACGGGGCCCGAAGGCCCCGTTTCTCGTTCCACCAAGGACTAAGCGAGACTTAGAACTTGTGGATCATACCGAGGGAGAAGCCGCTCCAGTCGGAGTCCTGCTGATCGGCGTCGACCGCGGTATACAGGGCATAGGCCTTGGTCCGCTTGCTGAAGTTGTGGTCGAAGGCGACGCTCCAGTTGTTCCAGTCCTTGTTGTTCAGGAAGAAGGGCTGAACACCGCTGGTGATGTTGCACGTACCGATGTAGCTGGCGCCAACACAGGACTCGACGTCGCTCTGACCGTAAGCGCCGTAGATCTTGTTGTTGCCGAAGGCGTAACCGGCCTGGATCTGCCAGATGTCCATGTCGGCCTTCTTGGGCGCGCCGAGGATGCTCTCCTGCTTCTCGTAGACGCCGCTCAGGGTGAAGCCGTTCCAGTCCAGCAGGCCAAGACCGATCTTCCAGGTATTCATGTCGTCCGCGGTGCTACCGTAGCCGAACCGACCGTCGTAGAAGGTCAGACCGGTGTCCGGATCTATGTCGTTGTTGTTATCCCACATATCGGAGCCGAGCGACTCGTAGGACAGGGAGGCATAGAAGGGGCCGTTCGAGTAGATACCCGCGACGGACCATGCGTCCGCGATGCCGTCCGCGTTGCCCGGGTCCGTGGACCAACCGAGGGGGGTCGCACCGCCGGCGGGGATGACGGCACCTGCGAACTGGAAGCCGGCAAAGCTCGGGCTGATGTAGGCGATGACGTTATCGGCGCGGATGTCCTGGAAGCCGAGGGTCTTGTTGTAGTCCGCCAGGGTGTCGGCGAACATGTCCAGCTTGCCGGTGGAGATCTTGCCGGGGGTGTCGTGGCGACCGATCAGGAAGGTACCGAAGCCGCCGGCCAGGCCGACGAAGCTGTTACGCATGCCGACCGAGCCCTTGTCCCCGTCGTCGATGGTGCCGTTGGCGTCGGCCATGGTGATCGAGAACTCGATCTGGTAGATGGCCTTCAGGCCGCTGCCCAGGTCCTCGGAGCCCTTCACACCGATACGCGAGGCGCGGCCGTTGGAGCTGAGATCCCAACCGTTGAAGCCCGCGCCGGGCACAACGACGGGCTCGCCGGTGACCGGATCGATCACTACCTGACCGGTGACCGGATTGGTCACGAGCTGATCGGGGTCCAGGGGCACGTTAGGGACCTTCGTCCAGAGCGCCGTGCCGGGGCCGAACGCCTTCGCGTTCTGGTCGACGTCGACGTAGTCGATGGATACATGAGCTTTGCCGTAGAGGGTGGCCTCGGCGAAAGCAGCCGCCGGAGCGGCCATGGCGGCCGCGACCGCCAAAGTGATGAGCTTTTTGTTCATCAGAATTCTCCGCTGTTGTTGATTTGCCAAATGACTGCGAAAACCAAACGCACTTGCGTCTTGCGTGGAGAATAATAGCCTACCGCTCGACATTACGCAACAGTTTTTCAGAAAAAAGATACACAAATGCGGTTTGTTGTTTTTTTCTCACGACCCCAGGCGATCCGCTTGATTGAATCCGCATCTGAAGGCGCGATCGACCGAACGATAACCCGAATGCCGTCCAGATCATGTTTTCACGAAACAAAAAAAGCCGGCGCAGCTGCCGGCTTTTTTGTTGGCTGGGGGACTAGGATTCGAACCTAGGTTGGCGGAGTCAGAGTCCGCAGTCCTGCCGCTAGACGATCCCCCAAGGGTAAGCGCTAGCGCTTACTATACTGAGGCCGCTTGCGCGCCTTGTGCAGGCCCACCTTCTTACGCTCCACCTCGCGCGCGTCGCGAGTCAGAAAGCCGGCCTGACGCAAAGGGCGGCGAAGCTCTTCGTCGAAGTCCACCAAGGCACGGGCGATACCGTGGCGAATCGCGCCGGCCTGGCCCGAGGTGCCACCGCCTGTGACCGTCACGCGCAGGTCGACGCGGTCGACCATAGAGACAGTTTCGAGGGCCTGGCGCACGATCATGCGCGCGGTCTCGCGACCGAAGAAGCGATCGAGCGAACGGCCGTTGACCGTGATGTTGCCCGACCCGGTGGTCAAAAAGACACGGGCGGCAGAACTCTTGCGGCGCCCGGTGGCGTAGTTGGTATCCGGCATGGGGTCGCTTCCTGTGCTCAGATTTCGAGGGGCTGCGGCTGCTGGGCCTGGTGGCGGTGCTCAGGTCCAGCGTAGACGCGTAATTTCTTGAGCATGGACCGGCCAAGCGGATTGCGCGGCAACATGCCCTTGACGGCGTAGGTGATCACACGCTCCGGCGCCTTCTGGAGCAGCTTCTCCAGATTGATGGACTTGAGATTACCGATGTAGCCGGTGTGATGATGGTACATCTTGTCCTGACGCTTGTTGCCTGTCACCCGTATCTTTTCGGCGTTGACGACGACGATGTAGTCGCCGGTGTCCACGTGGGGCGTGTACTGCGCCTTGTGCTTGCCGCGCAGCCTGCTCGCCAGCTCGGAGGCGAGCCGACCCAGCGTTTTACCGTCGGCGTCCACCAGATACCATTCACGCCGCACCTCCGCGGGCTTGGCACTCACAGTCGTCATGTCCGTTGCTCCAGCGCTCGTATGCTTCAAGAGACGTTTTCGAGAAAGACGGCGAATAGTACAGGATTGGATTTCGGGTGGCAATACCGGCATCTGCGTGCGAAGACCGAAAGGCATCCGGGATGGCGCCCTCGGCGCGAACGCCTCGCTGAAACAACAGCGTAAGATGGAAACGTGGTACCAGCACAAAAAAAAGCGCCGCGGGGAGCGGCGCTTAACGACAATAACCACCAAAGGAGGATGGAGGAATACCGATCCAATGCCTTGAATCAGTATGTTTGAATTGTCTTATATTCAAATGTGTATGTCAAGCACCGTTGCGGAAGCGACACGCGATATCAGTCCGGCAAACGCAGACGCTCGACGACACGCGCACCCATCAGATGTTCCTGCAGGATCTCCTCCAGGTCCTCTTTGTCCACATAGGTGTACCAGGTACCTTCGGGGTAGATCACGACGACCGGCCCTTCCGAGCAACGGTCCAGACAGCCGGCGGTGTTGATGCGCACCCCGCCCTTGCCGGCGATGCCCAACTCTTTGGTTCGCTGCTTGAGGTGATCGCGCAACGTCTGCGCGCCGCATTGGGCGCAGCATTGACTGCCATCGTCCCGGCGATTGGTGCAGAAGAACACATGGTAACGGTAGTAGGACATGGTCGAGACATCCTCCCGAGAACGGCACGTCGACGAACAGCTTGAAAGGTTACCATTGTGAAGTCTCGGAGAAACCGGAAACAGGACGCCGATTCGGGCATCGACCCATCGCTTACTCCCGTCCGTAGCCAGTCGGCAGGTCCCGCCACCCCCGCATGGCGCCCCGTTTCCCTTGGCGCGCCTCACGGGGCGCATTCGATTAGGATGCGTCACGTGAACGAACAGGCTCTGAAGAAACGCCTCCGCGAGACAGCGGATCAGTGCGTTAAGTGCGGACTCTGCCTTCCCGCGTGCCCCACCTATCGCGCACGCCGGGACGAGGGCGAATCGCCGCGCGGGCGTATTTCCCTGATCCAGGGGTGGGCGGAAGGTCGGCTTGAGCGATCCGCCCGCCTCGACGCGCACCTGGCGAGCTGTCTGGAGTGTCGGGCCTGCGAGCGCGCCTGCCCCTCGCTGGTGGCGTTCGGCGCCCTCATGGACGATGCCCGCGCGCTGGGCACGAAGCACGCCCCCCTTTGGAGACGGCTGGCGAAAGAGACCTGGCTCGCAGCTCTGAGCAGCCGTTTCGGCACGCGCCTCGCGGCGATGCTGGCGACGTTCTACCGCGCAGTCGGATTGGGGGTCCTGGTGGAACGGGCCGGGGTGACGCGGTGGTCGCGCCCTTGGGCCTATCACCGGCTCGCGCTCCAGCTCCGGCAGCCGCCGAGACTGCGCGGATGTTCGCGGCCGAGCCCCGACGACGGGATCGCCGTGGGTCTATTCCTCGGTTGCGTGGGGCAGTCCGCGCAGCCGAACGCCCTCGCCGCCACCCATCGCATCCTGGGGCGTCTTGGCTTCGACGTCGACATCCCCTCCGGCCAAGGTTGCTGCGGCGCCATGCACCGACACAATGGCCTCCCTGAGCACGCAGATCGCCTACTCGCCGAGAATGCCGCCGTCTTTTCCAACCGCCAGGTCATCGGCATCGCCAGCGCCTGCGTATGCGAGCTACGCACCCATCCCCGCATGGCCCGGACACAGGAGATCTGCCGCTTTCTGGCCGATCTGGGATGGCCGGCGCACCTGGCGCCGCGAGCGCTGCGAAAACGCGTCGCGGTGCACGAACCCTGTTCCCAACGCAATGCCCTGCGCGACGCAAGGGCCGCATACGAGCTGTTGCGCCGGATCCCCGCCATCGAGATCGTACCGCTTCCGGACAATGCCCTTTGCTGCGGCGCGGCCGGGACCTACCCGCTGCAACAACCGGAGATGTCGCGCACCCTGCTCCAGCCCAAGATCCAGCGTCTGAAGGAGCTTCGGCCTGACATCCTGGTCACCACCAACACCGGCTGCGCCCTGCACCTGGCCGCCGGCGCACGGGAGGCGGGGCTCGACCTGGAGGTACTCCACCCGGCGGAGCTCCTCGCGCGCCAACTGGGAGCCTGAAAACCTGAAGGCAGGCTTGATCCGGCGTCCTGCGCAACGCACAATCGGGCGGAAGAGCACGCAAGAGTCAACCGATGTACCCCCTATGAGCACACGCGATTACACGCCGATAGACAACCTGCTGGTCAACCTCGACCAGGCGGTGCGTACCCTGTTCGGAAGGCCCCAGACCACGGAACGGCCCAATCCTTCACAGGGTGCGAACGACGCCGAGCTCAGCGACCGGGAACGCAAGCACATCGCCCGGTTGATGCGCATCAACCACACCGGCGAAGTGTGTGCCCAGGCCCTCTATCAGGGCCAGGCCCTGACCGCCCGGCTCCCGGAGGTGCGCCAAAACATGGCGCGCTCCGCCCAGGAGGAGAACGATCACCTGGACTGGTGCGAGACGCGCCTCGATGAGCTCGGGGACCGCAAGAGCTTCCTGAACCCGGCCTGGTACGCCGGCTCGTTCGCCATCGGCGCCCTCGCCGGCCTGGCGGGAGACAAGTGGAGCCTGGGTTTCGTGGCGGAGACCGAGCGCCAGGTGGAAAGCCACCTGGACAGCCATCTGGCCGAGGTGCCCCTGAGCGACGAGAAGACCCGCGCCATCCTCGAACGCATGAAAGAGGACGAGATCCACCACGCGGATGTGGCCAAGGCCGCCGGGGGCGCGGAGCTTCCAGCGCCGGTCAGGCTCGCCATGCGTCTGTCCTCCAAGATCATGACCCGCACCGTCTACTGGGTGTGAAGGCCTAGGGCTGTTACTCCGACAGGGAGGTTTTGATGGGCTCAGCAAGGCCCTTGACCTTCAGGCACCTTTAGAACTCCAGATTCCGGGCCAGGTTGCGGCCGTAGAAGATCTCTGCCATCTCGCGCCGCACAAGCTTGTGGATGCGCCTGTATTCCTTCTCCCCAAGATCTTTTTCCTCGACGCAGAACAGATAGTCCCCGAGCCGGAATTCCTTCACCAGCATCTTGGTATGGAACAGGTTCTCCTGGTAAACGTTCACATCCACCATTTGATATCGCTCTTTGGTGTCCCGTGACAGATAGTTCTGGATCGAGCTGATGTTGTGGTCGATGAAGTGCTTGCGCCCGTTGACGTCCCGGGTAAAGCCGCGTACCCGGTAGTCCATGATGACGATATCCGATTCCAACGAGTGAATGAGGTAGTTCAGTGCCTTGAGGGGGGAAATGCGACCGCAGGTGGAGACGTCGATATCGGCGCGGAAGGTGCTGATTCCGCTGTCCGGGTGGCTCTCCGGGTAGGTGTGTACCGTGATGTGGCTCTTATCCAGGTGGGCCACCACCGCCGAGGGAAGAGGGCCGGGAGACTGGGTGTTGGACAATCGCTGTGCCGCCACCGCCTCCTCCGAGATCAACATGGTGACCGACGCCCCCTGCGGGTCATAGTCCGCATGGGCAATGTTCAGAATGGTGGCCCCGATGATATTCGCCACATCGGTAAGGATGCCGGTTAGGCGCTCTGCGTTGTAGACCTCATCGATGTAGGCAATGTAGGCCTCGCGCTGCGCCTTGGAGTCCGCGTAGCACACGTCGTAGATATTGAAGCTGAGGGTCTTGGTGAGATTGTTGAAGCCGTGAAGCTTCAGCTTCTTGAGGGGTTTCGGCATCGCAGCTCCCTGCAAACCACGAGGAGGGAGCGAAAGCTACGCGCAGCACGCCAGGATTTCAACTCCCTGAGAGCCGCGCTGCCGTGCGTCCGATCAGATGCCGAGGGGAGTTGCGGCCTCGCGCCATTGCTCGTGGCCGACCTCCTGCTCCAGGATCAAGGACAAGGGGATAGGACCACGGGACAGGAGGCGATCGTGGAATGCCCGTTCGGAAAAAAGGTCACCCTCGCGCCGCGCCAGCAGCTCGCGCACCTGCCCCAGCGCCCGCCACCCGAGCACGCCGGCCAAGGCATCGCCCGGTTGCCGGGCAAGACGCACCAGGTCCGACTGGTCCGTGGCTTGAATCCCGTCCAGCCGTGAGAGGGCCTCGGCGCCTTCGACCCTGCCCAGGTGGAGGTCCAGATCCAGGAGGGCGAGGCGGATCGACCGCCGCCTCTGAAGCAGGGCATAAAGGCGATCTTCCGGCGCCAGATAGCCGACCTCGACCAGCTGCTGCCGCAGATACAGGCCCCAAGCGCCGACCAGACTAGCCCCGGCGCACAAGCGCCGCGGCAGGCGCCAGCCTTCGTCCCCCGCGGAGAAAGCGAGCAGATGAGCGCCCCCCCAGGTCCGGTCCAGGCAGCGCCCGCGCAGGACCGCCAGAGGCTCGCCTCGTCCTGCGCCCTCAGCCGCCGCGCTCAGGAAGAATGTTCCAACCCGCCCCCCCCTATCGGGAATGTAGTCCGCATCGCAGCGCAGCGGCCTCGGACACGCGGGCCGTTCGCAAAGACGCAGCGGCACCGCTGGAAGACTCACTAGGCCTTGCCCGCGGAAAAACGCGGCGAGCCCCTCACTCTCCCTGCGGCAGGCTTCCAGACGCGCGACACCCTCGACGGATCGGGCTTCCAAATGCTGCCAAATCCGATCCGGCGACAGCCCCAGCTCCGCACAATGTTCCGTGAGATCTTTATCGACCTGATCGAGTGCCTCTAAAAGAACGCCGTGCGCCCGCTCCGAATCGAACTCCATGAAATGGCGGTGCCTGAACAGGAGCCGAAGGTGAGCCTCGCCGCAACCCAGACGCCCGCCCGCCCGCGCGCCGATCTCCCCCCGCAGGGCCTCCCCGTAAGCGGCGAGTGCGGTGCAGGCCTCATCGATCTGGGTCTCGAGCTCGCACCAGCCGTGGCAGTGCCGCCGAAGCCAGGGGCTGCGGGCGAGCTCGCGCAGATAGCATCTCCCGCGCTCCGTTTCGTCCACGGCGGCCGCCGCCAACTCGGGCGCAACGAGCTCGGCCATCGGACGCAATCGGGACAACGCAAGGCGCAGGTACTCGGGAACGGCGCCAAGCAAAGCGGCCAAGGCATCGCGAACGTCCGCGGAGGGCTGCAGCGTCAATCGGTAGATCTCCCCAACCGGCAAGTACCGCAGCGGGTCCCGATGGCGCCAATCCCGCTCCAGCAGCTCTTGATGCTCGACGCGCGCGGCGCCGAACATGAGCCGCAGATCTATCTGCCGCGAAACATCCAGGGCCGCGTAGTCCAGCTCCTCGAGGGCCACCACCAGGGTTTCGAGCCAACTGCCGAGGGCAGCGAGCTCATCATCGCTTTGCGCAGGCAACAGGCGTTCGAAGCCGCGAATATCGGATTCAACGGCCACATCCGGGTGATAGCGAAACCAGACCGAAAAAAACTCTTCGGCCAGTGCGTCGAACGCGGCGGCCGCTTCAGACATCGCGGATCTCGAAATCGTGACTGATCTTGGCCGTGGCACCAAGCATGATGGAGGCGGAGCAGTACTTTTCCGCACTGAGCCGAATCGCCCGCTCCACCTGTTTCTCGTTGAGATCCCGGCCGCAGACGATGAAATGGGCATGTATGCGGGTGAAGACCTTCGGCTCCCCAGCGGCACGCTCGGCCTCGAGCTCGACGACACAGTCGGTCACTGTCTGGCGCGCTTTGCGCAGGATGAGCAGGACGTCGAACTCGGTACAGCCGCCCATGCCGATGAGCAGCATCTCCATGGGCCGCACTCCGAGATTGCGCCCGCCGAATTCCGGAGGGCCGTCCATGACGACGGCGTGTCCGCTCCCGGACTCGCCGAGCATAGCGGTGCCTTCGATCCACTTGATCCTCGCCTTCATTTGGTCTCTCTATTGAATACTTACCGCGAACCCAGATGCCTTTTCGGCGTAGAGGAGGCTAACATAGATCGACAAGTCTCAGCAGCTTGCCTAGAATCATCCCTGAAAGGAACATCAGAGCCGCCAAAGAACAATGCTATTTACCCCCAAACAGGACCCTACTTGGTTGGAACCCTTTCTCGCCTATTGCCATACCAAACGTTACGACAAACAGGTGGTATTCATACGCGAGGGGGAGCCAGCCGAGAGCCTCTACTACCTGATCGAGGGCTCCGTCACCGCCCTGATAGAGGACGAAGACCGGCGCGAGATCGTCCTCGCCTATATCAATACCGGTGAGTTCATCGGCGAAATGGGCCTGTTCACTCCGCAAACAACGCGCAGCGTGATGGTCCGCACCCGTATCAAGTGCCGGGTCGCCGAAATCACCTACAAGCGCCTGGAGCAGTTGCTCGAGACGGAGCTGCGGGACCATGCCAAGGATCTCCTGTTCGCCATCGGGTATCAGCTCAGCCAGCGCCTGCTCCACACCAGCCGCAAGGTCGGCCATCTCGCCTTCCTCGACGTGACCGGCCGAATCGCCCGTACCCTGCTCGACCTGTGCACGCAACCCGATGCCATGACCCACCCGGATGGAATGCAGATTCGCATCACGCGTCAGGAGATCGGGCGCATCGTCGGCTGCTCGCGGGAGATGGCCGGCCGGGTTCTGAAGAACCTGGAAGAACAGGGACTGGTGAGCGTCAAGGGCAAGACCATCGTGGTGTTCGGAACACGCTGAACAGCGGTCAGCGGTCAGCGGTCAGCGGTCAGCGGTCAGCGGTCAGCGAAGACTAGCCGAACAGCTCCGCGAGCATGGTCCCCGGGTCCTCGGCCCGCATGAACGCTTCGCCGACGAGGAATGCGTTGACGCCATGCCCGCGCATCCGGGCCACGTCTTCCCTCGTGTGAATGCCGCTCTCGGTGACGAGAATGCGCTCCCTTGGTACCGATTCCAGCAGCCCGATCGTGGTCTCCAGGCTCACGTGGAAGCTGCGCAGGTCCCGGTTGTTGATACCGATGAGGCGGCCGGGCACCTGCAAGGCCCGCTCCAGCTCTTCTGCATCGTGCACCTCCACAAGGACATCCAGATCCAGCCGGTGAGCGAGATCGCTGAGCTCCCTCAACTGGGCGTCTTCCAGACAGGCGACAATGAGCAGGATGCAATCGGCGCCGATGGCCCTCGCCTCGTAGACCTGATATTCGTCGATGATGAAGTCTTTGCGGATCACCGGCAGGTTGCAGGCCGCCCGGGCCTCCTGCAAATAGGCGTCGCTGCCCTGAAAAAAGTCCACGTCCGTGAGCACCGAGAGGCAGGCGGCGCCTCCGCGCTCGTAGCTCGCCGCGATCTCCGCCGGCCGAAAGTCCTGGCGCAGCACGCCCTTGCTGGGCGAGGCCTTCTTGATCTCGGCGATCACCGCGGGTTCCCCGGCCCCGATCTTCGCCGCCAAGGCGTCGGCAAAGCCACGGGTGGGAGCCGCCCCCTGGAGGCCGGCAGCCAGCTGCTGCAGGGGCAGGCGCTCGGCGCGGGCGGCCAGCTCCTCCACCTTGCGGCGCATGATCTTCTTTAGAATATCCGGCGTATCTGCCATCGGTTGTGGTCTTTGCTCGGATCAAACAGAAAAATGTCTTCGTCCGACAGGGTCGAGCGGCGGGGGACTACCAAAGCCTTCGTCCCGCCTTCTGCGACTGGACAACCCAGTCTTGAAATTGGGGAGGA
>JAYEJW010000702.1:0-4269 GCA_034716535.1 Pseudomonadota bacterium
ACGAGCTCTGCCCCCAGATGGGCTGCCTCCACCTCGTCCTCGGCGCGCACCCGATTGATCTCGCGCACCAGGTCGAACAGCACCGCTAGGGCTTCCGGGGTGTTGAAGTCGTCGTCCATGGCGGCGTGGAAGCGCTCGCGGAAACGCTCCGCCCCCATCGGCTCGGCAGCCGGGAGGCCGCGCAGTGCCGTGTACAGGCGCGTCAGGGCGCCGCGGGCGTTTTGCAGGTGCTCGTCGTCGTAGTTGAGCGGACTGCGATACTGGCTCGTGAGGATGAAGTAGCGGACCTCCTCGGGACGATAACGCCGCAGAATCTCGCGCACCGTGAAGAAGTTGCCCAGGGACTTGGACATCTTCTCCTCGTTCACCCGGACGAAGCCGTTGTGCATCCAGAGGTTGACGAAGGGCTCGCCGGTGGCGCCCTCGGACTGCGCGATCTCGTTCTCGTGGTGCGGGAACTGCAGATCCGCCCCTCCGCCATGGATGTCGAAGTGGTTGCCCAGGCAGCTCGTGGACATGGCCGAGCACTCGATGTGCCAGCCGGGGCGCCCCTGCCCCCACGGAGAATCCCAGGCAGGCTCCCCCGGCTTGGCCGCCTTCCAGAGTGCGAAATCCAGGGGGTCGCGCTTGGCCTCGCCGATCTCGACCCGCGCACCCGCGCGCAGCTCTTCCGGGTCCTTACCGGAGAGCCTGCCGTAACCTGTGAACTTGGCGACCGAGTAGTAGACATCCCCGTTGTCCGCCACATAGGCGTAACCCTTGTCGATCAGCGCCCGTACCATCGAAATAATCTCGGCCATGTGGGTAGTGGCGCGGGGCTCCTCGCTGGGAGGCAGAATTCCGAGTACATCGGAGTCCTCATGCATCGCCTGGATGAAGCGCTCCGTCAGATCACTGAACGCCTCCCCTTTTTCATTGGCGCGGTTGATAATCTTGTCGTCGATGTCGGTGATGTTACGCACATAGGTGACGTCGAAACCGCGCTCACGCAGGTACCGAGAGACCACGTCGAACACCACCATCACGCGGGCATGACCGAGGTGGCAGTAGTCGTAAACCGTCATGCCGCACACGTACATGCGGACCTTACCGGGCTCCAGGGGGACGAATTCCTCTTTCTGCCTAGTCAGACTGTTGTAGATCTGTAACATCTTGGGGAAAATCGAGAGTAAGGAAATTCGCAGGATAGTAACAAAGCCGCTCTTTACCGCAAAACCCCGGCGGGATCCAGCGTTGACGCATGACCTTTTGAGCCTAACCCTACCAAGGGTTGTGGGGGAGGCGGGAAAAAAGTTTTTCGCAAAAGGGGGTAGACAGACCGCAGGCGCGGTGGGAAAATCGAGCGTGAATCATTCTCCAGCACGGATTTCCGCCGAATGCTACGTCATGAAAACGCGACTTGGTGGCAGGGGGATCGAGAGATCTTTCCCGAGGACATCGCCCACATTCGCACCTGTGCAAAACGGTTTCCCGGCTTATCGCGCAAGGAGCTGACCTACACCCTGTGCGAGCACCTCCAGTGGCTGACGCCGGCGGGCCGACCGAAGTACACGGCATGCGCCAAGCTGCTCGCACGGTTGGAGGAGGCCGGGGAGCTGCGCCTGCCTGCGATCCAGAAACACAATAGCCACCCCGGCCCCCGGCCCAGCACACCGAGGCGTCCGGGCGCCCGCACCGATCCACCGGCGCCTTTCGCGCGGTCCCTCTCGGAACTCGAGCCGGTGCGGCTACGATTGGCGAGCGATCGGCAGGACGAAAGCCTCTGGAACGACTATGTCGAGCGTTACCATCCCTTGGGCTACAAGAAGCCGTTCGGCTACTGGGCGCGCTATTTCATCGACTCGGGAGCGCATCGGCTGGGCTGTATTCTGCTCGGCGGTGCGGCCAAGGCGCTGAGTGCACGCGATCGATGGATTGGCTGGAACGATCGGCAACGGCTGGCGAACCTGCCCTGGGTGGTCAACAACAGCAGATTTCTCCTCTTTCCCTGGGTCGAGGTGGCGAATCTGGCCAGCCACGTGCTCGGACAGCTGGCCCGGCGGGTCGGCGAGGACTGGGAGGTGCGCTGGGGGTATCGCCCGCTGCTGCTGGAGACCTTCGTGGACCCGGCCCGCTTCAAGGGCAGCTGTTACCGGGCGGCCGGCTGGGCGCTGTTGGGGCGCACCAGCGGTGACGGACTGGTGCGCCCGGGAAAGCAGTACCAAACCAGTCCCAAGCTGATTTTCGCCAAGCCCTTGCAGGCGGACTTTCGCCGTCTGCTGTGCTCTAATCGCCTCAAAGGCAGAACCGAACTATGAGCAAGCCAAGCCACCGTCCGGGACGCGAGGAAATCAAAGAGCGGACGAGAAAAAAAACGCCAACAACGCCAGTTGCGCCGACAACAGCGTGAAGCCGGGCTGATCCCACAAGCATCCCCCAGCCCATCCAACAGCAAATCCCGTTTCCAGAGCACCGAAGAGGAGAGCGCAGCACGCACCGAGGCGGTGAGCGGGCTGATTTCGATCATGCGCCAGATGCTGCCGGTTCTGCTCGGGCGCTTGGAGAAGATCCCGGAGCCGAGGAACCCCAAAAAGCTCAAACACCGGATCACCATTCTGATGCTCTACGGGCTCCTGGTCTTTGTCTTCCAGTATGGCTCACGGCGTGCCGCCAATGGGGAGATCACCCGCCCGATGTTCGAGCGCAACTTGCGGTTGCTGTTTCCGCAGCTCGAAAGCCTTCCCCATTCCGACACCGAAGTTTCGGCTGCTATGCCGCATCGATGTGGGAGCAATCGAGCAGGCGCATATCGAGCTGGTGAACCATCTGATCCGCAACAAGAAGTTCACCCGCTACCTGATCAACAATTGCTACCCCATCGGCATCGACGGAACCCAGAAGATCGCCTTCTCCACCCTGTGGGACGAGCACTTGTTGCAGCGCAGAACCGGACCCAAGGTCGATCCCGACAGCGACGAGGAGCAAAGCTACCAGTACTACGTCTATGTACTGGAGGCCAGCATCTGCTTCCAAAACGGCATGGTCATCCCGTTGATGAGCGAGTTTCTCGAGTACGAGACGGGCAATGGCGAACAGCGCAAGCAGGACTGCGAGAGCAAGGCCTTTCACCGCCTCGCCGCCCGCATCAAGGAGGCATTTCCCCGTCTGCCCATGATGCTGCTGCTCGACGGACTCTATCCCAACGGGCCGATCATGGAACGCTGCCGAACCTACCGCTGGGACTTCATGATCGTGCTCAAGGAGGGCTCGCTGCCCAGCGTTTGGGAGGAGTATTACAGCCTGATGCTCGAACAGGAAGAAAACCGAATGCAACAAAACTGGGGCGAGCGAAGACAGCACTTCCAATGGGTTAACCCGATCCGCTACGAGTACGGACCCAACGCCAAGAAGTCCGTCGACATCCACGTCGTGGTGTGCCGGGAACAGTGGGAAGAAGTCGATCCCAACACCGCGCAGATCGTAACTGTAGAGAACAAACACGCCTGGATCTCCAGCCGCCCCCTCAGTCGGCTCAATGTGCATACCCGCTGCAACCTCGGCGCCCGCTACCGCTGGGGCATCGAAGGCGCCTTCCTGGTCGAAAAGCACCAGGGCTACTCGTACGAGCACGCCTTCGCCAAGCAGTGGAATGCCATGAAAGGCTACCATTACCTCATGCGCCTGGCGCACCTGTTCAACACCCTGGCCCGCTTTTCCAAGGAGTTGGCCGAGCTGTTCTCAGCGTTCGGAGTTCAGGCGGCGATCGGCTTTATCCGCAATACCCTCACCGGTCCTTGGTTGGATCCACAGCAGATCGATCAGCGGCTGGATCGACCCTTCCGATTGCGTCTGCTCTGAAGCCGGCTCGCCTGCGGTTGCCACCACTTGTCGGGCAGGTGGCGTCGGCCTATTGCCTGACGCCCCTCAAGCGCCCATTTTGACGTTTTCTTAGCCTGGGAGACGGCCGTCGATTCCTCTTTCCGTAAGACGCGGGACTGGTTATCCACAGATTGGCCGCATATCCGTTCTACGTAATTTGTTCGTGCGACGGCACTGGGCGGGATCTGCACGGCTTCCACGATCCGGCCGGACCTCGTATTATATTTGGTTTACCTTTTTTGCCAATGAGGAACCGACTCATGCAGCGCATGCTCGCAACTGCTTTCATCCTGCTGATTTTCATCGGGACCGGCGCCATGGCCGTGGCGGACAATCCGAAGGTCCAGATCCAGACCAGCCAAGGCGCGATCACCCTCGAGCTCTACCCCGACCCGGCGCCAGATACCGTCA
>JAYEJW010000703.1:0-4265 GCA_034716535.1 Pseudomonadota bacterium
GCCGCCACGGACGGCGACCCCTCGGAGATCATCGAGGCCAGGCATTGAACCACAACAGCTAATCACCTGCCGAAAAGCCATCCCAGAGATCCCTCCAGTCCGGATTCCCGGACTCGATCAACTCCAGCTTCCATGCCCGTTGCCAGCCTTTGAGCTGCTTCTCCCGCGCAATCGCCTCCGCCATAGTCTCGAAGAGCTCGTAGTACACCAAGCGATGGACTCCGTACTTCTTGGTGAAACCATCAACCAAATCGTTCTTGTGCTCCCAGACGCGCTTGACCAGATTGCTGGTGACGCCGATATACAGGGTGCCGTTTCGACGGCTGGCGAGGATGTAGACGGCTGGTTTCTTCGTCACGTCGTTCCCCGGCGCCGCATAAGCAAAAGGCCCCCGACGGCCTTCGCTTGCGCTACCGGACGCCGGGGGCTGGGGTCGCTTCGGCCGGCGCTCGCCGGCGCAGGACTGACGGGGCTGGACACACCTTGTGCGCTGGGGCGGCATCCGTGAACGCCGCCCATCGGGCGAATGGCATGTACTCGAGAGGCGGAAGCCGAGGTTGTTGTTGCGGTTGCCGGGGTCGTTCCTGTTGCGGTAGGCCGACCGGCAGTTGTCGGCGTCGTTGTTCCACGAGCCGCCGCGGATGACCCGGTTGGAGCCCGTTTCCCGTCAGCCCTCGCTGCCGGAGTCTAGCACCATCCGGCAACGCAATCTCCGGGTGTCGGCATGGGCGACGTGGGCGTAGAGGCTGGCGACCGTGTCGGTGAGTTCGTCCAGGCCGATCTCACCGGTCGCGTACTCGCGCTCGCGGTCGCGCACCTGACGATGAAAACGGCGCAGGGTGCGCCGGTGCAATCGGATCACGCCCGGATAGACGCGGAACCCGAGGAAGGGAAGCCCCTCGGTGACCGGCGCCAGCAGGGTGGCCCGCTCCTTGAGATTCAGAAACAGGCGCTCGGCCAGAAAACGGCGGATCTCGGCGTGCCACAGATGCAGCGTAGGCTTGTCGTCGGCGAACAGAAGCAGGTCGTCCATGTAACGCAGATAGCCCTTGAGGCCCTTGCGGTCCTTGATGTGGTGGTCGAGCTCGCCGAGGTAGAGGTTGGCGAAGTGCTGGCTCGTCAGGTTGCCGATCGGAAGACCTCTTCGCGGGGCTGCGCCGGGCGGATTATGCTCGATGATCTCCCCGAGGAGGTCGAGCAGCGGCTTGTCCTTGAACATCCTCGCCAGCTGCGCCCGCAACACCTCATGGTCGATGCTGGCGAAGAATTTGCGCACGTCGCACTTGAGAAAGTGTTGAACAGGGGCCAGTCCTCCTTGGCGAGGGTCTCTCGCCAGGACTCGTCGCGCTGGCGTCCCTCGCGCTGCGGCTCGGCGGGAGGCGGCGGCAATGCGCCGGGGCGGTAGCAGACCACGAGCATCAGGTACGGGACATCGTCCTTGACGAAGAAGTGGTCGCGGATGGAGCACACGTCCTTGTCGGCGAGGAATTCGGTCACGGCAGTGTCGTCGAAGGACTCGGTGGCCGGGTTGAAGCGCAGGGTGAAGACGCGGACCAGCATGGGGGCGGTATCAGCGGCGATGCTCAGCAAAGGATCGCCGAGCTACGGGAGCGCCGTGCGCGACGCCGGCCGGTGCGCCCCGTCCTTCGGCGGCCCAGCCGCATAAGGAGGCCGGCCAAGGGTAAGAGGGTAAAAGGTCCAAGTCATACCTTCCTCGAGAGGCGGAAGCCGAGGTAGTCGCCGCGGCGGCCTGGGCCGTCCCTGCCGCGGTAGGCCGACCGGCAGTCGCCGGCGACGTTGCCCCACGAGCCGCCGCGGACGACCCGGTAGGAGCCCGACCCGGGGCCAGTCGGATTCTCACTCGCAGCGTGCTCGCCTCCACTCGCAGCTCGCTCGGGATCACTCGCTTCGCTACGCGCGGCGTCTGCGAGCTGTTCGGAGTAGCTCGCCGCATACCAATCGCTGACCCTTTCCCAGACGTTCCCGTGCATGTCCTGGAGTTCCCAGTCGTTGCGCTCTTTCTTCCCCACCGGATGCAGCTTGCCGCCCGCGTTGGCGCTGTACCAGGCGTACTCGCCGAGCCGCTCCTCGTCGTCGCCGAAGCAATATCGGGTCTGGCTGCCCGAACGGCAGGCGAACTCCCATTCGGCCTCCGACGGCAGTGCGTAGGTTTCTCCTGTCTGCTCTCCGAGCCAGGCGCAATAGGCCTGCGCGTCCTCCCAGGACACGCCGACGATGGGCAGATCGACTGCCTCGCGGCTGACGCCGCGCTTGCGATAGTGATCGTTCGACCCGGTCTCGATGTGGTACTCACCGCCTTGCTCCAGCCATTCCGGCCAGTGCTCATCGGTGGCCTCGCAGAAGCGCAGGTACTCGCCGACGGTTACGGGGGTACGGCCGATGGCGAAGGCGTCGAGACGGACCGGGTGCACGGGCTTCTCATCGCTAGAGCCTTGGTCATCGCCCATCATAAAGGTCCCGCCGGGGAGGTAGACCATCTCCGGGGCCTCGCCGCCGTCGGAGAGGGCATCGCGAAAACCCTCGTTGGGCGCGAACGTCGGCTTCGGCCCTAGCTGCGATGGCGCTTCCGCGTGGGCCGCGGCCCGCTGGCGGGCAAGGGTAAGAGCGTCCAAGGGCCAAGGGTCAGTCCTCGAGAGGCGGAAGCCGAGGTTGTCGCCGCGGTCGCCGGGGTCGCTCCCGTCGCGGTAGGCCGACCGGCAGCTGCCGGCGCCGTCGCCCCACGAGCCGCCGCGGACGACCCGGCCGGAGCCCGACTCGGGGCCAGTGGGGTTCTCACTCGCACGCTGCTCGTCTCCACTCGCCACGAGGCGAGTGGTCGCTGTGAGCTGCTCGTAGGAATCCGTCGCGTACCAGTCGCTGACCCATTCCCAGACATTACCGTGCATGTCGTAGAGCTGCCAGGCGTTGGGGCGCTTCTCGCCAACTGGATGGGTCGAGCCTTTCTGCCAATCTTCGCCGTACCAAGCGTACTCGCCGAGCGCCTCCTCGTCGTCATCGAAGCAGTACCGCGTCGAGCTTCCTGCACGGCAGGCGTATTCCCACTGCGCCTCCGTGAGCAACCGGTAGCTTGCCCCGGTCTGCTCCGACAGCCACTCGCAGTAAGCTTGGGCGTCCTCCCAGCTCACACCCACTGACGGCCGGCGGCCGCGCCCCCAGCCGTAATCCTTGGGCGGCTCCCTGTCGGTCGCAGCACAGAAGCGGTCGTACTCCTCGAAGGTGACGGGATACTGACCGACGGAGAAGGTATCAAGGCGGACCTGATGGGCGGGCTTCTCATTGTCCCGACCCAGTTCGTCGCCCATCTGGAAGGTCCCGGCGGGTAGCCACACCATATCCGGCCCCTCGCTCTCATCCGCTAGGTTGTCGCGCAGCCAGGGAATCGGCGCCTCGGGCGCCGGCGCGAGTCCCTGCTCTGCCTGCGGTCCGGGCTCCGGCTGGCCAAGGGTAAAAGGGTAATCGCGCCAAGGGCCCGTCCTCGAGAGGCGGAAGCCGAGGTAGTCGCCGCGGTAGCCGGGGCCGTTCCCGTCGCGGTAGGCCGACCGGCAGATGCCGGCGTCGATGAACCACGAGCCGCCGCGGATGACCCGGGGGGAGCCCGACTGCGGTCCACTAGGGTCTCTGCTCGCGCCACTCGTAGTGCCACTGGCATCTACCGTAGCGCCACTCGCAATCGCCCCCACGCTGCTCGCGAGCTGCGCGTAGTAGTCTTCGCGAAACCAGTCCTGGCACCATTCCCACACGTTGCCGTGCATGTCGTGGATGTGCCAGGCGTTCGGCGTTTTCTTTCCGACGGGGTGCGTCCTGCCCTCGGCATTCGCGCTGTACCACGCATAGTCGCCAAGGTCCTTCTCCTCATCGCCGAAGCAGTAGCGGCTGGTGCTCCCGGCCCGGCAGGCATACTCCCACTCGGCCTCCGTGAGCAGGCGATAGGACTCACCCGTCTGCTCGCTGAGCCATTTGCAGAAACCCCGCGCCTCGTCCCAGCTGATGTTGATGACGGGCCGCTCGCCGCGCCCCCAGCCCTCATCATCTGGCTTCTTCTTACCCTCGGCCTGGCAATAGCGGTCGTACTCGGCGAAGGTGAGCGGGTATTGCCCGACTGAGAAGGCGGACACCTGTGTTGTTTCCCGCACTATTCCGCGAGGCCATTCCCATATAATTTCGCACCGGGCGGAACAGCTTTTCCCGGATTATTTGGCATAGATCTGAGCACGACAGCGCGAGCCGGGAGCCGGTCAGGGGCT
>JAYEJW010000704.1:0-18834 GCA_034716535.1 Pseudomonadota bacterium
CGCGGCCGCTCACTTTCGCTGGCCGGAGCCAAACCTCACGCTAGTGCGGACCGCGACCCGGCGTTTGACGTGGACCCTGATCCCGGCGGTGATGCTCATGTACCTCGCGGTTGTGCTCGACCCGCTCGCGGGTGGTGGCACCATGGCGCGGCTCGCCGCCATCGTTGCCTTCGGCGCGGTCGCCTGGTTCATGTACCGGGTTTTCCATCCGCGCCGCGGCGTCACGGCCCAGCTGCGCCACCCGGATGCCTATCCGTTGCTGATGAACAGCTACTGGCTTTGGTATCCGGCGCTCGTGCTCTACCCGGTCGTGATGATCATCATGGCATGGTTCGGCTATCTGTACACGGCCACAATGGAAGCCAACAACTACCAGGCCTCGTTGCAGCTGGTTTTGGCGGTGGTGCTGTTGGAAGCGCTGGCCCTGCGCTGGCTGCTCGTGGTACGCCGACGACTTTCCTATGAAGCGGCTCTGGAGCAGCACCGGGTGGCCTCGGAAGCCGCCCAATCAGAGCCGCGGGAGCCAGGCGGGGAGGCCGCGGAGCAGCACTTCGATGAGCCGCAAGTGGACTTCTCTACGCTCAGCGCCGATACCCGTGCACTCATCCGCTTCAGCCTCGGTTTCGTCGCCTTGATCGGCTTCGTGCTGATCTGGTCCGACACGCTGTCGGCATTGCGCGTATTCGAGGATCACGTGCTCTGGAACAGGACGGTTTCAGTGGGCGGCGAAGAGCAGCAACGGCCCGTCACGTTGCTGCATCTGGGGCTCGCCCTGCTCTTCGCCGCCGGCACCTGGGTTCTGCTCAGGCGGCTGCCGTCGCTATTGGAGATCATCCTGTTGCGGCGCTGTGCACTGTCTGCCGCTGACCGTTACGCGGCCACGACCTTGACCAGCTATGTCATCGGGGCGATCGGCATTTTGCTGGTGCTCGGCACGCTCGGCGTGAGCTGGGCGCACCTGCAGTGGATGGCGGCGGCACTCAGCGTTGGCATCGGCTTTGGCCTGCAGGAGATCGTCGCCAATTTCATCAGCGGCCTGATCATCCTGTTCGAGCGGCCGATCCGCGTCGGCGACACGGTCACGGTGGGCGATACCGACGGTGTCGTCACAAAGATCCGAATCCGCGCAACGACGATCCGTAACTGGGATCGCAAGGAGCTGTTGGTGCCGAACAAGGAGTTCGTTACCGGCCGGCTGCTGAACTGGTCTCTGTCGGATCCCGTCACCCGCATCGTGGTGGTGGTTGGTGTCGCCTACGGCAGCGATGTGGAGCAGGCGTCGGCGATCATGACAGGCATCGCACAGGCGAACGAGCGTGTCATCGACGAGCCGCCGCCAGTAGTGACCTTCGACACCTTCGGCGACAACGCGCTGACCCTAACCCTGCGCGCCTTTGTCGACTCCGTCGATGTGCGCATCAGAACCATCTCAGCGCTGAATCGGGCCATCAACGAAGCCTTCGCCGACGCGGGTATCAGCATCGCCTTCCCGCAGCGGGACCTGCATCTGGATACGACCCGACCGCTGCAGATCGAGCTGAGCAGGTCGGCGACGACGTCCGTGGCGCAGGGCTCCCGGTGCGAATCAAGCGAATGACAGTCAGCAACGCGGAAGGCGCGGTCAGCGGCAGCGGCCATGGCTACCTCCGCGAAAGCCCTTGGATCAGCAGCGATGTGGTTCTGAGCCTGCGCTACGACCTGTCGCCGGACGAGCGCGGACTCTTGCGCGCCCCGGGCAGCCCGGTCTGGACCTTCCCGGACGGCTACCTCGAACGCGCGGGGGTGGCGCTGGAGCGAGCCGAGCCGGTGGCGCTGTAAGTGTAAGGAGACGCATCCCGGTCGGCGGTGCAGGCCGCGCAGAAACGTTGACTGCGGGCAATCCCCGACGCACTCCACATTTCTCGGGTGTGGTCCGGGCTGAGGTCTACCTCGGCGCTTAAACCGTCGACGAGCTGATCGCGCCCGGAATTGGCACCAGATGACAGGCGCCGCGAGCCGGCCGAGGGTTATCCTATTCGGAATAGCATCTGCAAGCTCGGAGCATCTGTCGCCGCCCCGAGCAAAGAACGGCGCGTGCGAGACACCGCGGTTCGCTGGAAGCAGCGGCAGCAGTCCCGGCCATGGTTGCCGGATGCCCAATACCACAGAGCTTCCGCAACTGCGGTCCGTTCAACAACACCGAGGCCCCGCGAAAATGGCAAAGCGAGCTATCGACAAGCTGCCGACCTGTCTGGTCCTGGTGGTACTGACGGTCACGAACGCGGCCCATGGCGCGGGCTTTTACAGCCCGTCGGTCGGCACGCCGGGAAGCCTGGGCACGGCGGGTGTTGCAAATCCGACGAACACCCGGGGAGCGGATGCCGCCTGGACGAACCCGGCGGGCATGACCGGGATCGACCAGCAGCATCTGATTGCCGGGTTTCAGGTCATTGCTCCCAGCGTCAAGTTCAACGCGACGAGCGCCCGGAACAACGCCGTCCTGCCGCAGCGCTTGGGGCCGGTCCAGGGCGACAACGGCGGCAACGCCGCGCAGATCGCGCCGGTCCCCAGCTTCTTCTATGTGCGGCCGCTGTCCGATCGCCTTCGCTTCGGCCTCGCATCAACGGCCCCCTTGGGCGGCGGCATGGACTACGGAAAAGACTTCGTCGGCCGCTATGCGATCCAGGATGTGACCCTGGCGGGGCTGGCGTTGACGCCGTCGCTCGCCTATCGGCTCACCGATCAGCTCTCGATCGGCGCCGGCGCATCGGTCGTGTACTCGGCCCTGAGTCAAACCGTCGCGATTCGCCAGGGCGCCCCGAACCCCGCACTCGATGGTCGCGTCAAGTTCGAGGACTTGGAAGACTGGGGCGTCCAGGCCATCCTGGGCCTGACCTATGCGTTCTCCGAGGACCTGCTGCTCGGTATCGTGTACCGCAGCGCGATGGATCTCAACCTGGAAGGCAACGTCAAGTACGAGGGGCTGCGTAACCCGCAGCTCGCGACCGCCCTGCCGCAGGACGTCAAGATCAGCTGGACGAACCCGCAGTGGCTCGAGGCGGGCCTGCGGTATCGTCTGGACGACAAGACTCAACTCTATGTCAACGCCGGCTGGCAGGAATGGTCTAAGTTCAGCAAGAACGAGCTCGGCTTCCGAAACGATCGGGTCATCGTCTCGGACAGGAACTGGGACGACACCTGGCATGCGGGTGTCGCGGCCGTCCGGCCGTTGAGTGAAAAGTCCTTCGTGTCCGTTGGCGTCTCCTACGAGAGCTCGCCGGTCAAAGACGCATACCGAACCCTCGACTTCCCGGTGGACGAGCAGTGGAAGCTCTCGGCCTCTTATGCCTGGAAGCAGAAGGACAATCTGGCCTTCTCGCTCGGCGCGACGCTGATATTCGTCGGCGACGCAGCGCTCGAACAGACGGCTCAGCGGGTGACCGTCCGCGGCGACTACGACACCAACATGCTTGCGATCTTTGGCGGAACACTGCGCTACAATTTCTGACGTCGGCATCCGATGATTCGCGGGTCCGGCTTGGATGACAGTCCATCGCGCACCGCAATCACCGCGCCCCGCCAGCGCAAAATCGCACCGTCGATCTGAACCCCACGGATCCTAATCCCCTCGCCCGCTGAGCGCGCGTGAGGTGATCTGGTCCGCGTCGCACGAACACAAGCCGGAGCAGAACATGATGACCATTCGACAGAGGTTTCAAAGCAAGGCAGGCTTGATCGCCGCGTTCCTGTTGCTGACGCCCTCATGGGGCGCGGCAGGGGTTCAGGACCCACCGCGGCTGGTGCTGCAGATTACAGTCGACGCCCTGCGCGGCGATCTGCCCGGCCGGTATGCGCACCTGTTCGGTGACGGTGGCTTCCGCTACCTGATGGACGAGGGCGTGCACTACACCAACGCCCACTACCAGCACGCCAACACCGAGACCATCGTCGGCCATGTCTCGCTGGCCACCGGCACCGTCCCCGCGGCCCACGGCATGGTCGGCAACGTCTGGTTCGACCGCGAGCAGGGTCGGCTGGTCTACAACATCGAGGACCCGGAGCACCACCTGCTCACCGCCGGCGCCGATGTCGACCGCGGCGCCGAGATCGATCCGACCCAGAAGGCGGCCAAGGTGGACGGCCGCTCGCCGGCGACCATCCTGGCCTCCACCTTCAGCGACGAGCTCGCCGTGCACACCAATGGCCAGGGGAAGATCTTCGCCGTCTCGATCAAGGACCGCGGGGCGGTGTCGCTCGCGGGGCACGCCGGCAAGGCGTTCTGGTTCTCCAAGGCCGGCGGCGAGTTCGTCACCAGCAGCTACTACTACGACCAGTACCCCGACTGGGTGCAGGCCTGGAATGCGGAGCAGCCCGCACTGGCCTATGCCGGCAAGTCCTGGGCGCTGATGCAGGACCCGTCCGAGTACCTGTTCGGCGACAGCGACGACCGCGAGTACGAGACCGATTTCCCGGGCTTCGGCCGCACCTTTCCGCACCCCTACGGCGCGGCGGACGACAAGTACTTCACCACCCGCCTGACCCTCAGCCCGGCCGGCGACGAGTTGACCCTGGCCTTCGCCAAAGCGCTCATCGACAACGAGCAGCTCGGCCAGGACGCCGTACCGGACTATCTGGCGGTCAGCTTCTCCTCCACCGACTATGTCGGGCACCTGTTCGGCGCCTCCAGCCTGGAGTCCGAGGACAACCTGGCGCGGCTCGACCGCACCCTGGCGGCGCTGTTCCGCCATGTCGACGAGAAGGTCGGCCTGGAGAACACGCTGATCGTACTGTCCGCCGACCACGGCCAGCCCGAGGTGCCGGGATACTTGCACGAGCTGGGCATCGAGCACGCGCGGCATTTCGACACCGATGCACTGGACAAGACCCCGGCCGTCGCGGCGCTGAAAGCGCGTTTCGGTATCGCCGAAGGGCTCATCGAGGCCTTCTTCCAGCCCTACGTCTATCTCAACCGCGACCTGATCCGCGAGAAGGGACTGGACCAGGCCGAGGTGGAACAGGCCGTTGCCGAGGAAATGGTCAAGTTCGACGGCGTGGCGACGGCGGTCTCCAGCACCGCGCTGCGCACCGCCAGCCTGCCCGATACCGCGTTGCTGCGCGCCATTCTGAAGAACTTCCACCCCAAACGTTCGGGCGACATCTACGTGGTGTTCGAGCCGAACGTCTTCATCACCGACTTCGATGGGCTCACGGTGGCCTCCACCCACGGCTCGCCCTGGCGCTACGACACCTTCGTGCCGGTGATGTTCGCCGGCGCCGGCCTGGAGCCCCGGACCCTGAGCCGACCGATCACCCCCTACGACGTGGCGCCGACGCTGGCGAATGTGCTCGGTATCAAGCCGCCCTCGGGTGCGATTGGCAACCCGTTGACCGAGGTCGTGGGCAACTGATACGCGACACGCCAGCACCCGGCCATGGCCTGTGACAGACAAACCGAGGAGATTGGATCAATGAAACCACCAACGATGAACATTGAAGTCAACCGAAGGAGAAGACGCGTGAGATTTTCTGCACTTACCCTGGCGCTTGCCGTCGGTCTGAGCGTTCACGTTTTCGCATCGGCGCAACTCGCCGGCGACAACCTCGGCGAAAAGACGGAGGCGCGCGAGATTCCCGTCACCGTCGACAACTTCGCGCGGGCTGCGACCGACATCGAACTGGACAAATACGTGGGGCTCGCGGGCGGGGTGAACCGCTTCTATCACTTCCGTGAGCCGACCCCGGTTGCGGATCAGCCGACGATCCAGATGAACCGCGACACGCTCTACAGCGCCGCCGTCGTCGACATCTCCAAGGGGGCAACCCTGACCCTGCCGGATGTCGGCGACCGCTACATGTCGGCGATGATCGTCAACCAGGACCATTACATCAACGCGGTGTTCCATGGCGGTGGCACCTACAGGCTCGACACGGACACCTTCGATACTCCCTACGTCATCGTCTACATGCGCACGCTGGTGGATGCGTCCGCCCCGGCGGATGTGGCCGCGGTCAATGCCATCCAGGACCGGATGACAGTCGAGGCGGCATCGGCCAAGCCCTTCATTGCGCCAATCTACGACCAAGAGAGCTATGCAGGCCTGGTGCGCGCTGCGATCGGGTTCGCGCCCTACCTGTCCGGCAGCGCCCGCATGTTCGGCACTCGGGACGCGGTCTCTCCCGTGCGCCACCTGATCGGGACTGCCGGTGGCTGGGGTGGTCTGCCCGAAGCCGAGGCATTCTATGTCGGCGTGGAACCGGATTTGCCGGTGGGCGAATACAAGATCGAAGTGCCGGCAGAGGTGCCGGTGGGCGCCTTCTGGTCGGTGAGCCTTTACAACGCCCAACGCTTTTTCGAGCCCAACGCGCTGGACGCCTATGTCGTCAATTCGGTCATGGGCGAGCGCAACGCGGACGGCTCGATGACGGTGCATTTCGGAGGCTGCGACGACGGGCGGATCAACTGCCTGCCTCTGATGGACGGATGGGTCTACACCGTGCGGCTTTATCAGCCAGCGCCGGAGATCCTCGACGGAAGCTGGACCTTCCCAGCAATCCAGCCGGTGAACTAAACGAATTGGAGATAGCAATGAGACTACTGCTGACGCTCGCGCTTTGCGCACCCACCCTCGCATTCGCCGAGGATATCACCCTGGAAAATCTCATCCGGGCCGAAACCGACCAGATGATCCGTCAGAACATTAGAGCTTACGAGCTTGAGGTTGGAAAGCCGTTTCACCAACGCGACACGGTGGACCTCGCCAACCAGCCGGTGATCCGGATGAACCTGGATACCATCTATTCTTCGCTCGTCCTCGACCTGTCCGAGCCGGTCGAGATCACGTTGCCCGAGATCGATGGACGTTATCAGTCGATGCATGTGATGAGCCAGGATCATTACATGTTCGTCGAGGCCAAACCCGGCACCTACCGCCTGACCGCAGACGAGGTCGGGACTCGCTTTGCGGTCGTGGCCTTCCGCACCTTCATCGACCCGAACAACCCGGAGGACGTGAAAGCCGCTCATGCCGCACAGGACGGCATCGTCGTCTCCGGCGGCGGGGCCGGGCCGTTCGAGGCGCCGGACTGGGACACCGAGAAGCTGGCGGCGGTGCGCAAGGCGCTGAACGACCTCGCGGCGGAGATCAGCTTTGACTCCGCTCGTGCCTTTGGGCGCAAGGACGAGGTGGACCCGCTGCACTTCCTGGTTGGCGGGATCGCCGGGTGGGCCGGTTTGCCGGCACGGGGTGCCGTCTACCTGGTTGACGCCGTGGATCAGAACGACGGCAAGACGCCCTATGCGGTGACAGCGAAGGACGTGCCGGTCGACGCCTTCTGGTCGATCACCGTCTACAACGCGGACGGCTACATGGAGCCCAATGACATGGGCCGCAACAACTACAACAACGTCACCGCCGATCCGAACGACGATGGGTCCATCACCGTCCATCTCGGTGGCTGCGACGATGCCCGCGTGAATTGCATCCCCGTCACCCCGGGCTGGAGCTATGCCGTCCGCCTGTATCAGCCACGCGAGGAGATCCTCGACGGCAGCTGGACCTTCCCCGCTTTCGAACCGGTCAAGTGAGCCTCAAGGCGCACTGTTCTACAGCGAACGCACGCCCGGATACGGTGGGGAGCCTGTCGAGGGTGTCGACATGATTAGACAGTAACCCTCCCCAAGCGAGTGGGGATACTTGGCTACGCAGCCGGTGGTAAGGCGTCGCAGAGACGACTATTGACCTAACGTTCAGAGGAGAGATCGATGAAACACCAAAATATGCTGCTCGTCGTTGGTTTGTGCAGCGGATTGTTGATGACGAGTGCACTGGCCGGCGACAGCAACGTCAAGTCAGCCGCCGGCAGCGCGCTTGGAGGTGCTGCGGGAGCGGCGGTCGGTAAGAGCATGGGTGGAAGCGGCGTCGTGGGCGGCGCCGTCGGCGGTGGAGCGGGAGCCGCAGTGTCGACCAAGAAGAACAAGTCCGGGGCGGTCGTTGGTGGAGCCTTGGGAGGCGCGGCGGGTGCCGCATCCGGCGGTGTCGGTGGTGCCGCGCTCGGGGCGGGTGCCGGTGGCGCGCTCGGGCGCCAGCTCGGCAAATAGCCGAGGCATGGAACAACAGGGACAGACCACGTCTGATCTGCGGGCCGCGTCCAACCTCGGGTAGTGCGCGCTGCGTGGCCGAAGAAACGTGGTCTGTCCCCGAATTCCCCTGAATTCCCTGCCGAAGGCCTTCCGGGACATGACCTGACGGCCATGTTATCGAAGTGCGGCCCTGCGCTCGGCAGTCCGCGCGACGCCCCGCAAGCTTAGCCCTGGCGCCCGTGTCTCCGCGGGGGTGTCCGCCTGCGGGCCAGCGGCAATTGGCACCACATGACAGGCGCCGCCCGCCGGCCGGGGACATACTGATCGAAATTGTCGGCACGTTCGGAGCGGACATTTGGCCGCCCGAGCGTGGGACGCCGCGGACAACACAGGGCGGTTCAGGGGGCGGCGCGGCAGCCGTCCCCGGCCGTCGCCACTGGATGCCTCATCGCACATGGCTTCGGCGCGGCCCGAATACCGCCCTCTCGGCGGAGGCGTCCCCAGTCTGGAGATCACACCCCGATGGGGCATGACGGAGGATCAGATGCAGGAAAATCACGCGCTGAGAACATTGTTGCCGGGGCTGCTCGCGCTCGGGTTGAGCTGGCAGGCCACGGCGCAGGACGCCGATCTCGCGCAGGAGCTCACCAATCCGCTCGCCAATCTCGTGACCGTGCCGATCCAGATGAATCTGGACCAGGGTCTCGGTGCCGCGGACGACGGGTACAAGGTCACCACTAATATTCAGCCGGTGATCCCCTTCGATCTCGGCAGTGACTGGAACCTCATCACCCGGACCATCGTGCCGGTGGTCTACCAGGATGAACTGTTTCCGCAAGCCGGCTCCCAGTTCGGCCTGGGGGACATCAACACCTCGCTCTTCTTCTCACCGAAGCAGCCCACTGCCGGCGGCCTCACTTGGGGCATCGGCCCGGTAGTTCTGCTGCCCACCGCGACCGATTCGCTGATTGGGGCCAGAAAATGGGGCGCGGGGCCTGCTGGAGTCGCCCTTCTGCTCCGCGGCCCCTGGACGGCGGGGGTTCTCGCAAACCACATCTGGTCCTTCGCCGGCGACGAAGATCGCCCGGACATCAGCAATACCTTTGCCCAGCCCTTCGTGGCCTACACCTGGCCCAGCGCCTGGACGCTTTCGGTGCAGTCCGAATCCACCTACAACTGGGAGACCGAGCAATGGTCGGTACCGGTCAATGCGGCACTCGCCAAGCTTGTCATGTTCGGCAAACTGCCGGTCAGCCTGCAGGCGGGTGTGGGCTACTGGGCCGAGTCCCCCGACAACGGTCCGGAGGGCTTTCGTTTTAGGCTGCAAGCCAATTTCGTGCTGCCACGGTGACCGACGGATACGCGACTTCAGCCTTTTGACGGAATAACAGGAAGGAATAACAGGGACCAAGGAATAACAGAAGGAATAACAGGGACAGACCACGTTTAATCGGCGGGCCGCGTCCGACCTCGGGTAGTACGCGCTGCGTAGCCCAAGAAACGTGGTCTGTCCCTGAATTCGTGTCGGGCGCTTTTTGCAGCGCCAGGGACTGCTGGAGTGCGACGGCGAGCAGAGCTTCCTGGCCGGGGAGGCCGTGGAGGAGGGGGCGATGGATCAGCTGATCGGCCACTCGATCACCTACCGCATTGCCGTCGGGCCGCAGGCAGGCCGCAAGGTGTTCACCCTGCAAACCCTACCGGCCAGCGAGGAGCCGTTCGATGACCCGGTGGGTCAGGTGGCCGGGTTCTCTCTGCATGCCGGTGTCGCCGCCAAGGCCCATCAACGCCAGAAGCTGGAACGGCTGTGTCGCTACATCAGTCGCCCTGCGGTGTCAGAGAAGCGGCTCTCGCTCACGCCCAATGGCAACATTCGCTACCAGCTCAAGACGCCGTACCGCGATGGCACTACGCACGTCATCTTCGAGCCGCTCGACTTCATCGCCCGGCTCGCCGCCCTGGTGCCCAAGCCCAGGGTCAATTTGACGCGCTTTCATGGCGTATTTGCCCCCAACAGTCGAGACCGCGCCTCGGTGACACCGGGCAAGCGGGGGAAGGGCGCCCAACCCAAAGCCTTTGAGGAGGGGCAAGAGAAAACGCCGGCCGAACGCCGGGCCGCGATGACCTGGGCGCAGCGGCTCAAACGCGTCTTCGGCATCGACATCGCGACCTGTCCGGCCTGCGGCGGGGCGCAGCGGATCATCGCCTGCATCGAAGACCCAGCGGTGATCAAGAAGATTCTCACCCACCTTGTCACCAAAGACACGTCTTCAGCACCCTCCCGGTTGCCGCCCTCTCGGGCGCCACCGCAGGCGAGTTTGTTCTGATCAACCGCCTCCCACCCGACCCACACCACCGGCGCTGACCCGCATGGGCACGGCAGCGCTCGGCCTGACCGTCAGAATCCGTCCCAAATCGCCTTCTCCTGCGGACCATTTCTCGGCTCGGGAGGCTAGGATTCCGGCCGATATCGCGTCGCACGCGCGTTGACGGTTGCCTGACGACCGGAGGATACTCGAGGGACCTGGGGAAAAGGGCGTTTATGCTACTTATACTCCGCCGGCTGTCAGACCCACCGCTGGAAGCGCGAGCTCGCAGGGGCCTTCACCCGACCGGAGGAGTTGCTGGAGGCCCTGGATCTCGACCCCGGACTGCTGGCCCCGGCACAGGAGGCGGCGACAGGCTTTCGCCTCCTGGTGCCGCGCGGTTACGCCGCACTCATGGAGCGGGGCAACCCGAACGACCCCCTACTGCGTCAGGCGCTTCCGCTTGCGCAAGAGCTCGCGGATCGAATCGGTTTCTCCCCCGACCCGGTCGGCGACGGGGTCGCGATGCGGGCGCCTGGTCTGCTCCAGAAGTACCAGGGTCGCGCCCTACTGGTCCTGACCGGTGCCTGCGCGATCCACTGTCGCTACTGCTTCCGCCGTCATTTTCCATACGGCGAGGGCGCCGCGATCCCGGACCGGGCAATGGCCGCTACAACGCAGATCGCTGCAGATTCGGACATCAGCGAGGTGATCTTGAGCGGCGGCGATCCCTTGATGCTGGATGATAAGCCGCTCGCCGCTCTGATAAAGGATCTGGAGGGGATTGCACATCTCAAGCGTCTGCGCCTGCACACCCGGCTACCCATCGTACTTCCCGCCCGCATCACAGGGACATTGTGCCGCACCCTCACGGCGAGCCGACTGCGAGCCGTTGTCGTGGTTCATGCCAACCACGCCCGAGAGTTAGCCAAGGAAGTCCAACAGGCATTGGGCCGACTACGGGATGCCGGTATCCCACTGCTCAATCAGAGCGTGCTGTTGCGTGGAGTCAACGACCGTACGCAGGATCTTGTCGATCTGAGCGAATCGCTCTTCGAAAGCGGCGTCCTGCCCTACTATCTGCATCTGCTGGACAAGGTCAGCGGCGCCGCACATTTCGAGGTACCCGAAGAATCCGCGGTGAAGCTGATGGATCGGCTACGTGCACGCCTGCCCGGATACCTGGTGCCGACGCTGGTGAAAGAGGAAGCCGACTGGGGGCGGTGAGTTTCGTGCATCGGTTTGGCTCGGCTCTCAATGAGCACCTGCACTTCCATTGCTGCGTGATCGATGGGGTGTTCGAGCCCAGCCGGCTTGCGGGCGAATCGGTCAGCCGCAGGGGCCTGAGGACCGCTCCGAACAGGATCAGGTTCTCATGTGTCCCAGTCTACAGCCGCCTGAATCCGCGCCAGAATCGGGGAAACAGACTCGGATTTCTCGCCGATGACGGCCAGACTGCCGTAGCTCGTCGGAACGATCACCCCATCGAAATGGGCTGATCTGACGGACTTGCTGTCGGGTAGATGCTCGTTCGGCATGAACAGGAGGGTAACTGCGCCCTTTTCGCCGGGCAGCACGAGATGCACACCCTCCTGCCTGCGGATGTTGCAGCGTGCAGCGTAGCTCACGTGACCCAGATCGCCTGTGATGCGGGCGCCGAACCTGGAGAAGAGCTCGGCAAGTGCGTTCGGATCCACATCCCGGTCGTTGTCGAGGGCCTCCGGTTCGTTCTGAATATGCTGCAGCACCGCTTGCGATAGATCCGCGCCGGTGCCGAAGGGGCGGCTCCACTCGGGCCCGAGCCAAAAGGCCAAGCCCAGGGCCAACAGCAACGAGGCCGCCATGCTCAGCCATTGTCGTTGCGACGACGGGAGCCACCGGTTGAGCCTCAGGTCTCGGGCCAGCAGCACACGGGACTCCAAGCCCGGCGGATGATCCGCGTTGAGGACGGCGTGGAGCTTTTGTTCGAAGCTTAGTGCCCGCTCGTATTCCCGGGAGCAGTCGCCGCACGTCGCCCCGTGCCGAAGAAACTCGGGCTCGCTGCTCTGCGGATCGATCAACAACTGACGGCGGAATTCAAGGCAGTTCATCGGGAAAGGCCCTTGGGATTCGCTCGGCTCTCTTGTCCGGCCAACATCTCGCGGAGCTTCCTGCGGGCCCGCGAGACCCGGGCCATGACCGTTGCCGGAGTGAGTGCCAGAATCTTGGCAATCTCCTTGCTGTCGAAACCAGCGACCACCTGCAGCAGGAGGGGCTCGCGGTAATCAGGCGGCAGACGATCGACGGCAAGGCGCACGGCGAACGCCTCTGTGCTGACGTCGTATCTGGTAACAGCCGCGGGGTTGAGATCGTTGATGTCCAGGGTCTCCGGCCGACTGCGTTGGTAAAGACGGGCATGTTCCCGCCGCAGGATGGTATACAACCAGCCGCGTGCCGCCCGCTGGTCCCGCAACTTCGCCAAGCCGTTCCAGGCGCGAAGGAAGGTCTCCTGCACGAGGTCTTCGGCCAGGTGGCGATCGCCGCAGAGACCGAAGGCATAGCTGTACAGCTCCGCGGCAAAGGATTTGACCAAGTCCTCAAACAGAATCCGGTGGCTGTTCATAGCTCAATGAGTAAGACCCACGGCATGACAATAATCTGACAAATGGCGCTGGAACGGGTTTAGAGAGCCCTGTCTGTTTCTTTATTTTGGGGGCGTTGTCAGAAAAGCCCCGCTTCGTGGGTCTCCTCAAGGAACCTCGAATTCCCGAGGTCTCGTGGAGGAACGGGCGCGGCGGCTGCCGGCCCAGTCTACAAACTAAGACATAACCACTACTTGGAAGGAGCTTCTATGAACATCTGTAAGACCACTTTCGCCGCGGTTGCCGTCCTGATTCTCGTCGGTGCCGCCGGTAGCGCCATGGCCGCCAAGGAGGGCTTCGAGAAGTGTGGCGGTATCGTCAAGGCCGGCATGAACGATTGCGGCACCAGTAGCCACGCATGCGGCGGTCAGTCCACGAAGAGCGGCGCTCCGGATGAGTGGATCTACGTCCCCGAGGGCACCTGCGAGAAGATCGTGGGCGGCGAGGTCATCAAGAAGGCCGAGAAGAAGTAACGACCTGACGGTTTTCCTGCTTCGCACATGGCTGATACCCGGGCTCGGGTATCAGCTGTTTTCAACCGAGCATTTGATAGGGTATCGTGACAGAAAAGGAGAAACCTCATGTCAGTGGTGTCCGCCTTCTCTCGGCTAAACCGATCCATCAATCTGCTCACGCCGGTCTTCGACCTCGGCGTTCGGCTATGGGTGGCGTACGTGTTCTTCAAATCGGGTCTGTCAAAGCTTCAGAGTTGGGACAGCACCCTGATGCTATTCGAGTATGAGTACGAGGTTCCCTTGTTGCCGCCGGATATTGCCGCCTACCTGGGAACCGGTGCGGAGCTCGGCTTGCCGGTGTTGCTGGCCCTCGGAGTGGCCGGCCGTCTGTCTGCACTGGCCCTGTTTCTGTTCAACATCGTGGCGGTCATCTCCTACTCCAGCTTTCTGTTCGGACAGGACGGCGCGGCCGGCCTGCAACAGCACATCCTGTGGGGAACCATGATGCTGGTCACTGTCTTTCATGGACCCGGAAAACTCTCGGTGGACCATCTGGTGCAATGGAAGCTCCAGCAATCGGAGCGGGCAGCCGGATGACGGGCTCCGAGTGATCCGGTCCGACCAACCCGAAGGCGGTCTCAGTACTTGACCGGATAACCCTTGTTCTCCCAGTCCAGGAATCCTGCTTCGTAGTTTCTTGCGTTGGTGAAGCCCATCTGCTGCAGGGTTTCGACCGCGAATGCGCTGCGGATGCCGCCTCCGCAGTAGACGACAATCGGTACTTCCTTGTCATCCACGTGCTGGAAGATCCGCATCTCCAGCCAGCCGCGCGGAATCTCAAGCTGCTGCGGGGCATCGATCTTGCCCATGTTGTTGATCTCGGTCGGGGTCCGCACGTCCAACAGGACGAACTCCTGCTCCTGGTCGATCATGGCCTTCAGGGACTCCGTATCGATCTTGTCCACCCGGGCCATGGTGTCGCTCACCATTTTTTGGGCGACGGCAAGATTGTCCTCCGCCGCCGCGTTCACGGCGAGAAAAAGGCAAAGCAAGGGAGGCAGGAGCTGTTTCATGAATACTGTCCTCTTTGGTTACTGAGAATCCGGCGATTCGGTCAGAGTTGGAATCGACCGCCAACCCCAATCGCTCGATCAGCGGCAGATGCGGTAAGAACGGCTCATCCTGGCTCTTGGTGTACAGGCTGTGCCTGCCCGTCGCTGGCACCGCTCCCGCCCAACTGTTCCAGGATGCGGTCGGCCACCCGAAAGGCGTTGGCGTAGATGGTCCAGGTGTAGGGGGCGCTGCCGGCGTTGGGCATGAAGCTACCGTCGGTGACGAAAAGGTTCTCCGCATCGAAGGCACGGCAGTCCCGGTCGAGCACCGAGACAGAGGGATCGTCTCCGAAGCGGCAGGTTCCCGCAACCAGGTTGGTGGGCGGGGCGCCGGATGCAAAGGACACCACGTCATCGGCGCCCATCTTTCGCAGGACCTCGGCGCCCTTGGATGCCAGATACCAACCCAGCTGCAGATTGCGGACATGAAAACCGGTACGCACGCGGGCAACCGGCAGGCCCCACTTGTCCTTGACCGCCGGGTCGAGCGTGACCCGACAGTCCGGTACCGGCAACCAGTCGCAGAAGGCTTCGATCTTCACATAGGGGCCGTCGCGAAAGTGGGCCTCCAGCTTGCGCTTCAGGTCCTTGCCCCAGAGCAGGCCCTGCGGTCCGCGTACTTGCCGGCTGGCCCGGCCGACCGGGTTGGGATGGATGGGGACGATGTCGATGGTGCCGCCCTTCTGTCGGGGACCGAATTGGGGGTCCTCGATGACATACCAGTCCTGCAGGGCCCGGTTGATGAAGGTGCCGACCTGACGAAGCTGCGTCTGTTGCTCCGGATCGAACCGGGCGAAAGGCAGGCGGCCTGAGCCCGCCCCGCCGCCGGCAAACAGCAGATTCCGGCCGACCATCCCGCTGCTGTTGGCCAGGCCCTTCGGATGGCGGGGGCCGGTCGAGCGCAGCAGCAGCCGGGCGGTCTCGATGGCCTGGCAGGCCACGACGAAGATGCGGGCGTCGACATGCCGCCGATTCCCATCGGCGTCGAAGTATTCCGCCGTCACGACTTTTCCGGTGCGGTCGCTCTCCAGCCGGCTGACTTGGGACTTCGGTCGCACCTCGCAGCGTCCGGTGGCCACCGCTCGGTTGAGCAGGGCGGCGCGGGAGCTGCCCTTGGCCCCGGTGGAGCAGCCCGTACTGCCGCAGAAGCCGCCGTTGTAGCTGCAGCCGCCGCGGCCCATCGCGGCGTGAGGCAGAATGGCCCGCGGTGTGGGAATGGGGTGCAGCCCCATCGCGGTGGCCGCATCGTCGATCAGACCGGCGATCGGGTGCTCCGCGGTGGGCGGGAAGGGGAAATCAGCGGTGCTGCGCGGCTCCTGAAAGGGGTGAGCGACCACCCGCCCCGAAACCCCCACCTCTCGCTCGACCTTCGCGTAGTAAGGCTCGAGCTCCTCGTAGTCGATGGGCCAGTCGGCGATATTGGCACCCTCGATCGGCCCGAAGTTGGACAGCAGCTTGAAGTCCAGCGGTTTCAGTCGATGGAAGTAGCCGCTCATGAAGTTGCTCGAGCCGCCGACGCAGTTGCCGTTCCAGAAGTTCCATCGGGACCCTGCAGTGCTCTGGGCGTGCCAGTCGCCGTCGTCGTCTTCCTGCTCGATCATATGAGGCTCATCGCGCCGGTCCGGTGTATAGGCGCCGCGCAGACAGCAGGCGAGCTCGTCCTTGTAGAAATCCTTGTCTGCGAACCAGGGGCCCTTCTCCAGCACCAGCACCCTGTAGCCGGCGTCGGCCAGGGTTGCGGCAACCGGCCCGCCACCGGCGCCGCTACCGATGACGCAGACATCGAAATCCTTGCTCATAGCAGGAAGTACCTCTTTTCCGGAGGCGGATGCGGTGCGGCCTGCCAGTGATCGAGCCATTTCCAGCCGATCGCGCCGGGGTTCCCGCCGTAAACCGGATCGGTCAGCAGGGCCTCGAGGATGTAGTCGAGGATGGCGTGCAGCCATTGTTCCCCCCCTTCGGTCTGCTCCATCCGGCGCAGGACCGCCTCCCGATCCGCCACGGAAAGGGTCGGGAAGCCCGCGCCCTGTAACTCCAGGGCGATCCGATCGACCCGATCAACGCCCCTGCGGATCATCGCCCCGTCGGCCGGATCGAGCCTCGGATCGCTCAGCACGAACTTCAGGTAAAGGGCGGCGTTGATCTCCCGTGCCCCCGGTGCGCCCGCCTCCGTCGGAAACAGGTGATCCTGCACCGCGGCCAGGGTGCGCCACTGGGGACCAGTGAGTCCGGCACCCTCGGCGAGGATGGGGACGGCGGGTATTCCGTCCGTCGCTGCGGCCCTCAACGTCGGCAGGGAGACCGCCGCAACACCGACTGAGGTCAGGAAGAGAAAGCGCCTTCTGTCCATCAGCGATGTGCCTCCGGCGCGGGGTTCTCGGCCACTGCCTGCAGGAACCAGAGCATCCACTGTGGCTTCATGTAGCCGGCCTTCTTGATGATCTCGTTGCCGTCGACGTCGTAGACCACCGTCGCCGGCCGTCCGAAAGCTTCATAGCGTTCGCCCAGCTCCGGCACTGCCGCTTCATCCGCCCTCACGGGGATGAAGCTTGAACGGATCATCTGGACGACCTGCTCGTCGCGGTAGGTGACTTGATCCATCTTGCGGCAGAAGGTGCACCACTCGGCGGTGAGGTCCAGCAGCACCAGACGTCCCTGATTTTCGGCCTGCGTGAAGACCGCCGGGGACCATTGATGCCACTCCAGCTCGGCCGGGTCAGGCTCGCCGGTTGTCTCTGCGGTGCAAGCGCTTCCGAGAAAGAGAAATGCGGTGGCGAGGAAGAAAAACGAGGATCCAGTTTTCATGAAGTGAAGACCGCCGAACGCTTCAGCTTGGTTTGTCTTTGCGTCTGTAGTAAGACCCGGTGAAACGGGAATATCTGACAGCGGTCCCGCCGTTGAGCGGTATGCGGGCAGTCGTATCCGGGGCCGTCACCGGCAACCGCGACATGCGACCTACGGCAGAAAAGCGAGCGAGCCGAGGTTCTCGTCGATCTCTTCCTTGACCTGTCCGTAGTCGTCGAACAGGAAGATCGTGTAGGCGTCGGCGAGCTGATTCTTGTGGATGGCGATGACCAACGCCTGCTTGTGATCGGCATTGAACTCCGAGCTGACGTCGAACACGGCGCCGGAGGCCCAATGGGCGTTGAACCTCTTCTGTGCCTTGTTCTTGGGAGTACTCGGCGGTCGGGCTGTGCCGGCCGTTCGAGAGCATGGTGATCAGGGACTGGAACATGAGGGGGAACATGTGATCCGGGACCCGATTGCCGACTACTTCTTCACCGAATCGGCGTAGGCCTTGAACATCTGATTCATCAGCTCGATGTGCTGCTCGTCGCTGAGCTGACCCTCTGTTGCGACCTTGCTCCACAGTTCCTCGTTGGTCATCTCGCGGTGGCAGCCCATGCACAGGCCGGTGCGTTCCATGGCCGTGCGCATCTCTTTGGTCAGGCTGCGCGAGAGCGGCCAGTGGGTGCCCACCATCTGCACCTGCTGATCGTCCTTGATGATAATGATCGACCAGTCGTAGTCCAGGTAGGCGATACAGATGCTGCCCGGGTCGGGGTAGAAGGTCTTGGGACCGGTTGGTATGGCCTTCTCGGCAATACCCTTCTAACAGAATGATAGAAGATATCGCACTTGAGTTGATACGGGTCAAGTGCGGGTATCCGCAGATCTGCGTTTTCGAAGATTCCATGCGAAATGTCAATGCGGGGACTACGCAGGCTCAACCTGAACAGATCATTCACACTTCCTGGATGAGAGGGGCTCAATTGAACGAGTCGTTCAATTTTTCTCCTCCGGGGCGCCGTTCGGCTCGACACTCTCCGGAGGGCTCAGCCCATGGTCTCTGATGAGGCGTCGCAGGCGCGGGCGAGACACCCCGAGGATCTCGCACGCCCGTCCTCTGTGCCAGCCGGTGGTTTCGAGGATCCTTTGGACGTGTCGTCGTTCCATCTCGGCGAGACTCAAGTCGTTGAGCGGCCGGTCCGCCTCCGCAAGGGCCGGCGTGCTGCAAAGATCGGCCGCGAAGAGCTCACGCGTAAGGACGGTGTCCGGGCACAGGGCCACCGCCTTCATCAAGCGCTGCCCGCCATGGAAGTGCGAAGCACGAGGCGGGTAGTCCGCGGCAGGTGTAGGCGCGTGCGTATGGCCGTAGTGGCGAAGGGGCCGCAGGTCCCGTAGCCAGCGAAGGCCATATGCAAGCGCATCCGACACACCGTCAAGCCATTCGTCGTAGGGGCCTTGGCGTAGGCGCGCAGTGCCGAAGCCGTGGCCCCGGAG
>JAYEJW010000705.1:0-18833 GCA_034716535.1 Pseudomonadota bacterium
GGGTCTCCCGAGGTTGAACCTAGAAACGGCGGTTGACCGCTTCTAGGTTGAATGGCGCTGAGGCGCAGAGCATGAGGCAGATCACCCTGGGAATTCAAGGGAGCTCACCAATCCCGGCCGGGATTGCAGTACCATTTCGTGGGCCGCAAGATGTCCAGCCCCCGCGAAGTCCCGATGTCCCCCATGACCACCCCCCAGCACCAGCGCATCCGCGAGATTCCTTATAACTACACCTCCTTCTCCGACCGGGAGATCGTCATTCGTTTCCTCGGGCGGGAGATGTGGCAGCTCATCGAGGAGCTGCGCGCCACGCGGCGCACCGGGCGCTCCGCGCGCATGCTGTTCGAGGCGCTCGGCGACATGTGGGTGGTGACCCGCAACCCCTATCTCCAGGACGACCTGATGGAGAACGGGGAGCGTCGTCGCGCCCTGGTGCAGGCCCTGCGCCACCGTCTGGACCAGTTCGAGGTGCGGCTGAACGACAACGAGAAGGCGGCACGCCTGCTCGCGGCGGCCCGGGCGGCGGTGGAGCGCTTCAGCGACTGGTTCGTGGAGCAGCGGCGCCTGCGCGAGCAGGTACGCAAGGCGCTGGCGGACATCACGCGCAGGGACAACCTGGACTTCGGCGGTCTGGCCCGGGTCTCCCACGCCACCGACGCCACCGACTGGCGCGTGGAGCTGCCCTTCGTCGTGATCTCCCCCGACACGGAGGAGGAGGTCGCACGGGTGGTCAAGGCCTGCATCGACTGCGGTCTGACCCTGATCCCCCGCGGCGGAGGCACCGGCTACACGGGCTCGGCGGTGCCCCTTGACGACCTGTGCGCCGTCATCAACACGGAAAAGCTCGAATTCCTCTCCGATGTGGAAGGGGTCGAGCTGCCCGACCGGGAGGGGAAGGTCCCGACGGTGTGCTGCGGCGCCGGCCTGGTGACCCGCCGGGTCTCGGAGCTGGCGGAACGCCAGGGGCTTGCCTTCGCCGTGGATCCCACCTCCCAGGATGCCTCCACCATCGGAGGCAATATCGCCATGAACGCCGGCGGCAAGAAGGCGGTGCTCTGGGGCACGACGCTGGACAACCTGGCCTCCTGGCGCATGGTCACCCCGGACGCGGACTGGCTCGAGGTCGAGCGCCTCGCCCACAACCTGGGCAGGATCCACGACCAGCCCTGGGTGCGTTTCCGCGTCTCCCGGTTCGCCTCAGACGGCAGGACCCCCAAGGGAGAGCCTGAGATCCTCCAGATGCCGGGCCACGCCTTCCGCAGGCAGGGCCTCGGCAAGGACGTGACCGACAAGTTCCTCGCAGGGCTTCCGGGCGTGCAGAAGGAGGGCTGCGACGGCCTCATCACCTCGGCCCGCTTCGTCCTGCACCGCATGCCCGATCAGGTCCGCACCCTCTGTCTGGAGTTCTTCGGCAGCGATCTGTCCCTGGCGGTGCCGGCGATCGTGGAGATCAAGGAGACCATCGAGTCCCTGGACGAGGTGCAGATCGCCGGCCTGGAGCACCTGGACGAGCGCTATGTGCGGGCGGTGGACTACTCCACAAAGGCGGCGCGGCGCGAGCTGCCCAAGATGGTGCTGCTGGCGGATCTGGTCTCCGACAGCGAGCAGGCCCTGGCGGCGGCCGCCGACCGGGTGGTGGAGCTGGGCGAGCGACGCGAGGGGGAAGCGTTCATCGCGGCGAGTCCGGAGGCCCGCCGCCGCTTCTGGCTCGACCGGGCGCGCACCGCCGCCATCTCCGCCCATACCAACGCCTTCAAGATCAACGAGGACGTGGTCATCCCCCTGGACCGGCTGGCGGACTACAGCCGGGGGATCGAGCGCATCAACATCGAGCAGTCGATTCGGAACAAGCTCCGGATCATGGATGCGGTGCTCGAATACCTCGCGGGCGACCTGCCCGAGGCCCGGGCCTGGGAGGACTACGAGGCCTCCGACGAGGCCGTGGCCATCCTGGAGGCCAAGCGGGACGCGGCCCGGGAGGCGGTGACGGCCGCGCTGGCGCGCTGGCGGACCATTCGGGACGGACTTGACGAGTCGGCCTCAGAGCATCAGGACCTGCTGCGGGAGGAGGAGGCGCTCAGGGTCCGCGTGGGTGACAGCCTGCTGGACATGATGCTGCGGCGGGACCTGCGCCAGTCCTACCGCGGGGAGGTCGCCGAGCGGCTGGACGAGATCTTCGCCGGCCAGGACATGGTCCTGGTGCGCGAGCGTCTTGAAGGTATCCACGCCGAGATCCGCGACTCCCGACTCTTCGTCGCCCTGCACATGCACGCGGGCGACGGCAACGTGCACACCAACATCCCCGTGCACTCGGCCGACTACGCCATGCTCCACGAAGCGGAGCGGATGGTCGACCGCATCATGGCGCTGGCCTCCTCCCTCGGGGGCGTCATCTCCGGCGAGCACGGCATCGGTCTGACCAAGATCCAGTACCTGGAGCGCGAGAAGCTCGACGCCTTCCTGAACTACAAGCTGGAGGTGGACCCGAAGGAGCGCTTCAACCGCGGCAAGCTGATGCCGAGCTCCGGGCTCGACGGGGCCTATACGCCGTCCCTGCGCCTGGTCCAGCAGGAGGCCATCATCCTGGAGGAGACCGAGCTTGGGGCGCTGAACGACGACGTCAGGCACTGCCTGCGTTGCGGCAAATGCAAGCCGGTGTGCATGACCCATGTCCCCCGCGCCAACCTGCTCTACTCGCCGCGCAACAAGATCCTGGGGACTGGGCTCATCGTCGAGGCCTTCCTCTACGAGGAGCAGACCCGTCGGGGGCTGTCGCTGCGTCACTTCGAGGAGATGAACGACGTGGCGGATCACTGCACCATCTGCCACAAGTGCGAGAACCCCTGCCCGGTGAATATCGACTTCGGCGAGGTCAGCATGCGCATGCGCCGCATCCTGGTGGACCGGGGCAAAAAGCGCTTCAGTCCGGGCGCCTGGGCGGCCATGCGTTTCCTGAACGCGACCGACCCGCGGGCCATCCGGTTCCTGCGCAAGGGCTTGGCCCAGTGGGGATTCCGCGGACTCAACCTGGCCCACGCCGCCGCCCGCGGGATCGGCCTGTACGGGCGCGGCGAGCACCCGCCGGCCGCCACAACCGGCAAGCCCAAGCCCGCGGGACAGCTGGCCGAGCTGGTGCGCCGTCCCATTCGCGTCGAGCTGCCCAAGCAGACCTTCCGCCGGGCGCTGGGGCTGGAGGGCAGCACCCAGGTCCCCATCCTGCGCGATCCGGCGAAGGCCGGAGAAGACGCGGACGCCGTCTTCTACTTCCCCGGCTGCGGCTCCGAGCGCCTGTTCTCCGACATCGGCCTGGCGACGCTGGCCATGCTCTACGAGCAGGGGGTCCAGACCGTCCTGCCGCCCGGCTACCTCTGCTGCGGCTATCCTCAGAGCGCCGCGGGCCTGGAGGCCAATGGGCGGCGCATCACCATGGAGAACCGGGTGCTCTTCCACCGGGTGGCCAACACCCTGAACTATCTGGACATCCGCACCGTCATCGTCTCCTGCGGCACCTGCATGGACCAGCTCCTGAAGTACGAGTTCGAGCGCATCTTCCCCGGCTGCCGCCTGCTCGACATCCACGAGTACCTGATGGAGAAGGGGGTGGGCCTTCAGGGCGTCGAGGGCACCCGGTACCTCTACCACGACCCCTGCCACACGCCGATGAAGACCCATGCGCCGGTCAAGGTGGCGTCCAGCCTGGTGGGCCGGGAGGTGCTGCTTTCCGAGCGCTGCTGCGGTGAGGCGGGGACCCTGGGCACCGCCCGGCCCGATATCGCCAATCAGATCCGCTTCCGCAAGCGGGAGGAGCTTGCCAAGGGGATCCGCGAGCTCACTGGCAAGGACCGGGCCGAGGGCGAGGTCAAGCTCCTGACCGCCTGCCCGGCCTGTCAGCAGGGGCTCGCAAAATTCGCGGACGACACGGGCCTTGAGACCGACTACATCGTCGTCGAGCTCGCCAGGCGCCTGCTCGGCGAGGGCTGGCAGAGAAGATTCATCGAAAGGGCGCGAGACGGTGGCATCGAGCGCGTGCTCCTCTGACCTCCCCGCGCAGGATTCGATGCTCGGATGTCGGGTTACGCTGCGCTAACCCACCCGACCTACGGGTTTCCCGAGCCTTGACCCGCGACCCGTAGGTCGGGTTAGGCGTGCCTGGTGATGCCGGGGAATGAACGGCGAAATTGCCGCGCGCCGTAACCAGACATGCGCAGGATTCGATGCTCGGACGTCGGGTTACGCTGCGCTAACCCGACCTACGGATTTTCCGAGCCTTGACCTGCGACCCGTAGGTCGGGTTAGGCGCGCCTCGCGATGGCGCAGAATCGTCCGCCGCATTCTCCGCGCGCCGTAACCCGACACTAGCTCGAGGGGGCTTTTCGCCCAGGCGCGCAATACCCTTGGCGGCATACCAACAGCCCTTGCGCACGCCCGTGAAATGGGCCAAGCTAAAGCTGATCTCCCCCGATTTCCGAAGAAGGGAGAGCAAGGTGGTCATTATCTGGAATCGCGCTAAAGGGATACGCCGGGCGTTCGGGCTTGCTGATGGCGCGATCCGCTGTACCCGCAGAAACGAAGTTCCTATCCCTAAATCTAATAGGAAGGGGCCCATAATGATGAGAAAGAATGCACGTTTCAAGTTGCTTGTTTCGCTGGTATTGGGGCTGGCCATGGGGTCCGGCTCGTTCCAGCTTGCCGCTTCGGGGGGCGAGCCGGGTGATTTCCCCGTGGACCCCCCCGGCGTCGGTCCCGGTGATGGCGGGGACCAATCTCCCGGGAGAATCAAGGACATTGAGGAGAGATTCGAAACCAGCCTGCACAATACCCGGAAGGGCAAGGAGACCTACTACAGTGCGGACGACGGGTTCTTCCAACTGACCCACGTGCCCTACGACACGCTGCCGTGCAAGGATTGCCACAACAAGTCCGCCTTCCCGGATTGGGAGGAGCCGGTCTGCCTGGACTGCCACTTGTATGCAGAGGATGACCCACCCGATTACGCCCCGCCCAATGACGCCACCTGCCTGGGATGCCACGGGCGCCAGAATGCGGAGCATAATCTGTTTAAAGACGAGGACGGCGAACCCATCGATGTGCATAGCCAACTCGAAATGGCCTGCATGGATTGCCACGTCGAGGAAGAGGTGCACGGCGACGGCACCGAGTACCTGTCCATGCGCGACCCGGGCGTCTTCAAGATCAGTTGTTCCGATGCGGGCTGCCACCAAGACGTGCTCGAGGGGCCGGGGGGCAGCGAACCGACTGCCGACGCGGACAGCGTCGAAGAGATACTCAGCCGGCGGGCCAGCGCCTTCCATTGGAGGCACCTGGAAACGGTGGACTGCGCGGCCTGCCACGCGGAGTCGGTCATTTCCTGTGACAGTTGCCATTTCGACACCGAGGTGGCCGGGGCGGGAAAACGCTACTACCGCCAGATTCCCCAGACCGGGTTCAAGCTGTTGCTGAATCATCACGGCAAGGTCCGGACCGCCTCTTACCAGTCCCTCACTTGGGGAACGTCCGATCTGGACACCTCCGGCGAGCCCGCGGGAGAAGACGTCGAGGACGTGGCCTTCTACGTCCTCGCCCCCTATAGCACCCATACGATAACGGAGGCTGAAAACCTCAGGTGCCGCGATTGCCACGTCGTGGTCAGGGGTAACAACCCGGACAACCTCCGTGTCTTCGGCAACGCGGCCCTGAAGGAGTATCTGTCAACCGGTTACATGACGGTCAGCCAATGGGACGAGGAGACGGGGATGCTCCTTGCCCCGCAGGGTGTAATTCCTGTACCCCCGGATTGGGAGGACGCGTTGCTGTTCGACTTTGCCTACTACCTCGGCGAGCCGACAGATCCCGTCGTGAAGGACCCTGAGGGTACGACCTGGGATCATCTTGAGCCGGAAACGGTCGGGATGCACATGCCCTATGGCACACCGCTTACCGAGGAGCAGATGGACAGGCTCCAGTTCGGCGGGGGCCAAAACCCGTAACGGGTATAATGGCGGCGCAACGCGAATGAATATTCAGGAAGATGCGAATATTCCGTAATTCGAATAAGCGCCTGGTCCGGTAGGGATAGGCGTGCGTGGTGATGCTCGATAACGAACGGCGACATCACCCGCACGCCCTAACCCGACATGCGCAAGATTCGATAGCCGGTTGTCGGGTTACGCTGCGCTAACCCGACATACGGTTTCAATGTTCCGGGGTTCCGCCCGACATTGGATCAGCCAGACCGTGATCCAGCTTTCCAGCTTTCCAGCTTTCGTACTCTGTCCCGCCGACCTGCGCAGCGGGAGGACTGCCTCCAGAAAATTCGGTGTTTGCTGTGGATCAATTAACAAGGGCCACTAGCGTTATTTTTTTAACAAAAAGCTTGTGCGTCGTCACATTTTGTCTACACTCTCTCTTTGCGGATCGCCGATCAGTTGGCAAAAAGAGCAGCATTGCTGACGGATGGGCGGTTGATACTCTGGCGCAATAGCCGCGGGCTGCGCGGTTCAAAGGAGGATTGCCTATGTAAATAGCCTGTCATCAGAGCAGGATCCTTTCAGCAAATGGGGACGTTACGTCCGGTTTTTTTGGGGAACCACAACGGACGCAGCGGCCTGAAGGAAGAATTCCACGTGGGGGAATACGAACGTGTCAAAGAAACTGTTGGTGCTTGGTGCATCAATGTTGCTAACGATGTCGTCAGCATACGCCGACGACGGAGAGCGCCTGGTCAGGAGCGTGTCGAGCGCGCCGGGCGTCACCGAAAACCCCGAGCCCGAGGGCGAGCACGCCTTCATCAAGCTCATGAACTTCCATGTGCCGGCCCAGTCGGCAAATGGCGACCTGAGGGATGACGGCGATCCCCTCATCTACAACAACATCGACGGCGATTTCGTCAAGGACGAGACCACGGCAAAGCCGCTGATCAACGTCTATGTCTACGGCCCGGTCATCGGCTTCGAGAACCCTGAAGCCTCCGGCTTTGTGGGCCACGGCGCGCGCGACGCCTTCGGCGCCGTGAGCCTGGACGACGGCGAGACCTGGAAGGTGACCAACCTGTCCAACTCCGCCGACAAGAGCTCCTTCGAGGTCACCACGCCCTTTGAGGATCCCACGGCACCGCACCCCGAGTACTCCGAGACCCTGGTCGTCAACGAGGCCCGGTGGGAGCAGAACAACCCCGCTTGGGGCACAGGACATGTCGCCGGCGAGGGTGCCAACCCCAATGCCCGAGTCTGGATCGTGAACGGGGTGACGCAAGATATACTCGTCAACATCCAAGCCAACAGCTCAGGCGAGTTCGAGGTCGAGGGGCCTGTTGCGACCAACCGCGTCCCCTGCACCGTCTCGGCCGCCACCTCGCGCGACAATATCAGTGAGCCGGTGCCGGTCGAAGGTGCCCCCGAGGACTGCATCGGCCCGCCTGAGGAAGCGACCCTCATCACCGACTACCCCGGCGAGGCGATCAACGTCTTCCACGCGGTCGCGAGCAACAAGGTCCTGGTGGCCTGGCCCAGCAGATTCTGCGAGGCGGGTAACCCGGCCTGGAGTGCAGCGTTCCCAAGTGATGAAGTGGCAACCTATCTCGGTATCAGCAACGAGAGCGATTTCTACCTGACCGACCTGTTCGGCGTCGGAGGCTCCCAGAGCTCGACCAACTACAACCCCGATAACGCCCCGGTCGGCGAGGTGCCCTACAGCTGTCTGTGGAGCGCACGCGGTGTGCTGCGCGAGGATCCGGAAGTACCCGGCACCACCCAGGTGGTCTGGTTCCAGGCCGAGCGCCTGACCTCCGGCCGGCGTGACGTCAACCGGGTCGAGACCTCCTGCGTGGCCGGCGCCGGTTGCGCCATCACCTGGCAGGAAGACCCCGAGGGCATCCGTCCGGGCGAGGGTGAAGGTCCGGGAACCGGCTGGTCCGGTGCCACCGCTGCCAGCAAGACGGACATCTGGTACAGCTTCATCGAGTGGGAGGACTTCGACATCGTCAACGACGATGGCACGCCGCTCCCGCTGGCCGATAACATCGTCGGTGGGCGACCCATGGTCTATGTGCCCATGATGATCGCGGCGCGTCTGACCAACAATGACCGCTGCACGTTCCCGGTACTCCCAACCTTAGAGGGCTACTGCAACGACGAGTTCGCCGCACCCTACGGCATCAAGGACCAGTGCATCGACTCGGTCGAGGTCCCGCTGGGCCCGCAGGGCAATCCGCAGCTGATCTGCATGGTCGACGCCAACGGTGACGGAGTCGGCAATCCCGGCGATCTGCCCAACATCGCCAACAATGCCGCCACCCGCCCGCGCCTGAACCTGCAGCCGCGCGACACGGACCCGACTGATGACATTCCCGTCGATGACGCCTGGGTCGTGGTCGTGTCCGAGGAGGACAAGGGTCTGGGCCGTTTCGGCTTCTTCAATGACGAGGAGTGGACCCTGGGTGATCTGTCGGACACCGCCACCTTCTGCGGTGACCCCGATGAGACAACCCTGGAGAACTGCGTCAAGGCCGACGTCGGCAAGAACGTCTTCTGGACCAGCTTCAACCTGGGCTCTCCCGCGACCTCTGAAGGCGTCGGTGTGGACTACAGCCTGGTCGAGACCGTCCTGTACCAGGGCGCCCAGCTCAACCAGCCCGAGGTCAACTGGCGCACCGGGGTCTACTTCCCGCCCATGGACACCGCGGACATGTGGGACTTCAGTAACGCGAGCGTCGACTACAACTACCTGATCTTCAACACGGAGATCGCCCGGCGCACCGCCATGATGTCGCAGCCCCTGGCGAAGGCCAAGGAGGGCATCAACCATGTGACCGCCATCCCGCTGTGGAAGCAGGGTATCGTCAATCAGGGTGGACCGGCGGACATCAGCACCCGGCGCATTGCATTGGATTGCGATGATCCGAACGCTTGGTGCGAGTTCGACGAGACCGTGGCGAACCCCTATGCGGCCAGCAACATGGTCTGCGCCTGGTACGACGGTGAGGGTGCCGAGACTGAAGGTGTGACGTACTTCACCGAAGGGTCCCAGGAGGGCACGAGCGGCTACTACCCGAACGGCCTGTGCATGGCCGCGCCGATCAACCTCTCCGCCCGTACGCCGTTCGAGTGTGAGGTGAGCGGTTCCAGCGACGGGCTCTGCCCGGGCGTTTCGGACATGACCTGCGTGGATGACGCCACCTTCGGTCAGCTCTGCTCGTCTGTGAACGATCCGGACAACAGCCAGGTCTACGACAAGATGCTGAGCTGGTACGAGTGCCCCGGAATGGACGGAACGAATGTCAGCAACGACCAGCCTGCCTACCCGGCAGCCTGCTATCAGGAGCCTGACAGCGCGCTGATCGGACCCAACCTGGATGACGCCTCCTGGTACAACCCGCTCGAGGTCTCCAAGGCACACCGTGGCTTCATCGATGGTAGCTACGTCTCCATGATCTATGCCTGGTCGCCGAACTTCAAGCAGAACACGGTCGGCAACGATCGCTACGAGCTCTACACGCGGCGCTCCTTCGACGGTGGCGTAACCTGGACCACCACGCCTGTAGGCTTCGAAGCTACCGATGGGGTGACCTACAACGGTGACGGCGCCGTGACCTGCGAGACCTGGCGTGACGACATTTCCGTGCTCGCCTCCCATGTCTGCACCGATTACGACGCAGGCGATCCGGAGCAGTCCCGGAACGTGTCGCAGCTGAAGTCCATGGCGAACACCATCCTCGATCCTCGCTACACAGCGGCTGGCGGTATCCCGCCAAAAGGTGTGCCAACCGAGGGTGACCTGGATTGGGGTATCTTCGTGCCGATCGATCCGACCGACATCCTCAATCCGTCGCGTTACTTCGTGGTCTTCGAGACCGGAGACAACACCACGGTGGAGGCCGGCGAGGCGGAGCCCTTGAACCTCGAGTATGGCCGTGGCGAGATGTTCGGTGATAACTTCACGGTCTGGGCGGAGACCGATACGGGTGCCGCGCACGACCTCAGCCAGTGCTACCCGAACGATCCGCATGACGATCCGGACGCCGACTGGGCCGTGGGTACCGAATTCTGCAACGAGTTCGACACCATGGAAGGCTTCCAGGACGCCCTGTCGGAAGAGGCCAGCATCACCGCAAGCGCCTACGGCGACTTCCTCTACGGCGTGTGGGGGCAGTTCAACGTAGACCCCGATACCGGTGAGTTCATCGACGGCGACTCCATGTTCCGTCGGGTCTGGTATCTGGATGACTACGTCTCGGACGAGTTCGGCTGGACGCTGCCTGGAACGCAGCAGCCGTAGTCCTTAACGGAGAACGCGCAGGGACGCGCATAAGGGGGCGGGCCGCAGGGACGGCGTCCCGCCAATCAGAATGGACGAACAAGCCATAATGCACCGGGGTGGGGGTATTCCCCCTCCCCGGTTTTTTTTGCTCCCCCCAATCCGTGGGCTTGATCAGCGTAGCGCAATCCTCCGAAAACCGGCTTAAAATCGTCACTCTTCAGCGCCTAGGCCGCACAGGCGAGGCGCAATTCACCGGAATCCCAAACCAACATCGAGGGCAAAATGAACCTACAACGAGCGACCATCCTCGCCACCCTGCTGGGCCTCCCGCTCTGGGTACCCGGACCGGCTGTCTTCGCGTCCGATCCCCCCGCTGGGCAACAGCAGGAGCCGGTCCCCTCCGTCGGTACGGCCGCCGATGCCCCGACCGAGAGCGGGGAGAGCCCTGGACCTGTCGGCGATGGTCCGGCGGAGAAACAGGAAACGGCGGGAGAGGAGCAACCGAGTCCCCCTGTGAGTGTCGGAGAACAGAGCGAGCCGGCGCTGGAAGGAACGAAGGAGCCCGTGATCGGCGCCTTCGGCGTCCCGCTCGGCGAGCCCTTCGACCCCTGCATGGTGGCGAAGGTGATCAGCAAGGAAGAGATCAGCTACGAAGGGCGCGATAAGGCCGAGCTCAAGGGCACCCTCTACCGGGTCGAGGCCAAGGTGCCCAACCCGCATTTCAACGAGTATTCCCTGAAGACCACGAGCGACGGCCGGATCTACGAGATTGTGGGTCGATTCGAGCACCCGGAGAAGGCGACCCAATGCAAAGAGACCAAGCGTCTGGCCGAGTTTCTGATCGGCAAGTACGGGAAACCGCGCGGCAAGGGCATGCTGGGAGACTGGTACAGCTTCCGCGACTTCCGCGACTTCGGCGAGTCAAAGAGCGGGCCGTACAAAGGCCTGCGGCTGTACGCCCCGCGGTGTCGCAACGGGCGTTACTGGATCCAGTACAGCGACGACGGTGTGCGGACGGAGGACTCGCCAGCGAGTTCGGAGCCCACCGAGTGGTCCGGATTGTGATTGGGCCCTGGTGCGCCCCTTGACCGGTGACACCGTAGGTCGATGAGCTCCGTAGGTCGGGTTAGGCGTGCCCGGCGATGCCGGGGAATGAACGGAGAAGCCGCCGCACGCCGTAACCCGACTTGCGCATTGCAGGATCTGATGCTCGGGCGTCGGGTTACGCTGCGCTAACCCGACCTACGGGTTTCCCAGGCCCTGACCGGTGACCCTGGACGTCGGGTACGGTGCACTCGGTGCCTGTTCTGAACGGAACCGGAACTGCAAAGTCCCGCATCGGGACCTGACCTGGCGCAACGAAACTGCAGAAACATTACAGTATAATACTTCTCTAATACTCTACTGAGTTTCTCCCCGCCGCACAGCGGTAGTCTGCGGCGGTTTCGGAACTGCAGTAGTGGCAGTCTCGAAGAAAAAGATTGGCAGGACAAGGGGTCAACCCACACAGCTTGGAGACCAGATCATGCGTACGAAGAAAGACGGTGCGGTAGCAGCAAAGAAGAGACAGGGCGCGCTTGGCGCATTCCTGATGGGCGGCCTTTTGGCGTTTGGGGGGGCGAATGCGGGGCTCTACGATTTCGAAGAGCTGTCGTTGATCTCCCTGAACGGTCAGGACGGCTGGCTCTCGGAGCCGTCGCTTGGCGAGGCCCTCATCCAGGTGGACGGCACGTTGGCGAATGGGACCCAGGTGGCGCGCCCGAATCTCGGTGTTGCGACCGGTTTCCCCGCCCATCTCTCCCGGGTCAATAACGGCTCCTTCGGTTTCAGCCCCTTCTTCGGGACCGAAACCCAGGCGGTGATCCAGTTCGACGCCAACGGCGAGGCCATGGCGGGATTCGCGCTCGGCCGGGACGTAGACGGCGACGGCATCCTGCGCCGGTCCGGCGAGGTGGGACCCGTGTTCGGCACCGTGCGCGATCCGGTCCAGGGCGTCGAGCAGTTCGGGATCCTGGCGGCCGATCAGAGCAGCTACCATGTCACCCCCCTGACGGCCGGGGACCGCTGCTGCAACGCGGCTACAGACTGGTATCGGCTGCAGCTGCGCATGGATCTCACGGCCAACGGCGGCGCCGGCTCGGGCGGGCTGTACTACATGAACCTGACCACGGGCGACACCAGCTTCAAGCCGGTGACCGAGCTGCAGAACATCAATCTGCGGCTCGACGCCATGCACCCGGAGGCCGGCCCCCAGGCCTGGAACGCGATGTGGATGGTAATGCTGGCCGACGGCAAGCAGCACCTGCCGGCGGTGGACAACCTGGTGCCGCGCTCGCTCAACGTGGTGCAAGCGAACATGGACATCCACCTGAGCGGCGTGGATGGCCTGGTGGCCTTCGGCGGGAAGTTCGACGTCATTCTGCAATGGAAGGAAAAGACCGACGGCGAGTACTATTGGGTCTTGAAGCACTACGAGGAGGTGGACCCCTCGACGCCCTCGGCGTCCGCCGTATTGTCCAATCTCGACCTGGTTGTGGAGGAGCTCGACGCGACCGCTCCCTACCCGACCATCGGATTGATGCACGACCTGCACTTCGAGTATCAGGGTCCGGATACGGATGCCCCGTTCGCGATGTTGTGGAAGCTCCTTCAATAAGGACAGCCCGTAGGTCGGGTTAGGCGTGCTCGGCGACGCGGCGGACCGAATCGCCGCGTTCCCTGCACGCCGTAACCCGACAAGCGCAGGATCGGGTGGCCGGACGTCGGGTTACGCTGCGCTACGCTGACCCGCAATCTCATTCCCTGCCGACGCCCTCGGGAATCAACAGGCTCGCCGCTCCCCAATCTTCCGGCAGTATTCCCTTCGCGACGAAGGCGTGAAAGCTCGAATGGGGCCAATCCCTGGGCCGAGCGACGTACCCGTGTTTCACCGGGTTGAAATGGATGTAGTCGACGTGACCTTCGAAATCCCTTTCATCGCGGAGCAGATGCTCCCAGTAACGATGTTGCCAGATCGCCTGCTCGCTCCGTCTCGAACGCGAAGGGTCGGGCCGCGTTCGTAATTCCGAATTGCAATGCTTCGTAAACCAGGTTTTCACGAGGCGCCACCGCGTTGCGAAATCCGCGTCTCCGTTTGGCAGGGTCCAGATGCAGTGCAGGTGATCCGGGAGCACGACCATTGCGTCCATGTCGAACGGTCGCGACTCCTTGACCGATCGGAGCGCATCGCGCAACAGATCGACAATCGCGGTATCGCCGAAGATCGGTCGCCGTTGCTCCGTGACGACCGTGAAGAAGAACGATCCCCCCGGTGTGAATGCGCGACGGTATCTCATCCTTATTCCCGTTTGCAGCGGCGATGTCGGGTTACGCTGCGCTAACCCGACCTACCGGTCGTGCGCAGCTTGACGCGTAACGTGGCAGCCTCTTGGATCAGTGCGAGCCGGCGGCGGGCCTGCGTCGTGTCGACCCCTTTCCCCTCCAGGCGCACGAGCAGGTCTTCGCCCTGACGGACCAACAGGGTCAGGTGGTCGGAATCGAAGATCTCCAGCACCGCGTCTACCTGCTCGGGGGTGGCGTTCAAGAGGGCCGGGGCTAGCTCGTCGGGCTCGATGGGGGTCTCGGGGTGGAGGATGTCCGCCACCAGGGGCTGCTCCAGCAGCCGAAAGTGGATGGCTCGGGCCTGCTCTTCCTCCTGCAGCTCGCGGTGGGCCAGCGGGTCGTTGTCGGCGCTTTTCCGCACCGCCTGCATGATGAGGGCGATGAGCTTTCTGATCGCATCCTTCTCTTGTTCCTGGTCTTCAGGCAGTCCGCAGGCCTGCTCATAGTGCTTCTCTAACTCTTCCTTGAGCCCCAGCACCGTCTCGCTGCCGGCGTTGGGCTCCAGGTCCACCGCCTTCTGAACCAGGGTGCGAAAGCTCTCGCGGAAGATCTCCATCTCCTCGTGGTCCGCCTTCTGGGCCGCGAGCAGGTCCTCGGGCGCGACTTCCCGAGGCGGCCATTCGAAGAGCGGGTTCTCATGTCCGCGGCGCAGGTGGCGCTCGCGCCGTCCGGGCTTGTGGGTAAAGGGAAGGTCCATGGGCGGATCCGGCCGAAAAGTCGTGAAGGCTAATCTAGGCGCGATGAGTGCTCGCGACAAGCCGAGCCAAAGATTCGCTCGAAGTCCGCGAAGTCCTCGACCGGCGCCTCGCAGCTGGTCCCCGAGCAACGGTAGGCCCGGGCTATCGGGCCCGCCTGCATGGCCGAGAGAGTGCCTGGGAGCCCGCCCTCCCCGGACGGGATCGCGACCACGAGTCGCCGGGGCGCATAGGCGGCCAAGGCCGCCTCTTGCCAGCGCCTGAGGTCCTCTCCATCGCCACGGATGACGATGGTCTCCGTGGGGTTGAGGTGCTCCTCCAGCGCTGCGAGCAGACTGGCGTGGGCATAGGGGATGCGGCGCATCTGCTCGGACGCGAGCGCGAGCGTGCCTCGCGTGGCGTCCAGGTAGCGGGCCTCGCCGACCAGGTGCCCGAGGCGCTGCAGGACCTGGGCCGCGACCCCGTTGCCGGAGGGAACGGACTCGTCCCCGAGGGGCTTGGGCCGGTGGATGAGCCGCTCGTGATCACGGGCGGTGAAGAAGAAGCCGCCTTCCTTCGCATCGGCGAACTGGGAGAGCAGGACCTCGGCCAATTCCAGGGCTAGTTCCAGATCCTCCCGGCGCCAGCGGGCCTGGAGCAGCTCCAGCAGGGCATCGAGCAGGTACGCGTAGTCGTCCAGATAGGCGTTGAGGTGGGCCTTGCCGTCCTTGTAGGTGGCGAGCAGGCGCCCGTCCCGCCAGAGGGTGGAACGAACGAACGCGAGCGCCCGCTCGGCGGATTCCAGGTACTCGGGTGCTTCCAGCACCCGCGCGGCCCGGGCCATGCCTTTGATCATCAAGGCGTTCCAGGCCGTGAGCACCTTCTCGTCCCGTCCCGGGCGCACCCGCTGTTCCCTGACCGCGAAAAGCTTCTCGCGCGCCTGCTCCAGCAGCACGGCGACTTCGGCCTGGGGCCTGTCGAGCTCCTCGGCGAGCTGCCCGGGTGTACGGTAGGTGTGCAGGTGCCAGCCGCCCTCGAAGTTCGGGGTCTGGTCGAGCCCGTAGACGGCCTCGAGGACGGCGTACTCCTCCTGCGCGAGCAGGGTGCGGACCTCCTTCCTGTTCCAGACGTAGAACTTGCCTTCCTCGCCCTCGCTGTCGGCGTCGAGGGTGGAGTAGTAGCCGCCTTTCGGTGACTGCATCTCACGCAGGACCCAGCCGGCGGTGGCGTGCGCGGCGTCGCGGAACAGGGTGTCGCCGGTGATCTGCCAGGCGTCGCAGCACAGGCCGAGCAGGGGTCCGTTGTCGTAGAGCATCTTCTCAAAGTGGGGGATCATCCACTCCTCGTCGACCGAGTATCGGCAGAAGCCCCCGCCGAGCTGATCGTTGAGCCCGCCGCGGATCATGCGCTCCAGGGTAAAGGTGGCCATGTACAGGGCCTGCCTGTCCGGCTCTCCGTCGGAGGCGGTCGACGCGTAGTGGCGCAGCAGGAGCTCCAGGTCCGTCGCGTGGGGGAACTTGGGTGCGCCGCCGAAGCCGCCGTGGGTGGCATCGAAGCTGCCGGCGAGCTGGCGCCTGGCCCCATCCAGGGGCGCGGCGTCGGGGATCTCCGTGCCACGGCCGGGGTCGAGCCGGGACAGGGCCTCCATCAGGGACCGGTTCTGCTCGCGAATGGCGTCCCCCTGCTGCCGATAGGCGCCCTCGATGCGCTCGAGCAGATCCTTGAACGAGGGCAGGCCGTGGCGTGGCTCCTTGGGGAAGTAGGTCCCGGCGAAGAAGGGCTGCTGGTCGTCGGGGGTCAGGAAGACCGTGAGCGGCCACCCACCCGCGCGCTGGGCCAGGAGCTGATGGGCGGACTGGTAGATCTTGTCCAGGTCCGGGCGCTCCTCCCGATCCACCTTGATATTGACGAAGAGGCGGTTCATGACCTCGGCGGTCTGGGGGTCCTCGAAGGACTCGTGGGCCATGACGTGGCACCAGTGGCAGGCCGAATAGCCGATGGAGAGCAGGATGGGCCTGTCCTGCTCGCGGGCGCGGGTGAGCGCCTCGTCGCCCCATTGCCACCAATCTACGGGGTTCTCTGCGTGCTGCTGGAGGTAGGGGCTGGTGGCGTCCGCGAGGCGGTTGGTTCTGGGCTGGAAATCCGGCATGACTGAGGTCCTGTTGCAACGAGCTACTGGGGACAATGGGTGCAATGCCCCGGGGTTTCCAATCGGAACCGATCGCGGCGAGGGAATCTGATACGCTTGCCGGGCTAAACGAGGAGAATCGAACGCCATGAAGAACCCGGTCCTGCGTCTAAAGAAAGATCAGGAACGCCGCCTGCTCGCCGGTCATTGCTGGGTCTACAGCAACGAGGTGGACACGGAGGCAACCCCGCTGAAGGCCTTCGAGCCCGGTCAGCCGGTCGCGATCCACAGCCATCGAGACCGCTGGCTGGGCTACGGCTACGTCAACCCCCACTCGCTGATCTGCGCCCGCCTGGTAAGCCGCGACCGCCGCCGGCCCCTGAGTCCGACCCTTTGGGTGCATCGTATCCGCATGGCGCTCGAGTTACGCGAGCGACTTTATGAGCGTCCCTTCTACCGCCTGGTCTTCGGCGAGAGTGACGGCCTGCCCGGCCTGATCGTGGACCGCTACGGCGACCTGCTGGCTGTACAGATCACCACCGCGGGTATGGAGCGGGAGCGGGCGGACATAATTACGGCGCTGGAGCAGGTGGTTCGGCCCCGTACCATCGTTCTGCGCAACGACACGGCGGTGCGGGAGCTGGAGGGCCTTGCGCAGGAGACCGAGACCATCCTGGGAGAGGAGCCTCAAGATCTGGAGCTCGAGGAGAACGGCACCCGCTTCCTGGTCTCGCCCCTGACCGGCCAGAAGACGGGCTGGTTCTACGATCAGGCCGAGAACCGTGTCCGCCTGCGCCGGTTCGGAACGCCGAGGCGGGTGCTGGATCTCTGCAGCTACATCGGCGCCTGGGGGCTGCAGACCGCCGTCCACGGGGCGGAGGACGTGGTCTGCGTCGACAGCTCCGCCACCGCACTGGAGCGCGTGGGGGAGAACGCCGAGCGCAACGGTGTCATCGAGCGCGTCCGTGCCCTGCAGGGCGACGCCTTCGATGTGTTACGGATACTGCGGGACCAGGAGGAGCGCTTCGACCTCGTGATCCTGGATCCGCCCGCTTTCATCAAGCGGCGCAAGGACGAGGCCGAAGGCACCCAGGCCTATCGCCGGCTGAATCGGCTGGGCCTGGATGTGTTGGAGCCCGGCGGGCTGATGGTCACCTCATCCTGCTCCTTCCACATGGGCCGTGATGCCTTCCTGCGCACGGTCCAGCAGGCCGCACGGCGGGCGGGGCGCAGCCTGCAATTGCTGGAGGCCGGGGCCCAGGGGCCTGACCACCCGGTGCATCCGGCAATCCCCGAGACCGCCTACCTGAAGACCTTCTTCTTGCGGGCCTTGCCGGAGCTCTAGTACAACTGCGTCCAAATAAACCCGACTTCCTTGCTCAGCCGCTCGTTGGCTCACGCGAAGCCGCGAAGACGCGAAATCTGGAAGGCCGTATCGACAACAACAGGAGAAAGATCTCTTCTACATTCATTGACGACTCCTTCTTCGCGCCTTCGCGTCATCGTGTGACGCCCCCACAATGCCTGAGCATACCATCCACGTCGTGGCTGCTTAATGTTGGTAGCATTTGGACGCATCGGTACTAGTATGCTGGCGCCTCCGCTTCATAGTTGAGCCCCGCGTCAGACAGGTAGGTCGGGTTAGCGCAGCGTAACCCGACGCCCGGCCGCCGAATCCTCCGCATGTCGGGTTACGGCGTGCGGAGAATCTGATGGACGATTCTGCGCCATTACCATGCACGCCTAACCCGACCTACGGGGTCACAGGTCAGGGCTCGGTCTCCTTGCCAGTAGATCTTCTTCGCGCCCTTCGCGGCTGCCGCTATGCGAGCTTTTCGAGTCCTCGCAGCACGGCTGCCTCGATGACCCGATGATGGGTTCCAAACCCGGTACGACCGGGTTGGTGCTCGAAACCCGCGGAAGCGAGCTGCGGTGCAACGAACCCGTAGGGCTCGAAGTCATCGTCCGAGTTGAGAATGGATGTCTCGAAGCCGGCCTGATTGAAAGCGTAGGTCATGATGGAGTCCCCTCGAATCCAGGATTGAATCGCGTTGTCACTTAAGTTAAGGCAAGTAGCGCGCCAACCATGGCCGCCGCTTTCCGATCCCCGCAGAAAGCGCGGTCAGAGACCGTTAAACGCGTGAGGCGCCGCCCTGGTGGCGGCGGCGCTCCCGCTTCGATGCACTCATCTGGTGCGTAGCGGCACCTCAGGAGAGCGGCTGCCATGCGTCCGGCGCTTCAATCTCAGTATGCTGGCGCCTCCGCTTCATAATTGAGCCCCGCGTCAGCGGCCTGGTCGCGGACCGCCCGATAGATGCCGTGGTCCAGCGAGCCCTCCCCGCCGCCGCGCTCTTCCACCTCTTTGCGCAGATAAGCGGCTCGCTGTTCTCCCAGCT
>JAYEJW010000706.1:0-4226 GCA_034716535.1 Pseudomonadota bacterium
CAGCACTCTGTACGTGTATTTCCGCTACTTCTGACCCGCAATCTCGGCGCGCCCTGCTCCGACGATCGCCCTCTGTTCATCGTAGACGGGACATTCGGCGGAAATACACGTACAGAGTGCTGACCAGGATCGACAGCAGCATCAGCGGAAAGGCCATCAGCATAAAGGGAAGAAACCGGATGGGCTGACCGTCGCGCTCGGCGAATCCGGCGACGATGAGGTTGGCGCTCGCGCCCACCAGACTTCCGTTGCCGCCGAGGCAGGAGCCCAGGGCCAGGGACCACCAAAGGGGCATCAGTTGTTCCGCGCCGCCGAAGGTCGTCTCCATGCTTTCGATCAACGGGATCATGGTGGCGACGAACGGGATGTTGTCGACGATCGCCGAAGCCACAGCGGAAACCCATATGATGGAGATGGCGGTGACCATGCGGTCTCCGCCGGTCAGTTCCACCACCTGGTGCGCGAGCATTTCAAGTAGGCCGGTGGTCTCTACAGCGTAGACCGCAATGAAGAGCCCAATGAAGAAAAAGATCGTGATCCACTCCACCTCGCAGAAGGCCTTGTGGACCTCGGATGACTGTTTATGGGCGTTCCTCGGGAGGTTGTCGAGGATCAGCAAGAGCGCGGCACCAGACATGGCCACGGTGGCAGGTTGCAGGTTGAATCCGTGGCCCAGGGTGAACCCCACCAAGACCAGCGCGAGCACGAACAGCGATTGTTTCAGTAACCGCGTGTCGGTAATGGCGTCCTGCTCCCGATAGTCCATCACCTTTCTGCGGTTCTCGCGATTCGTTTTCAGGCCTTTTCCCCAAATCAGATAGATGGGGAGCAGGGTGAGGGGCATGATGACGAGGGTTATCGGGGCGAGGTTGAACAGAAAGTCATTGAAACCCAATCCCACTGCCGACCCGATCATGATGTTGGGTGGGTCGCCGATGAGGGTTGCGGTGCCGCCGATGTTGGAAGCGAAGATCAGAGTGAACAGGTAAGGATAGGCGTTGATCTTCAAGGCGTCGGTGATGAGCAGGGTGACAGGGACGATGAGCAGCACCGTGGTGACATTGTCGAGCAAGGCCGAGAGGACCGCGGTAACCACCGAGAGCATCACCAAGATCCCCCAAGGGTCGGCGTTGACCCGTTTGGCTGCCCAGATGGCGAGGTACTGGAAGACGCCGGAATTCTTGGTGATTCCGACGATGATCATCATGCCGGTCAGCAGTCCCAGCGTGTTGAAGTCGACGCCTTCGAACGCTGCCTCCTGGGTCAGCACGCCGCCGAGGATCATCAGACAGGCGGCGCTCAAAGAGATGATGGCCCGGTTCAAACGCTCGGTGATGATGAGCAGGTAGGTGAGTACGAACAGCGAGCCTGCGAACCAGAGGGGGTCGAGGCCGAAGATGACCTGTGCTTCGTGTGGGGTGTGCATGTTTCGCCTTCCTATGCAGAGAGGATGTGCTCGCCGGCGTCCCAATAGGAAATCATGCCCAGCAGCTTGCGCGTTTTCGGATCCACCACGGGGATGCTGGTCTTGTTTCGATAGAGGATCAGAAGCGTCTCAACAAGGGGCTTGTCGGGTGGGACGGTGACGATGTCCGTGTTCATGCACACCGAGATGGGCTGGCTTCCCACCTCCCGGAAACGGTCGTGAAGATCGTCGACCGTCTCGTGGATGAACGAGACATCGTCGAGCCCCCGTTCCATGATCGCGGCCTTGGGTAGTACGAGCCGCAAGAGGCAGTTGACGCCGAAAATGCCAAGATAGCGTCCGTCCTCGTCGATCACGGGAAGATTTCGGTACCGGTTCTCCATGATGTACCGCGCTGCGGTACTGATGATGTCTGTTGGATTCAGTACAGTCGGGTGGGAATCCATGACGGATGCGGCGGTCATGTGGTTTTTTTACCTCTGTCGTCGTTGAGTAAATCATTGGCTTGGCGGCATCAGGGAAACGATCGAACGTTCTCGGCGCCACCCTGACCGTGACGATCAGCGAACACATCTCCCCCCGCGGTGGACCGTACGGCGCTGCGGTGCACCTGGGTCCGGCAGGTCTGCTCGAATACCTGGCGAGGATACAGGCTAACGCAGAAGACAGCATCTTGTTCTGCAGGTCTGTGCTTGGCGTGCTCTCCGGGTGTCGGTTCAGAGTCGCTCTTGACAGAGGTCAAGTCGCCAGAAAGTAACAGATGAAAATTTTTGTTGTTTTTGATACTGTTGCGGTTGCCCGCTGGCTGCTAGTAGTTTTTTCGCACGCCACCGAACCTTGGACTGAAGTGGCTACCCATACGAATGGGCGGGCCCTCCACAGAAAAACCGTTCAAGGGCTGAGACAGAGGCAATCCGGCCCTTTTAAAGATGCGACCCGGGAGCGCGTGATGATGAAGAAACAACTTTTGATCCTTGCAGCGGCGATGGCAACGGCCACCAGTGCATCCGCACTCGATCTGAAGTATCGAGGCGTCGATTACGGCACGCTGGAAGGACAGATCAAGGCCATGGGCATCCTGACCGCCAAGGACAACGGTTACGATCCCAACAGCGGCTGGGCGTATATGCTGAAGGCGAAGTACATCACCCCGAGCTTCGGGGGCCTGCAGGCGGGCGCCGGTGCCTATCTCAACGGCGATCTGTTCGGCCTGACCGATTTCGACACCGAGCGGGTGGCGCGCGGCATGTTCGTCGCCGACGACGGCATCGACAAGGGCATACTGGGCGAGATATATGCCACCTATAACGCGGAGCGCCTCTACGCCTTTGCCGGCCGTGGCTTCCTGGATACCCCGTTGACCAAGATCGCGTTCAGTACGATCCCGAACTTCTACACGGCCTTCCGTGCAGGCGGAAAGCCCGTAGAGGGCCTGGATATCTCGCTCGGCCAGATTACCCAGATGTCCTTCGGCGCCCGAGCGATGACCGACTTCGGCCTCATCGGTGAGGTCACGGGTACCGCGGGCGCATCCCAACTGCCGGATCAGCGAGGACTCGGCCAGGCCAAGTTCCTCGGAATCAACGAGATCACCCTGGGCCCGGACGCGCGCAACACCAACGGCATCACCGCCGCCTCGATCAGTTACTCGGGCCTGCCCTATACGAACCTGCAGCTGTGGAACTATTACTCCAACGACATCAGCAACAACGTCTATTTCCAGGCGGACGGAAAGGTCCCCGTGAAGAAGATGAAGCTCGATCTGGGCTTCCAATATTTGCGCCAGGACGACGTGGGTGAGGGGACAACGGGCATCAAAGGTCCTGTGTCGATTCAAAAAAACTTCGGCGACGGCAAGCTCGATTTCAACCTGATCGGGCTCAAGGCGGGGCTCATCGGCGAGAAGAAAAAATGGTCCGCGCACGTCGTATATAACCATTCGGAAGGTGATTCCGCCTTTTTGAATGCGTACGGGAGCGACCCCGCTTACACCAGCACCATCTTCTCGCGCAATGCCTACCGCAAAGACGTTGACGCCTGGGGGCTTCGCGGGATGTACAAGATCATGCCGGGCCTCGTCTTCAAGGCCCAGTACATGAACTACGGCAAGTCGGACACGGTTGGCCTAATCCCGAACTTCGGTCTCGCGAGTCCGAACACCGACGCCTACGAGTGGGACTTGATCCTGGCGTGGAAGCCGAAGCAGGTCAAGGGCTTGACCTTAAAGACCTTCTACGCCAACCGCATCAGTGAATACGACGGCTTCGTGCGGGCGGATGGAAAGAAAGCCGATGCAAGCCAGAGCCACTGGCGGATTATCGGCGTCTATTCGTTCTGAGATTGCCTGGCGGCGGCCTCACCCGAGCCGGGCATAGGCCGCCCCGTGAGTCTAAAGACCGGACGCATAGGGGGTGAAACGCCGGCGTGGAGCCCTGTGTCACCACCCCCGCCTGGCTTCCAGGGACGGCTGCCGCATCTTCGGGCAAACGATGAATCTCCGTTGGTCGAGTGAACCGACGTTCGATCCCAGATCAGGATCCGCATCAACAAAGATCTGCCCGCCGAGAAAGGGGCTTTCGAGCGAACCTTCACAGACCTCGCTTCCAGGTCAAGCTCGCGAATCCCCCTCATTGTCCACCCCCTTGCCCTTTCCTTCGGTCACAATGCGGCCCCATTGACGACTGTCAACGATGGTGACCAAGGCGCCGATCAGAAAGAATGGCCCGTGTTAGAATTTGCTAATAGAGGCCCGTCCAGGTTCGGCGTTTCCGCGGTGCCAGGGGTGCACCCGATTTTTCAG